>JANWXU010000017.1:5724-46671 GCA_025057395.1 Bacteroidia bacterium | reverse complement strand
TGCCAAGCCAAGACGATATAACTCAAGACTTGAGTGTTATAGGATGGGCGAAAAATTACCTTAAAGTTCGATATGAAAAGCGAGGAAACGTTTATTTAGCTTTATTACATAGAATTGATAGACCTGTTAGTGGAGTAATTATGTTAGCAAAAACGTCAAAAGCAGCTGCTCGATTAAGCAAACAATTTCAGGAAGGAAAAATCAAAAAAGAATATATCGCTGTAACGGAGAGGATACCCCCTAGCCCTTCCGGACGTTTAATACATTACTTAAAGAAAATACCCGGAAGAAATATTATGCGTGCTTACCTAAAAGAAATTCCACATAGCCAAGAAGCTATCTTAGATTATGAGGTGTGGAAACTAATAGGAAAGCGTGCTCTTTTAAAGATAATTCCCCATACTGGAAGGCAACATCAGATTAGGGTTCAATTAGCAAGCATAGGATGCCCTATTTGTGGTGATGTTAAATACGGAAAAACAAATTTCTTACCTGACTTGTCAATATTATTGTGTTGTTACCGTCTTACATTTGAGCATCCTATCCTTAAAATGGATATGTGCATTCAGTCACAAGTTCAGTACAATTGCCTACTGAATAAGCTAAAACAATAATTCCATTGAGGACTTAAAATATTGGCATTAGAAAAATAGTTAATGGTGAAACAGAAGAGGAGAATTAGAAAAAGGAGCAGTTCATTCTAATTCTCCCTGATACCTAACTGCTGCATAATTTGAATCATTTTTTGTGGGTGAAATGCATAATACCCTAGCGTAATTAGCAAAACCAGTAGAACAACTATTATTATACTGAGCGTAGTTTGTAATTTATTTACACTTGTAACCGCTTCAGTTTTTTCTTGAAATAGTTGCTTATTCTTGTGTAGAGCTTTTTCTTTTTCTACTCGATTTATTTCAGCCTCTGTGGCGAAATAATTTTTTTCCGCTTTCAGCTTTTCGTTAGCTGCGTTAAGCTTCATCTCGAGCTTATCTGCCGTTTTGGTTAAAAAACGGGTTTCTTCTAAAAGCTTTTCATATTCATCACATAGGGTATTAAACGCTTTCTGTATTTCATCCATTGTTAAGTTAGGATTCTGGGCGGTTTCTCTTGCTACTCTAAGCACTTCCGTTTCATGAGGAAATGCTTCTGACTCCCTCCTTGACATATCATATTATGTTTAATAATTAATTATATTGATACTAATTCGAATGGCACCTCTAAAAGTGCTTTGTAATCTTCCCCTGTTTCTTCCATGTCTTCATCATCTGCATCATAATGCCAGGTTATAACTACATCATGGCCATTTTTATACATTTTCTCTAGCTTTCGAAATAAATCTAATAGGCATTTCGAAGAGCTAGTGTTAAAATACTCCAATTGAAATTTAAAGTTGGTGTGCGCGTTGGGATTTTTAGCATATTCATCTACCCAATCCAGAACCTTTCGGTAAAATCCAACGGAATCTTCTGGTATAGACCTACCCACTATTTCAAAAACATTAATATCAGAGTTCATTATTACTTTTGGGGTCTTGGCCGTTGGTTCAATAATTAGTGATCTCATTTTTTTCCTCCAATTTATTGATAATTATAAAAAAAGGATCACGGATTAATAACGCGCAATTTTTGCTTCTAAACTAAAAAAAGAATACTTATCTGATACAGGGTGAAAATCATAACCTAGTTTTTGCCCTGATTTTCGGGCTATATCAATCATGCCTAGTCCTGCGGTTCCTTTTTCTGATAATTCCCCGTCATTTAATATCGATTGGTACAGGTTCTTTAGTTCATTTTTATCACAACTATTCACTTTTTCAAGACGGCTACGTAAAGCAGCTACTCGTTCATTAAGAACATGATTACCCGTGATAACGTAGTAGTCTTTCTCCTCCTTACCAATCATAAGGAGTGCAGTTCGATCATTTACTTCTGTATCGTCCACGCTTACCTCTAAGGTATCTAGATGGTGATAAACATTTTGTAAACACTCTACCATTACATTAAAAACTTTTTTCTTAATTTTTTTATCTTCACCATCGCCATCTAGTTTATTTTCCATCATGTGAAGAATGGACGATACTAACTCTGCGGTTACCTCACCCTGGTAAACAAATATAATATTGTTTACCTGCATGTTTTTGTAATAGCTATACGTCATGCTCACCGCCAGAATTATTTAATTAGTTAGGTTAACAAACAGAAATAAGTAGGGTCAGTTAATTATACTTATGTCTAGTACACTTTCATAATTAAGTCTAGGGGGACATTTAATAAAGCTTTATAATCTTCCCCCGTTTCTTCCATATCTTCATCATCTTCATCGTAGTACCAGGTAATGTGAATTTTTCCTTTCCCTTCAAGATGTATTTTTTCTAATTTTTTTAGAAGCTCTAAAATATTTTTAGAAGAGCTAGTATTAAAGTATTCTAGCTCGAATTTAAATTCCGTTTCAGGATTGGGTTGGTTGGCGTATTCATCTATCCAGTCGAGGATTCTTTTATAAAATCCTACCGAATCTTCTGGAATAGAGCGCCCACTTACTTCGAAATGATTTTCTTTAGGGTCCAAATATACTTTAGGTGTTTTATGAGTTGGTTCAATTTTTAATGCTTCGAGCATATTGCTTTGTAATTTAAATTTAGATTTATTTTAGATGTATTATGAGTAAACGAAAATACCATTTACACTCCCGATTTTGAAATCTGCGACTCTAAAGTAAAAAAAGTATATTTATTGTTTTCATACTTGAAGGTATATGTTAGTTTATTTTTTGATTTTCTAGCCAGATCGATAATAGCTAAGTTAGTAAGTCCGTTCATATCTGGCTCTTCCATGCAAAGTATTTCCTGGTAATATGTTTTGAGTTCTTCTTTATCCATGCTATTGATTCGATCTATCATCAGCTTCAGACTATTTACGCCTTTGGTAGGAATATAGTTCCCTGTAGTTACCTTATAAGAATTAGAGCCCTTAGCAACCAACAACAATGCTGAGGGATCATATCCTTCCTTGAATAGCTTATCTTCATCTACATACACGTTTGTGAGGCATTCAACCATTACGTTAAATACTTTTTTTGAAATTTTTTTGCTTTGTCCCTCCTCCTCTAATCTTTCTTCCATTATTTCAAGCACATTGGTTACTAAATCAGAGGTAACTATACCTCGATAGGCAAATATAATATTATTGTCCAGCATATCCTTATAGCATTCATAGCTAAATGCCAAAGGGCCTTCTTTTTTTTCTGTTTCTGTAGGCTGGCTTGTACTCATAATCATCATCAAATGCGAATTTGCTTTATTTCAATTTTTTCAAACGCTACCTTTACTCCTTTTACTACTTTTTTCCATGGTACATTAAAAATTAATAACTTTGCATTTTGGCGGATGCAGGGCGCAGATTGCACTCTACGTACTTAAACACAGCAAAGATACTAAAGTAAAAATAATATTGCAAATGGAAACCCTCTGAATTGTGGATAAAAATTAATCTATCAATAAAAATACTTCTTAAATTTAACTTGCAGCATGGATAAATAAATTTTTTTCAATATTAGCAAAAAAGGAGACTAAATTAGAGGTATCTAAAACTAAGTCGATAGTTGTTGTTTCTATGGCTGCAGCAGGCATAGTAGGCATACTAGCATCTTTAGGATCTTGAACGATAGTAAAGCCTCCTTTAGACTTAATCCTGCTCATTCCAAGAGCCCCATCGCGGTTAGCACCTGAGAGAAGTAATCCTAGAACACCCCCTTTATAGGTATCTGCAGCGGACTCAAATAGTACGTCTATCGAAGGACGCGAATATTGAACTAGTTCAGTTGTAGAAAGAGCAAATATCTCTTTACTTTCAATGAGTAAGTGATAGTTGGAGGGTGCTAAGTACGCTACTCCCTTTTCTATTTTATCCTTATCACAGGGCTCCCTAACTGGAATATTAGACTTAATTTCCAGCGCTTCTTTGAAGCCCTCCCTTTTGTCCTTTAATCTATGCAAACATAATACAATAGGAACACTTAAGTTGCGAGGTACTTTTTCTAAAATTTTACTTACTACAGAAAAACTTCCTGCTGAGCCCCCAATAACAATGATTTCCCACATTTTTTTTTCATTAGCCATTTCCTATAAGCTTTCTTATAATTTGATCTTCTTATATATTTTCTCGTTTTCGTTGAAAGCAGCAAATTTATCTGCAATTTTACACCATATTAAAGACTCTTTAGCCCCTAAAGCTAAATAACCTCCCAAGAATAGGCTATTATGTAGAAGCTCAAACACCCGATTCTGTAGTTTTTGATTAAAATAAATCATTACATTGCGACAAAGAATAAAATCAAACTTGAAAAAATGCTGGTCTACCGCCAAATCGTGTTGCTTGAATCTAACGTTTTTAATTAAATCTTTATCAAATTGAATTTCATTATCTTTTATTTCACAATAATCTTCTAGTTTTCCCTTAGGGTTTGTATTTGAATAGTTTTGTTTAAATAATTCCCAATTTCTAAGAGGATATCGTGCTTCTGCTGCTTTTTTAAGCACAGCTGTATTAATGTCGGTAGCATATATTTTAGCTTTTTCCCATAGCCCCTCTTCTTTTAATAAGATTGCCATCGATATTACTTCTTCTCCCGTTGAGCAAGCGGCATGCCAAATATTAAATTCAGGACGGTTACTTAGAATAGGCAAAAGCTCCTCCCTTACTACTCGAAAAAAAGAAGGATCTCGGAATAGCTCTGTCGTATTTACTGTTATGTCTGTAACAAATTGTTCAAAAAACTTAGGATCTTGTACAATTTTTTGAATGAGAAGACCAACACTTTTAATACTATTTTTTTTTAGAACCATAATTATCCTTCGCTTGAAGGAAGATTGCGCGTAGTTAGTAAAGTCATATCCGTATTTGGTTAGGATAGCTTGGCTCAATTGGTTGAGCTCTTCCAACTCAACTTCTATATCATTCTCGTTTATGCTACTAGATATCATTTATTTTTAATATATCGTGGTTAATCAACCTAAACTTCAAATTAACAAACTTAGGACTAAAATTGTTTCTTTAAAGAAAGAAAAGTTTAGAGCTTATTAGAGCTTTAATTCTTTCTTTTTTATCTACCTTTTTCTTTTCATCAGGCTCCTAAAATTATCTTATGTCGATAATTTTCGTTTACAAAAGTTTATTCTAGCTATGATTGTTAATAAATTTTAGTTGTTGCCAATTGTAAAGTACTGAACTTCTAATTGCTCTTTTCAATTATTTTACTTAGAAATTATTTTTTTATAAGCTTTAGCTATATAAATTTGTGTACCTAATGAAACGCTCTAATACTATTCACTATATGAAAAATATTTTTGTGGCACTTATTTGGCTTGTTCTAGCTTGCTTAGCTTTCGCCAAAAAGCTACCAAAGCCTGAGAAAAGTGACTTTATCTTTCTTCCTAACCAAGGCCAAATAAAGGATATCAAAGGAAATTTCCGAAGTGATCTTTTATTTACTACTGAGATAAGTGGAATAAAAGTTTTTTTCTCAAAAAACAGAATAAGCTATGTCTTCCCTAAAATAGAAGAAGAAAATATTACCAATTTGAGAAAATTTGATAAACCCATAAAAAAAATAACTGAATTATATCGCCTAGACCTAGAAATTTTAGGAGCTAATCCTAATGTCACTGTAGAAGCAGAAGATCCCGCTCCCGAATATATTAATATGTATCTAGGCCATACAGGTACAAGGCTACAAAAAATGAAAATTTATGGGAAACTAGTTTATAAAAATATTTACCCTAATATAGACCTGGTATTTTACGGGAATTCTACTACTCCAGGAGGGATGAAGTATGATTTCATTGTGCACCCTGGAGCAGACCCATCTATTATCAAATTAAAGTATTATGGAGCTCAAAATCAAGAACTTCAAACTAATGGTAATCTCGTAATAACCAATCCTTTAGGAAGAATTATTGAAAATTCCCCTTTTTGTTATCAAGAAAATGTCAATATCGATGCTAAAAAAATCATTCCTGCTAATTTCATAATCAAAGACGGTATAATATCTTTTGGGATAGGCGCTTATGATAAAAACCAAAAATTGGTAATAGACCCCTTAGTAATTTATTGGTCTACTTACTACGGAGGCTCCACAGAAGAAGATTTTTATGATATTACCCTAGACAATGATGGAAACGTGATTGTAACGGGAGCAGCTAGTAGTATTGATTTTCCTGTGACTATTGGGCCCGCCTACACAGGAGGACAATTCGATGTCGTAATCACCAAGTTTAACTCAAGTGGTGCACGTCTTTGGTCTACCTACTATGGAGGTTCTTTTCTAGATGTGGGCAATGGCGTTGCTACTGCTCCTAATGGCGATATTGCCATCACGGGACGTACAAATAGTACCAATTTAGTAAGTGGTGGGGGATATAACGGTGGAACCGCAGACGCCTTTGTTGCATATTTTAACAGTAATGGAGTTTTACAATGGGATCGATATTTTGGTGGATCTACCGGAGGATTAATTGGAGGTGATGAAGCTGCAGACGAAGGATGGGGGGTGGGAGTAGACCAAAGTGGAAATGTTTATATTACAGGTGTAACTAATAGTACAGATATTGATTTTCCTGTATCTAGTATTCCAGGAGCTTTTGTAGATCCTAATGGGGGAGGGCAATTCTTTGATGTATTTGTTGCGCGTTATAACAATAGTGGTGTTTTGGAATGGACTACTTACTACGGCAGTCCTTCTAATGATGAGGTAGGTTTTGATATAGCAGTTTCTGCTGCAGGGGTAGCAGTAACGGGGAATGTGTTTAGTACTAATTTCCCGGTTACTCCTAACGCAGCGCAATCCACTTTTGGGGGTATCCAAGATGCTTTTGTTATTCGTTTTAACTCAAGCTTGCAGCTTGTATATGCTACCTACTTTGGTGGAGAGCAGCAAGATGATGCTATAAGCATTGACATGGACGCAGCTGGAAGAGTAGTAATAACAGGTACAACAAGAAGCACCACATTTCAAAGACCTACGCCTACAGGTAGTTTTACTCAACAAAGCCTAGGTGGTCTAGCAGACGCTTATTTAGCTGAGTTTAATCCTAGTGGAGGTTTAGTATGGGCTACTTATTATGGGGGTAATTCGGATGATAATGGGCGAGGCGTAGATATTAGTAGAAGCGGCGAAATTACTTTAGTAGGAAGAACGCGAAGTTCAAACTTTCCGATTATCAACTCATACCAGGGGGCTCTAAATGGTACTGCCTTTGATGCCTTTGTAATACGATTCAACGCAGAGAGAGCAAGAGACTGGGCAACTTATCTGGGAGGTAACCAGCGTGACGAAGCTTATGATGTAGTTACAGATGCTACAGGTTTAGCTTATGTGTGTGGATTTACACAAAGCAGTAATTTTCCAACCCAAAATCCATTTCAAGCTTCTCTAAGAGGAAATAAAGACGCCTTTGTACTGAAAATAGGGTGTGAAGCGCCTGCAGCCTCCGTTACTCCCTCTACAAGACTTACCTGCTCTACTACTACCACGCCTATAACTCTAGTGGGAACTCCTGTAGGAGGAACATTTACTGCTAATTGTACTAATTGCATTAATGGTAATCAATTCCTTCCAAATATTGCAGGACCAGGAACTTTTCGAATTACTTATAGTGGCTTTGATAGAGGATGCCCCTATACAGTTAGGGACTCCATAGTAGTAGGAGCACCCCCTAATAATGTAGCCTTTATCAATTTGCCTCAATTTATATGTGTTGATGCTTCACCATTGCAGCTGAACGCAAACCCTGCAGGGGGAACCTTTAGTGCTTCATGCGGCGCATGTGTGAGCGGAAACAGATTTAACCCCACGGCAGCAGGAGCGGGGCAGCATACTATAACCTATAGCGGTACCATTAATGGTTGTAATTATACAACGAGTGCTACTATTACTGTTTCTACACCACCTAATGCAACCATCGGTGCTAATTTATTAAGCCAATATTGTAGAACAAGTGGCTCCGTAACTCTAACAGGCACCCCTAGTGGTGGAACCTTCACATTAAATGGAACGCCCCTACCCAATAATACTTTTACCCCTAGTAGCCTTACTGCTGGAATATATACCATAGGTTATCAGGGTTCTTTTAACGGCTGTAACTACTTTACCTCTCGAGATGTGGCTGTTAATGATCCTCCTACGCCTAGGGTTACAGGAATTCCAAGCCAGGTTTGTATCACTAACCCGCCTGTTACTGCAACAGTATTTCCTACAGGAGGAACTCTCAGTGGACCAGGAGTAGAACCCGCAACTACTAACTTTATTCCCAGGAATGCAGGAGTGGGTACTCATACACTTACCTATTCTGGGGAGCTAGGAGGATGTCGCTATTCAACTTCTTTTAATGTATCTGTAATTAATGCTCCCGCTGTGAGTATTGCAGGATTTCCTGGGCAGCAAGTTTGCCAGACTGCAAGTGCTTTTACGCTCACGGGTAGACCCGCAGGAGGTACTTTCTCTGTTACTCCCTCTACCCCTGCTTTAAGCGGTAGCGTATTTACCCCAGCAAATGCTGTGCCAGGAACCTATGAAATTACTTACCAGGGTACAGAAGGAGCGTGTAACTATTCTACTTCCATTAGTATAACTATTACTGCGCCTATTCCTCCTGCAATTAATGGGCTGGCTGGTGCTTATTGCGCCAATGCAGGGCCTGTTAATTTAACGGGGGTTCCAGCAGGTGGAACATTTAGTGGACCAGGTGTTACAGGTACTGTATTTTTGCCCTCTAGTTTACAACCGGGTACCTATACCATTACCTACTCTGGTAACCAAGGAGGATGTAATTTTTCAACCGCTCAGGAGGTGATAATTACAGCACAGCCCATTCCCTCTATTACGGGTATTTCTTCTCCCATATGTATCACTGCTCTACCCGTTTCTCTAAGAGGAACACCAGCAGGCGGCACTTTTAGCGGAACAGGTAACAGTGTCACGGGCAATACTTTTAATCCTTCTAGTGCCGGTACTTATACAATCACTTACAGTGGCAATTTGGGGGGATGTGCTTATAGTACAAACATTTCAGTTACTGTAACTGCCACTCCTACTGTTTCGATTAGTAACCTAAATTCCCCTTACTGTACTACTTCTCCACCCGTCAATTTAATAGGCCTACCATCTGGAGGTACCTTTAGTGGAATTCCAACAGGGCTTACACCAACGGGTACACTTACGCCTTCTGCAATTACACCAGGTACTTATACTATAACTTACAGTGGTAACATAGGAGGATGCTCCTATTCTACCACTGCTTTGGTAACTATTTCTTCTCCTCCTACACCTGCTATAAATGGTTTAGCGGACGCCTACTGTAGTACAGACGCAGTTGTCAATTTAACGCTTTCTCCTGCAGGGGGTACCTTGAGTGGTACGGGTGTGGTACAGCCTTCTAGCTTTAATCCTAATTTACCAGCAGGTAGCTATACTATAACTTATTCTGGCAACTTAAGCGGTTGTGCTTATACTACATCTCGAAATGTAAGGATTACTACACCTCCTACTCCCTCTATTTTAGGGCTCCAATCTTCCTACTGTGTAACAAGCACTACGCCTGTCACTTTAATTGGTAACCCTTCGGGGGGCACCTTTTCCTTAATAGGTGGTTCTTCTGGTTTGCAAGGAAATGTATTTACGCCAAGTGCTGCGGGTGCAGGTACTTATCGTATTCGCTACTCTGGTAATTTGGGGGGGTGCCAATATAGCACCGAGCAAGAAGTTACTGTTACAGCTCAGCCAACTGCAAGTATTAGTGGTTTGGGTGGTCCTTATTGTATAACAGCTAGTAGTGTTACCCTTACAGGAAACCCAGCAGGGGGTACTTTCTCAGGACCAGGTATGAGCAATAATGTATTTAATCCAGCCAATGCTGGAGTCGGTACTCATACTATTCGATACGAAGGAAATTTAGGAGGTTGTACCTATACCACTACTCAAAATGTAACGGTAACAGCTGTTCCCCAAGCGCAAATTACTGGGCTTAATAATGAATATTGCCGGGATGCTCAACCCGTTCCATTAAATGGAACTCCAACAGGGGGGCAATTTACTGTAAATGGTACTACTACAAATACTTTTAATCCCGGGGCTCCGTTTGTAAATATTGGTAATAATACAATAGAATATAGAGGAAATTTTGGGGGGTGCGCCTATACTACTACTCGAGTCGTGGTAGTTACAGAAAGACCAACGCCGAGTATTTTAGGCTTAAACAATGAGTATTGTACCACTGCAGGAGCAGTGCAGTTAGTGGGTAATCCTGCAGGTGGAACCTTCTCAGGACCGGGCGTAAGCAATAATATATTTAACCCCGGCGCAGCGGGTACAGGACAGATTACAATTCGTTATGAAGGAACCTTTAGAGGGTGTACTTATACTACAACTCAAACTATTCGTATAACAGCGCCTGTAACCCCTACAATTACTCTTTCCGCACAAGGACCCTTCTGTGTAGAAGTAAATTCTATTACCCTAACTGGAACTCCCTCAGGAGGAAATTTTTCGGGTACAGGAGTAAGTGGCAACCAGTTTTCACCATCAACAGCCGGAGTAGGTACTCATACTATAACCTATAGCGGTAATTTAGGAGGTTGTGCATACTCCACTTCCATACAGGTTGAGGTTTCGGGTAAGCCGAATGCTGCTATTTTAGGATTAGAATCAACTTACTGTGTTACTGCGCCCGCCGTTACTATCAACGGTATTCCAAGTGGTGGTACTTTTAGCATTAATCCTGCAGTAGCAGGAGCTATTAGTGGAAATACTTTTAATCCTGCAGTAGCGGGAGCAGGAACTTTCACTATAACCTATTCTGGAACCACAAGAGGTTGTCAATATTCTACCTCACAGCAAGTTACGGTAGAAGCAAGGCCTACCGCTAGCATTTCAGGTATAGCAGGAGGAGTTATCTGTGTAGATGCTTCGCCTGTGCAACTTACCGGAACCCCATCGGGGGGTACTTTTAGTGGCCCCGGGACTACGCCGGCAGGTTTATTTAGTCCCGCTAATGTAGGACCAGGTTCTTTTACTATTACTTACAGCGGCTCCCAGGGAAGCTGTACTTATTCTACTAGTATTAGTGCACGGGTAAGTAGCCGACCGAGTACTACTATAAGCGGCTTATCTGCAAATTATTGTGTTTCTCAAACCACACCTGTTACTATTAACGCAACTCCTCCAGGAGGAACGTTTAGTGGTCCTGGTGTAGTAAACAATACTTTTATTCCAGCTAATGCAGGGGTGGGAGAGCATACAATAACCTACCGAGGTAATTTTGAGGGGTGTAATTATAGTACTTCAGTTAATTTAAGAGTATCTGCAGAGCCTATTGTTGAAATTGGTGGACTTCAAAACTTTATTTGCCGTACAGCATCTCCAGTGGTAGTTACTGCAACTCCCCAAGGGGGGAGTTTCCAGGGTCCAGGTATGATAGGCAATATCTTTGACCCTGCACGTGCAAATGTTGGAGTTAATACTATAACTTATTCAGGCAATTTCTTTGGCTGTCAATATTCTCGGCAGATAGAAGTAACTGTAACTGCTCCCCCTACTCCAAGTATTACAGGCCTAGCAGGCCCATATTGTATAGACTCAGACCAGGTAACTCTTACTGGAACCCCAGGAGGAGGTACATTTGAAGGTCCAGGAATTTTAACAGGAACGAGTATATTTAGTCCATCTCAAGCGGGAGCAGGTACTCATACCATTACCTATCGTGGCAATTTTAATGGATGTTTGTATTCTACTCAAACTAACGTAACAGTTACAGCTAAGCCTACTCCAACAATTAGTGGGTTGAATAATATTTATTGCGCTAATGCCTCACCTGTGAGTATAATAGGGACTCCTGTTGGTGGAACTTTCAGTGGGCCGGGTATTACGGGAGCTAATACTTTTAGCCCAGCAGCAGCAGGAACAGGTACATTTACAATCAGATATGAAGGAACAATAGGAGGCTGTCGTTATGCCACTACACAACAAGTAACCGTAGAGCAGCAACCTACTGCTAATATAAGTGGTATTATTTCCCCTATTTGTATAAATGCTAATCCTATAACTTTAACAGGCGCTCCAGCCGGTGGTACATTGAGTGGACCAGGGATACAGGGAAATAATTTTAATCCTAGCTTGGCAGGTGCCGGTACCCACACTATCTCATACGTGGGTAACACTACTGCTTGTCAGTTTTCCACTACAGCCACAATACGTGTTACTGCCCAACCTTTGGCTACTATTAGTGGACTACAAAGTGCATATTGTGTTACTTCGACTACTCCTGTTACACTTAGTGGAACCCCACTAGGAGGTACATTTAGTGGGCCAGGGGTAAGTGGCAATACATTTAGCCCTTCTGCAGCAGGAGTAGGCTCTCATACCATAGAATATCGTGGAAACTTTGAAGGTTGTAATTTTAGCACTACCCAGACTGTAAACGTAGGTGCACAACCTACAGCTCGAGTAACAGGGCCTGGCGAGGGAGGATTATGTATTAATGCGGGACCTACAGCCTTTATTGGTGAGCCAGCCGGAGGTAGATTTAGTGGTAGTGGCATTAGTGAAAACGGAATTTTTGACCCCTCTGCTACAGGGGCGGGAACTTTTACCATAACTTACCAAGGAACTCTAAATGGCTGCAATTACTCCACGACGAGAACTATTACGGTAACAGCTCAACCTAATGCTGCTATATTGAATATAACTTCTCCGCTATGTATTACGGCAAGCCCTGTGAATTTACAGGCAACTCCAAGTGGAGGAACTTTTAGCGGACCAGGGGTTCAAGGGAGTATTTTTACTCCAAGTGTTGCAGGTGCAGGAACCCATACTATTAGTTATGGTGGAAATTTGGGAGGGTGTAGCTATTCAACTTCTGTAAGTGTAACAATTACTTCAGCTCCTACGCCTCAAATTGTAGGCTTGAATAATGAATATTGCACAACAAGTGATCCAGTCATTTTAATAGGTAATCCTGCGGGGGGTACCTTTAGTGGTGCACCAGGAATTAGTGGTAATCGTTTTACACCCTCCACTCCGGGTAACTACACAATAACCTATAGCGGAACTATTGGAGGTTGTAGTTATACTACCAATGTTCAGGTTCGTGTAACAGCTCCGCCTACAGTCTCTGTAACTGGCTTAGTTGCCGAGTACTGTGCCACGGAGAATAATGTTACTCTTAATGCGTCTCCTGCAGGAGGTACTTTTTCAGGACCTGGAATTAGTGGAAACACTTTCTCTCCGGCTGCAGCGGGTGCCGGTTCGCACACAATAACATATAGTGGAAATTTAGGGGGATGTGTTTATTCCACTACTTTAAGTGTGACCGTTACAGCGCCCCCTACACCAAGCATCGTAGGCTTAAATAATGCTTATTGCCGAACTTCGCCACCAGTTACATTAACAGGATTGCCTACAGGGGGCAGCTTTAGCGGCCCGGGCATTTCTGGTAATGCTTTTAATCCCGCAAATGTAACTCCAGGCGTTGTTACTATCACGTATAGCGGCAATTTTAGGGGCTGTGCTTACTCTACTACTCGTCAAGTAACGGTAGATAATAATCCGGTTGCTTCTATTGCGGGCCTGCAAAATGTGTATTGTCAAACAGCTCAGCCAGTTACTATAATAGGAACACCTGCAGGTGGTACTTTTAGTGGGCCTGGCGTATTAGGAACACAATTTAACCCTAGCGTTGCAGGAGTAGGTACTCATACAATTACTTATGCAGGAAACGCTGGTGCCTGTACTTATAGTACTTCTATCACTATAAGAGTAAGCACGCCAGTGGTACCTACTATTGAAGCTTTACCTGAAGCAGTTTGTATAACAACTTCTGCTATTACCCTGAGAGGAACACCTGCAGGTGGTACTTTTAGTGGAACAGGCGTGAGTGTAAATACCTTTAGTCCGCAAACTGCAGGTGCAGGTACTCATACTATAACCTATTCTGGTACCCAAGATGGTTGTAGTTATTCAACTACAGTAAATATTCGTGTTACTCCGACGCCTACGAATGTCGAAATTGTAGGTCTTGCTCCTGCATATTGCTTGAATTCTCCTGCGGCTACTTTGCTTGGAAATCCTACAGGAGGTACATTCAGTGGAAATGGAGTAGTAGGTAATACTTTTAATCCCGCTGTTGCAGGAATAGGTACACACACTATTACATATAGAGGAAGTATTGGAGGCTGTGATTATCAAACTACTCGTCAGGTAAGTGTGTCTCCTATTCCGAGTGCTTCTATAACAGGCTTAGCAGCTGCTTATTGCTCTAATGCCTCAGAAGTAGCTCTTACAGGTACACCTGCCGGAGGTACCTTCACTGGACCTGGTATAATTACCGGCACTAATCGCTTCAACCCTGGTATAGCGGGAGCGGGCACGCATACTATTACTTATGCTGGTAACGTGGGAGGATGTGCATTTGAAACAAGTGCTACTGTTCGAGTTACGCAACAGCCTACGCCGTCTATTGCAGGGTTGGGTACGCAGTATTGTACCAATAATCCTCCGGTCACTATGATAGGTACTCCTGCAGGAGGTAATTTTAGTAGCGATAGAGGAGGAGTAGTAGGAAATACTTTTTCTCCGAGTACAGGAGCAGGCGTCTATCGAATAACTTATAGTGGTACTATAGGGGGATGTAATTATTCTACAACTGTAACTGTAACAGTTTCGCAAGCTCAGACGGCAACAATTTCAGGCTTTAAGCCTACTTATTGTTCACAAGAAGCACCAGTGAATTTCTCTGCTACCCCTAGTGGAGGAACTTTTGAAGGACCAGGTATTAGTCCTGATGGGCGCTTTACTCCTGCGCTGGCAGGTGCTGGAACTCATACAATTAGTTATAGTGGTGTTGCAGGCGGATGTTCTTATTTTAGTTCAGTTCAGATTCGAGTAATACAGCAAACGCCTCCAGCTATCTTTGGGTTGGCGAGTCAATATTGTACAACGGGTAGCCCGGTAGATCTAGCGGGTATACCTTTGGGAGGTACGTTTAGTGGACCAGGAATAAGTGGCAATAGGTTTAATCCAGCAAATGCGGGAGCAGGTACCCATACAATAACATATTCAGGCTCCGAAAATGGATGTAACTATACTACTTCTGCTACCGTTAGTGTCACGCAGTTTATCCAGCCAAGTGTTACTGCAGCGGGAGGACTTCAACCAAGTTACTGTGCTACCGATGCTGATATTCCTTTGATATTGAATCCTGCGGGAGGTTCTTTGAATGGTCCGGGTATTGTAGGTAATTCATTTTCTCCAAGAATTGCAGGTCCGGGTACTCATACTATTTTTTACTTTGGTAATCAAGGAGGGTGCGTTTATAATACAACTGTTACTATAAGGGTTGCTAATCCTCCTATTACATTTGTAGGAGGTTTGGATCCTAACTACTGTTCTAATAGTGCACCCGCCACTTTAACGGCTATTCCTGCAGGTGGTCGTTTTGAAGGGCCGGGTATTAGTGGCAATCAATTTAATCCTGCTCAAGCGGGAGCAGGCATCCATACAATTACTTATAAAGGTAATTTGGATGGATGTGAATATTCGACTACTACTACCGTAACTGTAACTCAAGCTCCTACACCCAACATTACCGGTTTTACTAATCCTAATAATGCTTATTGCAGTACAGACAATGCTGTAGTTTTAACGGGGACTCCCGCAGGAGGTACTTTCACGGGACCAGGTATGGCAGGTAACGTGTTTACCCCTTCTCTAGCAGGTCCGGGAACACATACAATTCGATATGAAGGAAGAGTAGGAGCTTGTGCTTATAGTACTACAGTAAATGTTACAGTAACGCTGCCTGTGATAGCTGCCATAAGTGGAGTAGAAGAAGCTTTTTGCATTAATTCGCCTGCGGTTACACTACAGGTGACTCCTCCAGGAGGTACCTTGAGTGGACCAGGTACTTCGGGTCTTCGATTCGATCCAAGTATAGCAGGCGCAGGAACTCACGTGTTGACCTATAGCGGAAATGTTGGTGGTTGTTCTTATTCGGCTAGCGTTACAGTGTTTGTTTCGAACTTGCCCGCAGCTTCTATAGCAGGCTTAAGTGCTGAGTATTGTTTGAATAGCCCATCCGCTTCGATGGTAGGTTCTCCTGTAGGTGGAACGTTTCGAGGTCCAGGAGTTGTAGGTTCAACTTTCAATCCTGCTTTAGCGGGAGCGGGCACCCACACTATTGAGTATCGAGGCTCTAAAGACGGATGTGCTTATACTACTAGCGTAAATGTTACAGTAGTGGCACCAGTACCAGCAGCAATTGGTGGATTAGCGCCTCAGTATTGTACTAACTCTTCTCCTGTTACTCTTAGTGGTGTTCCGCTAGGAGGAAGTTTTAGCGGACCAGGAGTTGTAGGTTCAACTTTCAATCCTGCTATAGCAGGGGTAGGAACTCATACTATTACCTATTCCAACTTGAATGCTGCATGTCCTTATACTACGGCAGCAACGGTACGTGTTAACCAGCCTCCTGTAGCCAGTATCGTAGGCTTAAGTAATCAGTACTGTTCTACTTCAAGTGCTGTATCTTTAATTGGGCAGCCAGCAGGAGGTAGCTTTAGTGGACCCGGAGTGAGTGGCAACACTTTTAACCCAGCAGCAGCGGGTGTAGGTACGATTACTATTACTTATTCTGGAACAAGTAATGGCTGTTCTTATTCTACTACTCAGCAGGTGGAAATAACCCAGCAACCGGTTGCTTCGATTAGTGGTATTGGGTCTTCAACTTGTCTAAATACTCCTCCTATTGTACTAAGTGGCTCGCCAAGTGGAGGGCGTTTTGAGGGAGCAGGGGTAGTAGGTAATACTTTTGATCCTAATATAGCTGGTCTAGGTACTCATACTATTCGTTATAGTGGTAATTTTAATGGATGTAATTATACTACCTCAATCTCTGTTACAGTAACTAATCAGCCGGTAGCTAGCTTTTTGAATTTACAGCCCCAGTATTGTATTAATTCGCCGGTAGTAACATTAAGTGCTTCTCCAGGGGGCGGTACTTTCAGTGGACCCGGTGTCTCTGGAAATACTTTTAATCCTGGTGCCGCAGGGCTCGGAACCCATACATTGCAGTACCAAGGAAATATAGCAGGATGTAGCTTTTCTACTACGGCAACCGTAACAGTTTCCCAAGCACCAGTAGCTTCTATAATAGGTGCCGCTAGCAATTTGTGCTTAAATTCTTCAGCTATTACTCTAGTAGGTAATCCTTCGGGGGGAACTTTTAGTGGGCCGGGTGTAAATGCTACCGGTGTTTTTACTCCTTCGAATGCTGGAATTGGAACGCATACTATTACCTATTCAGGTGTTCAAGGGGGATGTAGCTATAGCACTACTGTTACTATCACTGTAGTCAATAATCCTGTGGCTACTATTAGCGGTTTAAGCGCAAGCTATTGTTTTAATGCTGCAGCAGTTACTCTTATTGGATCGCCAGCAGGAGGTAACTTTAGTGGTCCGGGTGTAGTAGGTAATACGTTTAATCCTACGCTAGCAGGGGCGGGCACTCATACTATACGCTATGAAGGCGTGTCCAATAATTGTTCGTATAGCACTACTGTATCAGTAACCGTAGTTCCACAGATTACTGCTACAATTAATACCTCGCAAGGTCCTATTGCTAGTCAGTATTGCTCAACTTCGGGAACTATCACTTTAGTAGGTACTCCTGCAGGAGGTACTTTTAGTGGACCAGGAGTTACGGGCAATACCTTTTCTCCATCAATAGCTGGAATCGGAACTCATACTATTACTTATCAGGGAACTTTTAACGGTTGCCCTTATAGTACTTCGGTAACTGTAACAGTTACGAGTACGCCTACTGCTAGTATAGGTACAACATTAGGGGCTTTGCCGAATCAAGTTTGTTTGAATACTTCACCTTTTACCTTAGTAGGAACACCCGCAGGAGGAATATTTAGTGGAAGAGGAATTACAGGAACTAATACTTTTAATCCAGCATTAGCAGGCTTAGGTACTCATACAATCACATATAGTGGTAATATTAGCGGTTGTAATTTCTCTACTACGGCAAATATAACGGTAGTTACTTCACCGGTAGCTAGTATTTCTACCCTCGGCGGTTCACTATTGCCTACCTATTGCAACACTTCTAATCCTATTACGCTAGTAGGAACGCCAGCGGGAGGTACTTTTAGTGGTACAGGAGTTACAGCTAATACTTTTAACCCTGCTGGTTTAGCTCCTGGAGTTTACACTATTACTTATAGTGGTACAATAGACGGATGTCCATATACTACAAGTGCTCAAGTAAATATTACTGCAGCACCACAGCCAGTAATTGCTACGATAAATGGGCCGCTGCAGCCCCAGTATTGCACGAGTGCAGGAACTCTCACTTTGACAGGAACACCTGGAGGAGGCACTTTTTCAGGTACAGGCGTGAGTGGAAATACATTTAATCTAAATGTTGCTCCAGGGCAGTATATAGTTACTTATTCAGGTACTTTTAATGGGTGTGCTTATTCCACGAGTGCTACTATTAATGTTGTTGGAGCACCGCAACCTACTATTGCTACCGCTAGTGGAGCTTTAGCAAATCAGTATTGTTTAAGTGCACAACCTATTACTTTAGCAGGAACGCCAGCAGGAGGTACTTTTAGTGGAAGAGGAGTAACGGGAAATACTTTTAACCCTGCAGTAGCAGGAATTGGTACCTTTGCTATTACCTATAGTGGTACATTTAATGGCTGTCCGTATTCTACTACTGCCACAGTTACGGTAACAAATAACCCTGCTGCCACTATAGCTACCTTAAATGGTCCGCTGGCTAATCAATATTGCAATACTTCGGCGCCAGTTACATTAGTAGGTAATCCTGCAGGGGGTACATTTGCAGGGCCTGCGGTAGTGGGTAATCTATTTTTCCCGTCTAATCTAACACCAGGTAATTATACCATTACATATACAGGTGATTTGAATGGTTGTCCTTACGCTACTTCGGCTAATGTAACTATTACAAGTACTCCTTCTGCGGCGATTGCTACAACTACGGGTCCTTTGCCTTCACAATATTGTGCAACTTTAGGCCCTATTACTCTCGTTGGTACACCGTCAGGAGGTACTTTTAGCGGTCCGGGTATTAGTGGAAATATATTTAACCCCCAGCTTGCAGGAGTAGGAACGCATACTATTACATATAGTGGTATTTTCAACGGTTGCAATTATTCAACTTCTACAACAATTACCGTAATTTCGGGTCCAACTCCTACCATTGCTACTACTCAGGGAGCTTTAGCGGTTGAATATTGCGCAAGTTCACAGGTAATTACACTAGTGGGTACTCCTGCAGGAGGTACTTTTAGTGGACGTGGCGTCAGTGGAAACACTTTTAACCCAGCGCTTGCCGGAATAGGAACGCATACTATTACATATCGTGGTGAAGATCAAAATGGTTGTCCGTATTCAACTACGGCCACAATTAGAGTAGTACAGGCTCCAACAGCTACAATTGCTACGATTAATGGACCGATAGCTAATCAATATTGCGTGGGTAGCAGTCCGATAGTGCTAGTAGGTACGCCAGCAGGTGGTATTTTTTCGGGTAATGGGGTAGTAGGAAATGTATTTGATCCAGCAAATGCTGGTATAGGTACTTTTTCAATTACCTATAGGGGCGAAATAAATGGCTGTCCTTACAGTACAACTGCGAATATTCGTGTGACTTCTAATTTGGCGGCAACCATCAGTGGTGTTTCGGGAACCTATTGTTTAGCATCACCTATAGCAACCCTCACGGCTATTCCAGCTGGAGGGGTATTTAGTGGGCCGGGAGTGGTGGGTAATACTTTTAATCCGGCGCTTGCAGGGGTAGGTACTCATACGATTTCTTACAGCGGAGTAGCTAATGACTGTCCATTTAGTGGTACATTACAAGTTACAGTTACAGATAACCCTGTGGCTTCGATTAGCGGTCTAAGTGAAGTGTATTGTTCATCGGATGCAAGTAGTGGGCTAATAGGAACGCCGGCAGGAGGTTCTTTTAGTGGTAGAGGAATTTCAGGCAGTACTTTTTCTCCTAGTGTGGCTGGTCCTGGTACTCACACCATTACTTATTCGGGTAGTTTGAATGGTTGTAATTATTCTACTACACGTCAAGTTACAGTAAATGCAACGCCTACTCTTAGCCTAAGTGCAACCCCAAGCATTGGAAATGATGGTACTATAACGGCAACAGCTACAGGAGGGACTCCGCCTTATATTTATCTGATGGGTACTAGCAGTCAGTCTTCGGTAGGGAGTGTAACATTTAGAAATTTAGCTCCGGGTAACTACACGGTAGAAGTAAGAGATGCTAATAATTGCCGGACTACACGAAGTGTAACTATTCCAGCAGAGCAGGTTAACTGTCCACCTCCGCGTGAAATTAGTGTAATAGCAATTACTTATCGTTCTGCTACTGTTACTTGGACACCTGTACCTAACGCAATATCCTATTTGGTAGAATACAAAATGCAAGCAAGTACGCAGTGGCAACAAATCATTGTAAACCATCCTACTACTACTGTTAATCTAACAAACCTGGTATCTTCTATGGGGTACGATGTAAGGGTTTCGACTCGTTGTGCGGGTGGTATTACTTCTACTCCTATTAGTACAATTTTTGAAACTCGTACTTGCGAAGCAATTAACTTTTTATTCTTCACTGATGTTACCTCCAACTCTGTTTTTGTGAATTGGGATGCCGTAGAAGGAGCTGTAGGTTATCAAGTGATTTATAGAGAATATAATACTCAAAATTGGATAGATACTATTTATGTTGCAGCTCCTAATACAAGGGTACGCTTGGGCGGTCTCAGGCCGGCTATTAGCTATGAGGTAGGAGTTCGTGTTAATTGTGAAGCAGGAATAGTATTTTCTCCATGGGTATATCAAACTTTTACCACCCAGAATTGTGACGCGGTAGTAAGTATTAATACTTCTGCTTTCACTGAAACAAGTTTTACGGTAAGCTGGGATGCTGTAAATAATTCAGCGGGGTATCGAATTGGATATTTCCGGCAGGGGGGTACAGGCGATACTACATATGTAACAGTGAATACCACTTCCTTTACAGTATCCAACTTACAGCCCTGCAGTGTATATGAAGTTTCTGTACAAACTATTTGCCTTGATGGTGGGCTATCATTTCCGATTCGCACTAGTGTGGCAACCTTATGCAACCAGCAATGTTTACCACCCTCTTCTATAACAGTAATTAATAGAAGTTATACCGAAGTAGAAGTACGTTGGTCGGCTGTGACTGGTGCACAAGGTTATGAATTACAATATCGCTTACTACCTAACGGCAATTTTTCTAGCATTATTTCTATAGGTGCTAGTACTACCAGTTATTTACTAACTAATTTATTAGGGGGAGCAGAGTATGAAGTACAAATTCGTACAATTTGTGCCAATAACTTACGTTCTCCTTTTGCAAGTGAGGTCTTTACTACACCGGACTGCCAAGGGGTTAATTTCTTAATAGCCAATAATGTTACTTGTAATAGTGCTAGAATAGAATGGCGTTTAGTAGAAGGGGCTGTAGGTTATGAGCTTGAATTTAAGCGTCAAAATGATGTGAATTGGTCTCCTACCCTGTTAGTAAACGGAGACAATTTCTCGCTTATTAATTTGGATATTAATACTACTTATGATGTCCGTTTACGCACAATATGCGTGGCTGGGTTGTCTATTTCTCCTAATATTTTTGCTTCCTTTACAACGAAAGCAGTTTGTGAAGGAGAATGCCCTAAGCCTGTAATAGTTAGCGTAATAGTAGACCAAAGTCAAACGGGGGCAATTATTACTTGGCGCAGGGTACCGGGAGCTTTACGCTATGAATTTGATTATGCACAAGGTGAACCCGGAAATGCAGCCAATTGGATTAGCCGTACTACTACCGATACAAGTATTGCTGTTACAGGGTTAGCTCCAGAGAATAACTACCCATTTCGAGTAAGGGCAATTTGTGGACCCGGTTTAAATTCTGATTATACGCGGGGTATCATTGCTCCTATTGCTCCCTGCCCTGATCCTACAAACTTAGTGGCAACTGTAACTAGTACTACAGAACCAGTTCAGATACGCTGGAACGGAGTTCCAGAAGCGATTCGATATGAAGTGGATACGCGTGTAATTGGAGGAGGAGCCTGGATTCCAAGAGGAAGTACCACGGTTACTAGCTTTTCAATTGCTGGCTTGCAGACTAATCGTGATTATCTAGTACGTGTTCGCTCTATATGTAGTTTTGGCGTTTCGAATTATGTAACTACTTTCTTTAGCTTAAGCTCGGCTAATCCTAGATGTGGGAATCCTGTAATTCAGTTGCCTATTCGAATTGCGCAGAATAATACAGAAGCTACTATTTCTTGGGGGGCAGTAGGAGGTGCCCAGTCTTATGAGGTGCAATTGAGTAATAATTCGGGGCAGGATTGGTTAATTACCCGTACTACTTCTCAGACAAGTATTACAATTACAGGGTTAGTTCCTTTTACAGAGTATTTAGTGCGCGTAAGGGCTATTTGTGCTAACGGTGAAAGTTCGATTTATAATTATCAAATATTTACACCAGGCGATTGCCAACCGGTTACAAGTGTAGTTGCAACTGTTTTAAGTAATACTTCGGCACGTGTGGAGTGGCTGCCCACCGTAACAGCTATTCGTTATGAAGTAAGCCTTAGTCAGGAAACCCAAGGGGGGCTAACTCCCGTGAGTACTACAACTGTAGATGCACCTGCTACTTCACAAGTATTCAACAATTTAATAGCAGGTGCGAGCTATGTTGCATATGTGAGGGCAATTTGTGCACCAGGTGTTTCTTCTATTCCGGTTGCTACTAATTTCACTCTTACCCAGCCCTGTACGCCTATTGCGAACATAAATATTTCGGCAGTTGAGAATAATAGGGCTAGTATTTCATGGGCACCTGTAGCGCAAGCCAGGGGTTACCAAGTAGAATATCGAGTAGCGGGGGCTCCTACTTGGATAACCGTAGTAACAACTTCCGCTACCAGTGTGACAATTACAGGTCTGACAGGAGGTACGCCTTACGAAATAAGAGTGCGAGTGATTTGTACGGATGGTAGCACTTCGCCATTTACAACTGGTAATTTTACTACGACTACTCTTTGTGAGGTGCCGACTAACGTAGTAGTTAGTAGTATTACTTCTAATGCAGCACAAGTATCTTGGAGTGCTAGCTCTAATGCTGCAAGCTATGAAGTGCAGTACTCTATAAGAGGAGCTAACCAGTGGATAACCTTAACTACTGTTCCACCCTTAGCTACAAGTATTGAACTAAGAAACTTGCAAGCGAATACGTGCTACGATGTGAGGGTTCGAGCTATTTGTGCAAATGGGAATTCTAATTTTGCTACTACTCAGTTTTGTACTCCAGGTGTGGGAGCAGGAGATTGTCAAGATCCTGAAAATGTTGGGTTAGTGGATGTTACTCCTACGCGAGGTATTTTGGTATGGGCAGGAGTGCCTACGGCTCAAAGTTATCGAGTTGAGTATCGAGTATTGGGCAGTGGAAGTCCCTGGTCGGCACCAATCACTGTGCTATCTCCCCTTGTGACCCTAACAGGCTTAGCTTGCAATACTGTTTATGAGGTAAGAATTCAAGCTATTTGCTTGAACGGAAATTTCTCAGGCTTCACTTTATTTAGTTTCCAGACGCTAGAATGCCCCAGTGGCACCTGCCCAGCACCGAGCAATGTTGTTGCTAGTGCACTCAGCTTTACAACAGCTACAGTGCAATGGAATCCTGTTCCTGAAGCTAATAGTTACCAAGTTGAATACAAGCCTATATCTACTCAGAATTGGACGGCCTTACCGCCTACAACTGGAACTTCTGTAGTAATTACTAACTTGCTAGGTGGAACTCTATATGATGTGAGAGTGCGCTCTATATGTGCTAACGCTACGTCTAGTCCTACTACCACTCGTTTTGCAACGCAGGAGTGTGATGCTATAAATTTCTTAATAATAGATAGTATTTCTGCGTCAAGGGCTGTAGTTCGGTGGGAGCCAGTAGTAGGTGCGCAGGGGTATGAGGTAGAATATAAGTTGCAAACGCAAGTGCAATGGTCTTCACCTATTCGTACTACTCAGCCAAGAGTAGCTCTTAGTGGACTAACTCCTGACCGTACCTATGATGTAAGAGTGCGTGTAATATGTGAGCCAGCTGTAGCACTTTCTTCATGGATATTGAATTCTTTTGATACCAAATCTTGCTCGCCTACTACCCAGGTTTCTACTTCTGAGGTTACTTCTTTTGGTGTAAGGGTAACTTGGCAACCCGTAGCTAATGCAGAAGGATATGAAGTAGAGTATGCTCCGCAAGGTTCCAACGATTGGACGCGGTTGTTTGTATCTGCTCCTAATACCACTGTGGTAATAAATGACTTAAACTCGAATACTAATTATACAATTCGTGTACGCACGGTTTGCGAAGTAGGAGTTGCCTTTTCAGGATATACTACTACCACAGTCACTACAGGTATTACTAACTGTGAAAGGCCACAGTCTCTTACGGTTAGTCAGGTGACGGATAATAGTGCACTTGTTAGCTGGAACCCTGTAGCAGGAGCTAGTTTGTATGAAATTTGGATAAGAAAGCAAGGAGCAGATAATTGGTCGCTTTTAGCAACTCAGGCTGCAACTCAATATACTATAGCAAGCTTAGAACCTAATACCACTTATCGAGTAAGAGTTCGTACTATTTGTAGACCTAATGCTTCAGTATCAGACTTTGTGAATACTCAATTTACTACTACAGATATAACTTGTAGCACCCCTGTTCGAGTAGTGGTAAGTAATATTTCGGGTTCTAGAGCAACAGTTACATGGCGTCGCGTTCCAAGAGCAATATCTTATGATGTACAGTATCGTCGAGTAGGCGATGCTAATTGGCAAACTGTAGCTAACGTAAGTGATACTACTATTTTGCTCACTACTCTTGTTCCCAACTCTGTATACGAAGTTCAAGTACGCAGCAATTGTGGTGGTTTAGGTAATTCTAGCTTTAGTAACCCTGTAGCTTTTCCAACAGCAGCTCCTTCGGGCGCAGTATTTCAGTTAGCCATAGGCGGTAATGCTTGGGACGAAGGCTTTTCTACTCGTCAAACACCCGATGGTGGATATATTGTTGCAGGTTATACTATAAGTGCTGGTGCGGGCAATTGGGATGTTTATGTAGTTAAGTTAGACGCTTTTGGTAATCGTGTTTGGGATAGAACTTATGGAGGACCTAACCGTGATGAAGCTCGGTCTATAATTCCTACCAACGATGGAGGGTATATTATTGCAGGACATTCTACGAGTACTGGTGCTACAGAGACATATATTTACCTGCTAAAGATAGATGGTCAGGGTAATAAGCAATGGGAAAGAACCTACGGGGGGACCGATTGGCGTGTAGCTTATGATGTTGCGCAAACTGGAGATGGCGGGTATATAGTAGTAGGATCTGTAAATAACTCGGGTATAGGGAAACGAGATTTATTCCTAATGAAAACTGATGCCCAGGGTAATGTGCAGTGGGCACAAGCTTACGGTGGTGCACAAGATGATTATGGTTTTTCTGTTGTTCTTACCAGGGATGGAGGGTATGCTGTCGCGGGTATGAGTAATAGCTTTGGTCAAGGAAGCAATGATATGTTAGTAATTAAAACTAACAGTCTGGGCGTTGTGCAGTGGGCAAGAACTTTTGGAGGACCTAATCAAGAAGATGCATATTCGATTGTGCAAGCTCCTGATGGTGGTTTCCTAGTAGGAGGCTTAACTCGTAGCTTTAACGTGGGTAATGCGGATATGTACTTGGTAAAAACTAATTCGGCGGGTAACCTTGAGTGGGCACGTGCCTTCGGAGGTGCTTCCTTTGACTATGCTTATGGTATAAATGTGGCACAAGATGGGTTTGTAGCAGTGGGAGGAAGTGTTTCTTTCAATTCTGATGTATACCTTGTAAAGACTGATTTTAGCGGTAATTTATTATTCTCTCGTACGTATGGTGGTAATTTAGCAGATCAGGCTAGGTATGTATCTGTAACTACAGATAACGGATTTATTATTACAGGTAATACACGAAGCTTTGGACAAGGTAACTCAGACGTATATGTGATTCGTACCGATGTAGAGGGGAATGTGAATGGATGTAATACTGCAACTCCTGCAACAGTAATTGCTAATCTTACTACTAATACAGTGGTAGGCACACCTAATATCTCTCAGCGAAGCAATATGCCTAGTAACATTCAATTTACTTCTACACGCTTTGCCCCAGAGCTTATTATTACAAGAGTTTGCCAAGCTACTTGCCCTTCGCCTACAGAGTTGCTGGTTAATACTAGTAATCCTGCTAGTGTAGTAGCTACTTGGAGAGCTATTCCAAATGCTGTAGGCTATTTATTTGAGTATCGTCGCAGTGGAACAACAAACTGGGAAGCTCTTCCTATAGTAGCACAGAATCGCGTAGTACTAACAGGCTTAACTCCGAATGCTCAATATCAGGCGCGCGTACGAACTGTTTGTGCACTAGGCGTTGATACCTCTGGTTTTGCAACCACTGCCTTTACAGTTCCCGGCTGTGTAATTAATACTGGCCTGCCAGATACCCTTTGTTATACAATTGATGCTGTAGGGATACCTGTTCAATTAAGAGCACAAGGAGGTAATATTTATCGTTGGAGTCCGGGCATTAGCCTTAGTGATTCTACAATAGCTAATCCGCTAGCTTATCCAACAGTAGTAACTACTTATACTCTAACTGTCACTAATACCACGACCGGCTGTACTTTCCGCGATTTCGTAACTGTAATACCTTTCTATGGTTCGACTATTCGTGTTACGCCGGAGGCTGTTACGGTTTGTGCCAACTCACTTGTACAACTCAATGCTAGTGGAGGCGATAAATACACATGGACACCTACTACAGGCTTAAACAATCCTACAATTCCTAGTCCTGTAGCTAGTCCTAGCACTACTACTACATATACCGTCAGGGTTGCTAATCTTTTGGGCTGCGCTATTGAACGAACAGTAACCATTAACGTAAGTCAAGGAGCTTTGGTAAGTGCCACTGCAACAGGTACTACATGTCCTACATGCACTGATGGCTCTATTGCTGTAACAATTACAGGGGGTACTCCTCCTTATAGAGTTCGCCTGAATGGTGGCAATGAGCAAATAACTTCAACAACAAGTGTAGTCTATGCCAATCTCGCTACAGGAGTATATACGATAACAGTGAATGATAGAGATGGTAGCGGTTGTACTTCTTCGGCTTCAATAGTACTTGGCCAGCAGGCAGCTACTTGTGCAGTTCCAGGAAGTGTTAGTGTAGACTTGATTAGTGCTACTACAGCTACTATTCGTTGGAGTGCTGTAAGTTCTGCTATAAGTTACGAAGTAAGCTACAAACCATTAAATGCTACAACTTGGATTGATATAGTACCTAATCCTATAAATGCAACAAGTGTTGCCTTATCTAATCTACAGCCTAATACGCAGTACGAGGCAAGGGTACGTTCAAATTGTGGGAGTGGAATTTTCTCGGAGTATTCTAATCCTGTGCGTTTCACTACGCTTTCGGGCTGTCAAGCACCTGCAATTACTCAAATACAGCCTGCTATTAACAATGCAATAGTAACTTGGATTCCCGTTCCAGGTGCAACACGTTATAGCATTTCTTGGCGTAGAGACGCCGTAGGTACTGCTTGGAATACTATTAGTACGGGCTTGCAGACAAGCTTTACTATTAGTGGTTTAGATCCTAACACTCGTTATTTAGTAAGGGTTCAAGCAGAATGTAGTGGAATACTTTCGGTATGGAGTAGTGAAAGTAACTTCACTACCCTCCCTTCAAGATTACAAACTTTTAGTACGCAAAATTTTGATAATGTTACTGTTTATCCTAACCCCAGCCGTGGTAATTTTATACTTCAATTAGAGGCTGCGCAGCAAGGGCAAGCTTATATTCGTATTGTTGATTTAACAGGTAGGGTTGCCCTAGAGAATACTAGCCCAATAGTTCATGGCTTGAATCAAATTCCTGTGCAAATAGAGCGCTATACACCAGGCATTTATATCCTAGAACTGCGCCTAGGTGAACAAATCTTCAAGGCGAAAATTATGTTTGAATAGAAAAGAATTGCCTTAACTAAGGCTACCCAATAGGGGTAGCCTTTTTGTATTTTAGGCCTAAAAGTTTTGTTATTTATAGGCTTTGGTTATATTAAAACTTTAAACCTAAACAAGTGATTAGGCATTTAATTTATTTTTTTTGTATATGTATAAATGTCGCTTTTCAGTAGTTTGATAAGAATTAATTAAGGTAAGTTAATATTTTTTTAATCAATGCTCTTTTTATTAGCTTAAAAAGTTTTTATTTAAGTAAAGTTCTAGGTCTTTTAATCTTTTTTACTAAAATTTTGTAGCATGAATAAAAGACTACTCCTTCATAAGCTTTATTTTTTCTCCAGAGTACTAGCTCTTTTATTTTTAATATTTATAAGCAATCAGAAGTTATTCTCACAACTATGTATTCCTCCTATTTTTATTCCTCTAATTAATCCAAGTCCAGTTTGCCAGGGGGGCACAGTGTATTTTAGTGCTCAAAATATATTAAATGACCCTATAATTATTGCTACCTGGATTGGGCCTGTAATTCTTACAGGGCAAAATCCAGTACTTAATAATGCACAGCCCAACCATTCGGGTACGTATGTTTTTATTGCTTTTAAGCAAGGCTGTTTTATTCCTTTTGTGTGGACTTCTTCCTTGCAAGTAAACGCACCCGCTAATCCTAACCCTACGAATAATGGACCTGTTTGCGTAGGGCAGCAAATTAACCTTAATGTAAATGCGCCCAATGCCCAAGGAGTTACTTACTCGTGGCAAGGACCTAATGGCTTTACTTCGGGTAATCAAAATCCTGTGATTCCTTCTGCTACCCTAGCTAATAGTGGTACGTATACGGTTACAGTAAATGTGCCTGGCTGTGGCGCTGTATCAGCTACCACTACTGTACAGGTGGTTGCGCCGCCTAATCCTCCCGCTCCTACAAGTAATAGTCCTGTATGTGCTGGAGGAACTCTTTTCTTAACGGCAACAGGTACCCAGGGGGCTACTTATTCTTGGACAGGTCCTAATAACTTTGTATCGAATCAGCAGAATCCTTCTATTTCTCAAATTACAACAGCCGGGGCGGGTATTTATTCTATAACAGTTTCCAAGCCCCCTTGCCCTCCTGTAACAGGAAGTGTACAAGTAGTAATTGGTCCTGTAATCAATCCTAGCAATAATGGACCTATTTGTGCAGGTGATAATTTACTACTAACAGCGGCTCCGGTACAAGGAGCTACATACACTTGGAATGGACCTAATAATTTCCAATCTAATGTTCAAAATCCTACTATTCAAGGAGCTACTCAGTTAAATGCTGGAACCTATACTGTTACAGTAACCGCTCCAGGCTGCAACCCGGTTACTGCTACTACTCATGTTTCAGTGATTACCACACCTAATTTTCCAGCACCTACTAGTAATACTCCTCTTTGTGCAGGTTCCACTCTCCAGTTTACCATTACTCCCACTCCAGGTGCTACTTATAGTTGGATAGGTCCCAATGGTTTTAGTTCTACGCTTGCTAATCCTACAATTGGGGCTGTTACTGCTGCTGCCTCTGGCACATACACCATTACGGTAAGTAAGCCCCCGTGCCAGCCTATTAGTGCTACTCATAATGTTACAGTAAGTAATCCACCTGTTCCTAACCCCACTAATAATGGTCCGCTTTGTGTAGGAGGTACTCTTCAATTAACGGCTAATAATGCAGGGCCGAATGCCACTTATTCCTGGTCTGGACCTAATGGTTTTACTTCGACTTTATTAAACCCTACTATTCAACCTGTTACACTAGCAAATGATGGGGTATATACTCTTACTGTTACGGTGCCAGGCTGCAATCCGGTTACTGCTACTACCACTGTTACGGTAAAAGGACCTGCTATTTTTCCTAATCCTACGAATAATGGTCCTCTTTGTGCTAATCAAAACCTGGTATTAAATGCTACTGCTACCCCCGGGGCTACTTATCAATGGGTAGGTCCTAGTGGTCTTAATTCTAATCTTCTTAATCCAACTTTTACTAATGTGACAGCTGCCGATGCCGGACTTTATACCCTAACGGTAAGTGTACCAGGATGTAATCCTGTTCAGGTAACTACGAATGTAATTATCAGTAATCCCCCTGCTGCAACGGCTACAAATAATGGTCCGCTTTGTACGGGGGCTACTCTTAATTTGGCTACGCCTAATGCAGGGCCGAATGCTACTTATTCCTGGACAGGACCTAATGCCTTTTCTTCCACACTTCAAAATCCTGTATTGTATGCCGTAACAGCTGCTAATGCAGGTACATATTCGGTCACTGTAACGGTACCAGGTTGTGCGCCGGTTACGAGTCAAACAACAGTTCAGATACTAAGCACTCCTGTATTTCCTAATCCTACCGTGAATAGTCCTATTTGTGCTGGTGGAAATTTGAATTTTACTATCAATACTACGCCTAATGCTACTTACCAATGGACAGGTCCTAATGGTTTTGGCTCTACTTTACCTAACCCAACCATTGGTGGAGCTACTACCGCTGCTACAGGTGCTTACACAGTTATAGTTAGTGTTCCTCATTGTAATCCTGTTTCTGCTACTGTATATGCAGTAGTAAATAACCCACCTAACCCTAATGCAAGTAATAACGGTCCTTTGTGTACAGGCGCTACCTTGCAACTTACTTCTAACAATGCAGGTCCCGGCGCTACATACAGCTGGACAGGACCTAATATGTTTACTTCTACTTTGCAAAATCCTACGATTCATGCTGTAGGACCTAATAATGGAGGCACTTATTCTTTAACTGTTACTGTTCCGGGGTGTCCGCCCGTAAATTCTCAAACAACGGTACAGATTAATAATACTCCTGTTTTTCCTAATCCACAAAGTAATTCTCCTATCTGCGCAGGGCAAAATTTAAACTTGCAAATTACGCCAACACCGGGCGCTACTTATTTATGGTCCGGTCCTAATGGATTTTCTTCTACTTTACAAAACCCCACTATTGGGGGGGCTACTACTGCCTATAGTGGAACTTATGTGGTGGCGGTAAGCGTACCACAGTGTAACCCTGTAACGGCTGCTATTAATGTGGAAATTTATAATCCCCCCAATCCTCCTAACCCTACGAATAATGGTCCTTTGTGTGCAGGGGCCACTTTGCAACTTACTGTTGCTACTACTCCAGGGGCTACGTATAGCTGGTCGGGTCCAGGGTCTTTTAATTCTACTCTACCTAATCCTTCCATACCAGCAGTAAATCCTTCTAATGCAGGTACTTATTCTGTAACTGTTACAGTACCGGGCTGCCCACCAGCAACAGGCCAAACTACTGTTACTATTAATAACTTTGCAGTTTTTCCCGCTCCACAGTCTAATTCCCCAGTTTGTGTAGGAGGAAATTTGAATTTATCAGCTACGGGTTCTCCTGGAGCTTCTTATTTATGGGTAGGTCCTAATGGATTTAGTTCTACCCTACAAAATCCTACCATTGGTGGTGTAACGCTTGCTGCTTCTGGCGATTATTCTATTACAGTTACTGTTCCACAATGTAATCCTATTACCGCAATTACCACAGTTACAGTAAATGCGCCTCCTAATCCGCCAAATCCTAGTAACAATGGGCCTTTATGCTCAGGTGCATTGTTGAATCTTATGGCAGTAGGTACGCCTGGCGCTACCTACCAGTGGACAGGACCCAATAACTTTACTTCTACTTTACAAAATCCGTCGATTAATGCAGTTACTACTTTAGAAGCAGGAACATACTCCGTAACCGTTACAGTTCCGGGTTGTCCTCCCGCTACGGGACAAACTACTGTGGTAGTACATGATATTCCTATTTTCCCCAATCCTTCTTCGAATAGTCCTGTTTGTACGGGTGATAATATTACTTTAACGGCCACAGGTTCGCCTGGAGCTTCTTATAATTGGAATGGTCCTAATGGTTTTAATTCTACACTGCTTACTCCTACCATTGGGGGAGCTACGCCTGCAGCTTCTGGAGTTTATACTCTAACTGTTACTGTTCCGCAATGCAACCCTATTACGGCTCAAACTACTGTTATAGTAAATGATCCACCTTTGCCACCTAACCCTACAAATAATGGTCCTCTCTGCTTAAACCAGACCCTAAATTTGGATGCTACCTTTACCCCAGGTGCATCTTACTCATGGAGTGGACCTAATAATTTTTCTTCTACGCTTCGAAATCCCACTATTTACGGTGTCAATTTGAGTCATGCGGGTACTTATTCTGTAACCGTGACAGTTCCAGGGTGTGCACCCGTTACTGCCCAAACTACAGTAATTATCCATGATGTGGCGGTTAATCCTGCTGTAACTAGCAATTCACCCGTCTGTGCAGGCGATCCCATTATGCTTACTGCTAATGGTACTCCTGGGGCTAGTTATTCTTGGACAGGTCCTAATGCTTTTAGCTCTACTTTGCAAAATCCTATTATTGCTAATGCTACTCCTGCTAATGCAGGTATCTATGAAATTACAGTGACCGTACCTTTTTGTGCGCCCGTTAAGTCTTCTACAACAGTAGAAGTAAATCTGCCTCCTTCTCCGCCTAATCCCACAAGCAATTCTCCATTATGTTTAGGGCAAACCCTACAATTGGATGCTATTTTATCGCCTAATGCTACCTATTCTTGGTCGGGCCCTAACTTTTTTAGTTCAACCCTTCGTAACCCTACTATCCATCAAGTAAGTACTGCCAATGCAGGTACTTATCAAGTAGTGGTTACTGTGCCAGGTTGTGCGCCGGTTACGGGGCAAGTAAATGTTATTGTTAATGATATTGCTATTTTCCCTGATCCCAAAAACAATGGTCCTCTTTGCGAAGGTATGGTACTAAATTTAAGTGCTAATGCTTCGCCTAACGCTACCTACCAATGGACAGGACCTAATGGCTTTACCTCTACTCTTCAAAACCCAAACATTGCAAATGTATCGGTAGCTAATGCAGGTGTATATTCTATTACTGTTACTGTTCCGCAATGTGATCCTATTTCGGCTACAACTACAGTTCAAATATTTGCGCCGCCTAATCCTCCTAATCCGAGTGGAACCGCTATCATGTGCCAAAATGGTACTATTCTTTTGCAGGCCGTAACTACGCCGGGTGCTACTTATAGTTGGACAGGTCCTAATAACTTCAGTTCTACTTTGCAAAACCCCAGTATTCCTAATGCTACTACTGCGCATTCGGGTACTTATTCTGTGACTGTTTCGGTACCTGCCTGTGCTCCCGTTACTGGCTCTTTTGATGTACAGGTAGTAAATCCCCCACTTTTTCCGGCACCTACTAATTCTGGTCCGGTTTGTGTAGGTAATGATTTAAGTTTTAATGCTGTACCTTCTCCAGGCGCCACTTATCAATGGACGGGTCCTAATGGTTTTAATTCTACTTTACTTTACCCTAAAATTGGCGGAGTAACTACTGCAGCGAATGGTGTTTATACAATTACCGTAGTAGTACCAGGATGTGATCCTATTTTAGCTACTACGCAAGTGAAGGTATATGCACCAGCAATACCTAACCCTACAAATAATGGTCCTTTGTGCCTTAATCAGCCCCAAACCTTATTTTTAAGCACTGACTTACATCCTGACGCTACTTATGAATGGGTAGGACCTAATCAATTTTCTTCTACTCTTCGTAATCCTGTAATTCCTAGTCCTACTACGGATCACACTGGTACTTATGTAGTGACAGTAACTGTTCCGGGCTGCGGCACTACTTATGATACAACGAATGTAATTATTAGTGAGCCACCATTGCCGCCTTCTCCCATGAGCAATAGTCCTCTTTGTGTAGGCGAACAGTTGAATTTAACTGCTACTGCTAAGCCAGGTACTACGCTATACTGGTCAGGACCTAATGGTTTTAGTTCTACGCTACAAAATCCTGAACTGCCTAATGCGCTATTACCTGCCGCAGGAGATTATATTGTAGAAGCCGTTGCTCCTGGTTGTCCTACAATTAAAGATACTGTAAATGTGCAAATTATAACTGCTCCAGCTGCACCTACAGCTATGAATGTCTGTGGTACTCATAATCCTGTTTTTACTGCGCTAATGAATAATCCTGCGGGTTCAGAAATTCGGCTGTATACTACTCCTACAGGAGGAACGCCTTTTGCCATCAAAAATTCACCACCCTATGAAATTCAAGCACCAAGTGTGGGAGTCACTACTACTTATTATTTAGCTAGTGCTACTTCGAATGGTTGTACAAGTACAAGAACACCTGTTATTGCCTATCCGCAAGCAGGGCCATCTCCAGTCATTCCTACAGGCTCGCAAGTGGAAACTTGTGGTACTAGCGGTCTTATTACTTTTACAGCGCGTATGGGAATTGTTCCAGGAACAGAATTAAGACTTTATTCGACTCCATATGGGGGAATGCCTATTTCTACTTCCTCTAACGGTCCGAATTATTTATTACAAGCAACAATTCAGAATAACACTACTACTACTTTTTATATTGAAACTTATGATGCTAATCGTAATTGTGTAAGCAATGAACCAAGAGTGCCTGTAACAGCTATTGCTCGTTTACGTCCTGCGGTTCCCAGTGCCCAAAACTTAAGCGCTTGTGAACCAGGTAGTTTTAGTTTTTCTGTTCTGATGAATCAGCCTGCTGGAGCAGTAGCTCGCCTTTATACTGTTTCTTCGGGTGGTGAACCGGTAGCAGTAGACTCTACCCAGCCATACATTCTTCGAACTCCAGAAATTTCTACCCATACCACTTTTTATATTGAGGCAGGATATAATAATTCAAATTGTTCTTCTGCTAGAGTACCTATTGTAGCTAGAATAGAAACAGTAACTCCTCCAGTAGTAGAAAATGTTTTGGCCTGTGGTAATGGTAGTACACCCGTTACTTTTACTGCTACTATGATTGCACCGGGCAATGTGTTGAGGGTTTATACTCTGCCAGAAAGTATTCAATTTATTCATACTGATAATATTCCTGCTTATACTTATACTGCCAATGTCACTCAAACAGCTACTTACTTTTTTACTGCTTATAATCCTCAAACGGGATGTGAAAGCAAGCAGCGAACACAGGCTTCGGCAATTGTTCGCCCGGTGCCTGTGTTTAGTCTAAATCCTGTCAGTGCTTCTCGCTGCGGTCCTGGCGTTGTAACTGTAACTGTTACTGTTACTAACCCAACTCCAGACACCGAAGTGCGACTGTATTTATGGCCAGGCTTTAATGCTCCTATTCAAACTACTACTCAACTACCTGCTATATTCACTACACCTAGCATTACTACTACTACGAGCTATGTAGTGGAAGTAGCCTACACAGAAACTAGATGTGAAGCTCGTAAAGATTTTGTGGGTACTATTATTCCACTGCCAGGAAGGCCTATAATACAAAGAATACATATTTGTAATAGCGATACTGCTAATATTACTGTGTTGCCTGGCAATCCACCAGGGCAAGCTTTTCGTTTGTATACCCAATCTAGTAGTTCTGAGCCCTTGTGGGAGGCACTTACTGTGCCGGGGTACTTTAGTGTTACAGGTATTACAAGGCCTGTTACTTACTATGCGACAGCCTTTGATGGAAATTGTGAAAGTGCAAAAACCCCTGTGATTATACAGCCTAATCAAGTGAGTCCGCCTATTATAGGAAATGTAGAAAGATGTGGTGCTGGAGCTGTAACTTTTACAGCCCAAATGGGTGATTTACCAGGTAATGAAATTCGGCTTTATCCTTCTCCTGCAGCAACAGGTTACTTAACTCGTACAGGAGTAAGTCCCTACTTTTTAGTTCTTAATAACATTACTACTACCACAACTTTTTACGCCTCTGTTTTTAATGAAGCTAAGGAGTGTGAGAGTCGGAGAATTCCTGTGGTGGCTACTATTCATCCTTTGCCCCCTTTGCCTACTACTCCAGACACCATAGTATTATGTAGCCGTAATTCCACTACTTTATCTGTTAGCTTTTTTAACCCTGCTTTTATGAAAGTTCGAGTTTATGGCTCGCCAGTAGGGGGTATTCCTATTGCAGAAGATGATACTCCTCCGTTCCAGTTACCTATTAATAATGTGGTAGCAAGTAATTTTTACTACGTAGAAGCGGTCAATACCCAAACAGGCTGTATTTCTGCTACCCGTCGTCCAGTTTGGTTGCAATTGGGTACAACGCCAGCGCGTCCTCAGGCAAACGCTCCTACTCGCTGTGGTGCGGGTAATATTACCATAACAGCAACTTTAGTTCAACCCCAGCAAGTAGGCATGCGCTTGTATACTGTTCCTAGTGGGGGTGTTCCTTTAGCTCATTTGCCCCAAGGTCCTTACGAATTCACTGATATTCCTGTTACCACGACCACTACTTTTTATTTAGCTACTTATAATGAATTTTGTGAAAGTGTACGTTTGCCTTTAAGGGTGGTAGTATATAGTTTACCAGCTGCGCCGCAGGTTACCCATCAAGTTTGGGAGCGATGCGGAGCAGGTGCTGTAACTATTACAGCCACAATGGGGCAGCCTGCAGGTAATGTTATTGCTTTATATCAATTTCCTACGGGTGGAGATCCCTTACAAGTAGATAATGTGCCTCCCTTTGAATATACCCTTGAGTCTACTACCACTACTACTTATTACTTAGCTAGTCGTATAGCGGAATTGGGTTGTGAATCTCAAAGGACTGCAGTAGTAGTTAAGATTTTACCTACCCCCTCAGAGCCGGGTCCGCTTAGTTATAATTTCTGTGGGCCCGCTGATTTTTCTTTTTCCATAACTGCCCAACCAGGTGAATCCATCCAGCTTTATACTGTTTCTACAGCGGGTGCTCCTATAGTTACTTTAAGTGATTGCCATCGTAGTTGCAACTATCGCATTTCTAATTTGAATAGAGACACTACTTTATATGCCGAACACGTGCTTTTAGCAAGCGGCTGTAAGAGTGGGCGAGCACCCATACAAATAAAAATGCTAAAACGTCCAGGTAAACCAATAGCTAGAGATGTAACAATTTGCCAGGCAGGTCATGCTTTTGTTACAGCGGCTATGGTACAACCCTTAGGTACTGAATTAAGGCTATATGAAACTCCTGTAGCAACAGTGCCTTTTGCACGTAGTACTTCTACCAATGCTGTATTACAAACTCCCTTCAATGCTACTTCTACTTTGTATTACATTAGTAGCATTGATGTTACTAGTGGGTGCGAAAGTGAACGAGCGGTAGTAAATGTTATTTTGCAGCCGCCGCTACCTGCTCCTCAAGCTAGTAATGTAATTCGTTGCAGTGGTATTCCTGCTACTATAACTGCCACTTTTAGTGCTAATATTCCTAGCGGGACAATTGTATTGCTATATGCTTTACCTGTAGGTGGAACTGTTTTAGGAAGTGATGCTACTTATCCCTATGAAATTAATCCGCCTAATCCTTTAGCTAATGGTACTTACTACTTAGAAGCTCGCGATCCTTCTACAGGTTGTACCAGCCCTCGTACTAAGGTGGAAGTTAGCTTTAATTCTTTACCAGGTAGGCCTGCCAATCAGCAAATTATTCTTTGTAGTCCTGGCATTTTCACCTTTACTGCTCATATGGGCACTCCTAGTGGCAATCGAATGTATTTGTATTCTACTCCAATAGGGGGTGTTCCTATTTCTACTGCTTTTTCAGCACCTTATACTTTCTCTCAGTACATTTCAAGCTCGATTACTTACTACGTAGCCGCTGCGGACGTAGTTTCGGGTTGTGAGGGCGATAGAGGACAAATTGCTATAGAGATGGCTATACCACCAGCAGCTCCCTCAGTGTTACAAGATCAATTTTTGCTATGCCAGAATGGGTCCGTAACTCTAACTGCCAACATGGGCATACCTGCTGGCACGGAAATGCGCTTATATGTTACTCCACGGGGAGGCTCTCCTATTGCTTCGGCTACTACTTTTCCTTATGTTTTGAATACTCCCTCTATTAATACTACTACTACTTTTTACGTAGAGGCTATTAATACTCAAACAGGATGTACAAGTACTAGTCGAACCCCTGTATTTGTACAGCTAAATCCGAGTGCTAAACCTGGTTTACCCAAGGTGGCTTCCGTTACCCTTTGTAGCTCCGCAGTGGCTATACTCACTCCCCTAATGGGTAGGCCCGAAGGTACAGGTTTTTATTTGTATGAAAACCCTGTGGGTGGAAGTCCTATTTCAAGCTCTATGGATGTGCCCTACCTTTTACGAACTCCGATTATTACTACCACCACTACTTTTTATGTAGCTAGCTTTTTTAGTAACTGCGAAAGTGATCGAGTGCCTGTAATTATTCATTATGATGTAACTCTTACTCATCCGCAGGTGCAACCCGTAATGAGATGTGGGGTAGGAAGTGTAACTTTTACAGTACAGACTCAGGTACAGGCGACTCAAGTGAGGCTATTTACTACCGCAACGCAGGGGGTGCCAGTAGCTACGGCCGGTGTTAGTAATGGAATCTCGGTAATAACTTCTCCCCCCATTGGTACCCATACTTTATTTTATGTAGAAGCATTTAATGGAAATTGTAGTAGCCCTAGAACTGCTGTGGAAGCAAGAGTACTTTTGCCACCCCCGCCTCCTACTGTAAGAACGCAGACTGTTTGCCGTGGGGCTAGGCTCACTTTAAGCATTCCCATGAGTGTAGAGAATGGTACAGAAGTGCGCATGTATACGCAAGAATCGGGGGGAGATTTTATACAAGCAGCTGTAGCCCCCCCCTATAATTTAATAACCCCTCCAGTGCTCGTAAACACTACTTTTTATTTAGAAAGTGGACCAATAACCTGTCCTAGTAATACTCGTTCAGCGGTAGTAGTATTAGTTTATGATGCGCCTGCTGTTCCTATTCCTAATACTACTAGAGTATCTCGCTGCGGAGCAGGTACTCTACATTTTACAGTAAGTAGTGCTGAAGCGGAAGTACAATTATTGGATATTAATAATAACATATTAAGCGTAGATGCTACTCCGCCTTTTATATTATCGACACCCTTTTTAGTTACTACTACTACTTTTTATATTCGAACCTATAGTCGTGGTATGCAGTGTTCGAGTTCTAATGTAGAGGTGGTGGCTGAAGTAAGTGCTGTACCCGGAAGTCCAACGGCAAGAGTAGCACCTATTTGTGCAGGTAATATAGCTACAATAGTTGCGCAAATGAGTACTCCTGCAGGTACACAAATTACTTTGTTTGATGCAGCTGTTGGAGGCACTCCTATTGCTACTGATAATACTCCCATTTTTGAACTTCCCACTCCTGTACTTACAACTCATACTATTTTTTATATTGAAAGTCAAAATACAGCTACAGGTTGTAGTAGTCCTAGAGTGCCTGTACAGGTTCTAGTTACTGAACCTCCCCAAGCACCGGCAGTAGGAAACGTATCAGTAATTTGTGGTAGTGGCTCGGCTATTCTTACTATAACCACACCGCAAAATAATGTGGAAGTTCGTTTATATAGTCAGGCAGCTCAAGGAGTTATTTTGGATTTGGATTCTGATTTCCCTTATTCCCTCACTACGCCAATAATTACTACTACCACCACTTTTTATATTGCTAGCGCTATTGGGCAGTGCGAATCAGTAAGAAGGAGCATGGTAGTAGTAAATGTTCAGTCTAAGCCGGTAATTACAGCCAATTCTGTAAGCCGGTGCAGTCCAGGCACAGTAACTTTTACTGCCCAAGGAAGTAATGTTTCAGAAGTTCGTTTATATGTAAGTGGGAATGCTGGCCCTATTCAAATAGATGCTACTCCGCCCTTTGAGCTTTCGCCGCCTTATACTATTTTCACTACTACTCAGTTTCAATTAGAGCCGGTAAATGGAATGTGTGTAGGAGATAGAGTTACCGTCAGTGCAAATGTTGTGGAGGCGCCACCTATGCCCGGCTCTCCACTGAACTTACAGCGTTGTGGGCCAGGAAGTGTTAGTTTTTCTATTGCTATGAATGCTACCCCTAATGTAGAGGTACGCTTATATGATGTTCCCCAAGGGGGAAACATTATAGCTACTGATAATGTTGCTCCTTATGAGCTCTTAATTCCTTTTGTGGCTGTAAGTGCTAATTATTACTTAGCGAGTTTCTCTACTTTAACGCAATGTGAAAGCCCGAGAGTAAAAGTTTCGGTAACTATTTTTGATAGACCTGCTAATTTACAAATAGAGCCTATTCAAACTTGTGCGGGTATAGTGACGGTGCCCATAAATGGTGTAAGTAGTGGCGCGGTTGTAAAGCTTTATACCCAGCCAAGCGGCGGCGTACCTATTCAAACTGTTAATCAAAATCCGTATGAACTTCGTTTGAATGTGGTAACTAATATTACCTACTATGTAGAGCAAGAAAACGGAGCTTGTAGTAGTGCTCGTACACCCTTTAGTATTACCGTAACACAAGCACTAAGTATTCCTCCAGTGGGTCCTTTTACCCTCTGCGCTGCTCAACGTCTTACCTTCACAGTATCTGTACCATCAGGTACAGAAGTGAGTTTATTTGCGGAACCTATCGGAGGTTTTGCCTTAGATAAGGCTGTAGCCCCCCCCTATAGCTTGACAACACCACTAATTACTACCAGTTCTGTATTTTATTTAGAAGCTAGGCAGGGTAATTGCATGCCTTCTGCAAGGGTGCCCTTTAGTATAACGGTTAGTGCGCCCCCTGCAAGGCCAGTGGTAAATAATGTTCAGCGCTGCGGTACTGGCAGAACTACCTTTACGGTTTCTACTTCTACTAATGGAGCAACGCTACGTTTTTATGATGAAAATGGTATTTTG
>JANWXU010000017.1:3660-5714 GCA_025057395.1 Bacteroidia bacterium | reverse complement strand
TGATAATCCTGCTCTATTCACTTCTCCTACTATAAGCACAAGTACTCGTTTCTTTGTGAGTGCTGCTAATGCTAATTGTGAAAGTGAACGCGTAGAGGTAAGAGCTACCATTTTGCCACAGCCTTCTATGCCCCCGGTTGCTTCTATCTCTATTTGTAAACCTGGAATTGCTACCTTTACGGTTGAAACAGAAAATAATGAGGGATGGGAATACCGTTTGTATAATAATTCTTTATTACAAGGGGCGCCTTTGGCTACGGCTGTTTATCCTACTACTCTTACCACTCCTTTCATTACCACTACTACAACTTATTGGATAGTGGCAAGTAATGGGGCTTGTTTGAGTCAGGCGGTTCAGGTAACAGCCTCCCTACTAAGTACTCCTGTCCTACAGCCTATTAATCCCATCAATTTATGTGGTGCAGGTACTGCTACTTTTACTATTAGCGTTCCCGCCGGCACAACTCTTCGTATTTATGATACTTATAATAATCTATTAAAAACAGAAATTGCTACTACTACTCCCTACTTATTAGTTTCTCCCATGACTTATAATAATAGCACCTATAAAATTGTAGCTAGTAGCGGCAGTTGTACGAGTAATGCTGTAGAGGCAATGGTGTTTGTATCTCAGCGGCCAGGTGTTCCTGTAGTAATGAATACTAATATGGTTATATGTAGGGCTCAGACCGTGAGTTTTACGGTAGGAATGGGAAGTCCTTCGGGTACTGAAATTCGCCTCTATAATGCTACTACCAACCAACTACTGGCTACGGATAACCAAGCGCCTTTTGTTTTGAGTACTTCTGTTACTACCAATAGTACTTTTTATGTAACAAGCTTACATCAAAATTCGGGTTGTGAAAGTGACCCTGTGGAAGTTTTTGTTCAAGTGGTAAGGGTTCCTACCGAGCCTAGTGCAAGGGATGTTACTTTTCAGTGTCAACCAGCTAATGCTGTGATATTTACAGCCAATATGGGTAATGTGCCTGGTACTGAAATGCGCTTATATGATGCTCAATTTGGGGGTAATTTGGTAGCTACTAGTACAACTGCTCCTTATCTATTAGTAACTCCGCCCTTAGCTCAAAGTTCAACTTTTTGGGTGGCGGCAGCTACAGGAAATTGTGAATCTCCTAGGGTAGCTGTACAAGCTAATTGTATTCAAGCTAATTGTGAGAAGCCTCGTACTCTAGCTGTAACTAATATTACTGCTACTAGTGCTACTTTGCTTTGGAGCCACGTACCTAATGCGATTTGTTATATTATTAAATATATGCGTACAGGTACTAATGAAGTTATGCAAAGTATTATGGTACCTAGTCCTAACACTACTTTCACTTTGAGTAATTTACAGGTGAATTCGGACTACTTCGTAACGCTCCAAACTAATTGTTCTTCCTGCCGTGAAAATACAGGGCAAATTTCTTCAGACTTTGCAGCGGCTAACTTTCGAACCGGTGCTTTTAGATTAAATGTTTTCAGTGAGCAAGATTCTAATCTAATAATACTATACCCTAACCCCAATAGTGGGGCCTTTCAATTAGGAGGGCTAAAAGGAGGAAAGAATTATAAATTAACTTTGCAAGATTTAAGTGGAAGAAGATTGTTAATGCAAGAAATCCCAGCCCTACAAAATTCTGATGAGCATGGGTTATTTGAAATAAAATTTGACTGGACTCAAAATTTGGAGCCAGGTATATATTTACTTGTAGTAAGCTCTCAAAATCAAGAGTGGCAAATGAAGTTAATTATTAGATGAATTACGGATTGATGTGATGTAAAAATTTACAACTCTTTTTTATTACTTGAGTTACATTAAATTTGTTCGTATATTTAAGTAAAATTATATAACTAGCGATTATACATGATGAAAAGGGTATATATTTTTTTAGCTTGCCTTTTTTGGGGTATTGTTTACTCTGCTGGAACATTGGCAGCGCAGTTAGAATTTAAAGAAACGGTATTTAATATAGGTCCTATTGTAGAGGGAGCCACAATTTCACATGATTTTGTATTTGTTAATAAAGGTAAACGACCTATAAAGCTAAGTA
>JANWXU010000017.1:0-3650 GCA_025057395.1 Bacteroidia bacterium | reverse complement strand
GACAGCAACCGAAGTTGAACCCGGCAAAGAGGGAGAGATATTGGTTTCTTTTAATGCTTCTAATAAAAAAGGTCCCTTTGCCCAGTCGGTAGTGGTGAATTACGAGGGCTCTAAAGAGCCGATTATTTTGACATTAAAGGGGGAAGTACAAGCGAAAAATAGTACTATTACATCAACAGCAGATAATACTGTTTATGTAGATACTATTGGAAGCTTGGCTATAGAAAAGCGAGAAATTAATGTAGGTTTACTGAAGTCAGACCAAAATACAGAACTGCGTATTAAGCTTAAAAATGTAGGTAGGAAGAATATTAAAATTCTAGATAAATATCAAACAAGTCCTGCTTTTGAGCTTAAGCCCGAAGCGACGCAGCTGAAAAAAGGACAAGAAGCTACTCTGTTAATAAAATACAATGGTGAAAAGTCCAAGCAAGCGAACTGGAAGCCCAATGAAAATTTTGAGGAGGAGTTAGCTTTTTATACCTTGGAGGAAAAAGAAGAGAGGAAAGTTTCTATAAAAATTACTGGTACGTGGCATAGAATCTATACCCAGGAGGAAATTGCCAATAGCCCTAAGATTACTTTTGAAGTTACAGAGTTTGACGGTGGCGAAATTTTAGAAGGGCAACATTTAACCTATGCGTTTAAGTTTACTAATACAGGTAAAAGCGACCTTATTATTGAAAGTGCAAAAGCATCGTGTGGCTGTACAGCCACAGCGCCTAAAGAAAAAGTGATTAAGCCTGGTCAAAGTTCGCAGATAGAAGCTAGTTTTGATTCACATTATAAGCAAGGTCCCCAACATAAAACTATAACAGTAAAAACTAATGATATTACCAACCCTACTATTATATTGCATTTAAAATGCACTGTAAAACCAGACCCTTTTAAATCCAATAATGGTGCGCCCGTAAATAATACAGACGACCCATTTCGTCAGCATTAAAAAAGTATATAACAAAAAAGCAGGAGTAAGCTCCTGCTTTTTTATTTTATTTGTTTTGTTCTTTTCTTTTTTCTTGCCATTTTTGCCTTAAGTGCTCGCGGATTTCCTGCTTATAGCTGGCAAATTTTTTTCTTTGCTCCTTATCTAGTAGAGCCTCTATTTGTTTATTGGCATTCTGGATTTCTTGCATTATTACACCTCTTTCTTTTTGTTGTGGATTATTTTTCCTTTCTTCGCGAATTTGCTGAATTGTTTTTAGGCTACTGGCTAGAATTTGCTCGATTAAAGTTTTTTGCTCAATTTTTAGATCCAATTGCTTTTGTAGTTGCTGAGCTATTTGGGTAGCTCTTTCTTCTATACTAACTTGAGTCAAAGCATTTAGCCTAAGAGCAAAAATAAAAATATAAACTAAAAGAAGTTTAGGTACCATGCTTTTGAGTGTTGCTTGCAGTAACAAACAATACTCAAATATTATACCACTACTAATACTAATTTTGCTGATTATTCTTGGCATTATTACAGCAATTAGGCTAAAAGATTATTTAACAATATTATTAAAATTAAAATGTACAAGTGTGCAATCCCAATGTACAGAAAGTATCAAAAAAATTATGTTCAATAAAAAATAAAAATTACTAGTTAGGAATTTTAAGGTAATTGTTTTAATTTAAATATAAACAATCTCCTAAAATTTGAAATGATTCGTGTATTTACTTGCGTGTTAACTTTAAAGGTTTGCTTTTGGCTAGTGCTGGGAGGGTTAGCGGAAGCAAGGTCTAATTATTTTTATGCCAAGTTAAATCCTAAATTAGTTTTTTGGGTACAGTTTCCTACTATTCAAATTAATAATACAGAAAAACTTCTTTCATACTTACAAGCTTGGCCCGAAAGTCAACTTATTGCTGAGCAAAGTACTGTTGCTTTTTCGGTTATCTATTGGTTTGGAAATACGGGTGTGGAAGTAGCCCAATTTCGAGCGGGTTTACATAAGCATTTTGGAGGAATTGAATTAGAGCAGTTTACTTATGCTAGTTTCTTAGAAATTACTAAGAACAAAAAGCACTGGAGGCTAGAATTATATTTTGAGAATCCACAAGAGTTAGAAGATTCACGAGCCAAAATACAAGGCCTTGCTTCCTTGTTGCCCGGACTCAAGGTTAGAGAAAAATCTCAAACTTTTTATTTGGTATATAGAAATGCTCATCCTCTTGTTCATAGTGCTTTGAATACACAGCTCAAAAAATTATTTGTAGGAAAATTTTTTGAGAATGAAAATATTTTTGATGAAACTGCTCCCCTTGTAGTAGCTGATACAATAACCTACGAGTCCTTTTTGGGGCCCATACCCGGTCAGGATGAATGTTGGCTACTTAAGTTTGAAAATAATTATGCTATTGAGGAAGCTCTCAAAATTATTGGTAAACCAGGGCAGCACTTTCATGTTTATCGTTTTGGAATACCCTTTGCCTATCAAATGGCTTTGATTCCTGAGCCTGATGGATTACCCTTCGCAATAAAGGTGCTAAATAAAATCAAAAGTCATTTTTCTACCCTGCAAATTGAAGTTATTACTTTAGAGGAGTTAAGACTCCGGCGCAGAATAAGGTAGATTATATTTAATCAGCAAGGGTAGGCACTTTGATGTTAGGATAGTTTTGTGCGGTAAGTCTTATTTTTACCCTCATTCCTGCCTTAAGTTGTCTTTTAGGGTTAGGAACAACTATTTTTAGGCTATATAGCCCTGAATGGACTGAGTTAAGAGCTGATTCTATTTTCTCAATTTTGCCTAATAATTTAACATTTTGAAACGGAGTTTCTTGTAACTCTATCTCTATAACTTTGCCCTCCTCTGCGTAGGCAATTTGCTCTTGAGTCAGATGGGCTCGGGCTATTATATAGTAAAATGGAGATAGTTTAGCTAACGCCTGATTGATGGCTACAGTATCTCCCTCTTTTACCAAATGGTATATTACAATTGCTTTGGTGGGGGCATGAATAAAACAATTTCTGATTTTTTCTTCCAATAATTCTATTTCTGACAGCAATGATTCAATTTGTTGTTTTGGATGTTGCTTTACGGTTACAGCCATTTCTTCAGGGGTAATATTTTTATCTAAAAGAGTAGTTATGGAGTGTACCTTTTTTGAGGATGGAAAGACAGCTAGAAATCTTTGAAGTTGGTCCTGTAATTCTTTTTTTTGTAGGTGGAAAGGCAGAGTATCTAGTAGAGCAATAATTTTTCCTTCGTTTATTGTATCTCCCGGCAGAGCTATAAAGTACTTTAACTTACTTTTTACAGGCGCTCGTACCCAAATCTCTTCTACTTCTAATTTACCATTTACTTCAATATAGTCATCAAGCTTGGAGGAGCAGCAGAGAAGTATCAAGAGTAGGAAAAAGTAGAGGTAAAATGTTGTACTATAAAAGCCTGGCATGTAGCCTAAATTTTTAGTTTAAACAAGCTCCTTACTTTTTTCTTAACACATAAAATATGCAACTAGGTGCTAATTTTTGAATTTTATTTTGGGCGTGATAATGGAGGTTCCCTTTAAGTATTTTTGAAAGAAGAAAATCAAGGTACACATATGGAGCGAAAGCAAAAATAGGTTTTTTTATAAATGGTCTACTTAATTTTTGGAAAATATGAGTTAAAGTAAAACAAAAGTTTTTAGCAATTACTTCAATAGGCTGTTTTTTAAAGAAG
>JANWXU010000179.1 GCA_025057395.1 Bacteroidia bacterium | reverse complement strand
ATATTTTGGGCAGTTGTAGACTGTACGGGGCATGGCGTGCCAGGCGCAATGCTTTCAATACTTGGAATTAATCTACTACAGACTCTCATAGTAGAAAATAAAATTCAAGATACTTCTGAAATCCTTAATAAGTTGCACCTAAATATTCTTCAACGCTTAAGGCAAAACGAACTAAGCCCCAGTGCCGATAGTATGGATATTGCCCTTTGTAGCTATGACCTTACACATCGAATCTTAAACTTTAGCGGCGCCAATCGCTCTTTATATTTAATTCAAAATGACTGTATCCAGGAAATAAAAGGCAATTCCCACGCAGTAGGAAGTTCAATTATTGAAGAAAAACACGAAAATTATACTTTTACAAGCCACTCTATTCTATTAAACCCGGGTGACGAAATTTATATTTTTTCTGATGGAATTACAGATCAATTTGGTGGTCCCTTAAATAAAAAGTTTTCTAAGCGTAGACTTTTACACTTTTTAAAGAAACACCAGGGAAAACCACAAAGAGATACAAAGTTTTTGCTAGAAAAAGAAATCCAAGAATGGAAAGGAGAAAATGAACAAACAGATGATATTCTGATTATTGGCGTTACAATAAACTAAATAGACTTACCAATGAAAAAGAAGAAAAATAAGCTTAATGATTCAACTTTAGTATATTCCACCAACCCTGACTACTACAAAGAAATAACCCAACAGCAACCAATTTCTACTCCCTCCTTACCTCCAGAAAAACAGGACTTACGCATCACACTAGATAAAAAGCTAAAAGGAGGAAAAAAAGCAACCATAATTTATAATTTCCAGGGTACTACCCAAGACCTAGAAGAACTGGGCAAAATATTAAAAATTCGATGCGGAGTAGGAGGTAGCGTTAAAGATGGGAAAATTATATTACAGGGAGACTTTCTTGAAAGGGCAAAGATTGAACTCCAAAAAATGGGATACAAGGTAAAAGCTGCAGGTATATAATTCATTTACTTTGGCATTCACTCCTATACTTACTTCTAACCCTACCCTAAAAATAGGCTTGTGGCAGGAAGATTCTTCTTTTATAAAGCCGCTAGCTACTTTGGCTTATGAAGAAAATATATACCTTCAAAAAATTACTCATTTTCAAAGAAGGCAACAGTCGCATCAAGCTCGGCTTTGTCTGCATACTTTGCTTAGTGACCTTGCCCCTTTTATCGTGAAAGTGAATGCTTTGGGGAAGCCCTATTTAGTACCTCCTTTAGGTTTTATTTCACTAGCACATACGCGCAATGCAAGTGTGGTTATTTACAGTTCTACCTACAAAGTAGGTATTGATATCGAATCTCTTAAGCGCAATTACCAACCCTATACCACTCGCTATTTTATGAGCGCTCAAGAAAAAGACTGGTTTGAACAAGCAAACCTGCACCAAAAAACATTTATTTATTTTTTAACCTGGTGTGCTAAAGAAGCAATATATAAATTGCTAAGTCCTTTTCCATTCTCAATTTCTTTTTCTAAAAATTTTAGTTTGCTTCCTTCCACGCTTGGAAAAGAAACTATCCAAACTTTAATACACTTGCCTACTCATACTTTTCAGCTTTGGGTATATTATTTAACTATACAGGAATACATAATTTGCTACGTGTGGGATGAACCCTTTTAGCAACTTATTCCACTCTGGTTATAAAATAAGCAGTTTAAGTTATAATTTTTACTATACAGATACTGCCATTTTATACTAAAAAATTCTATTAGTAGCTTTGTATCAGAAAGAGCAAGGGTTGGGGTTGATTCGCGCTAAGCGCTTGAGTCCCCCAACTTTTTTATTTTTAAATGTATACTTTTTATTATATTTCATTCCTTCAAATAAACTCAAATTATTTCCTTGGATGTGTACACTGTAGCACAAAAAAGCCAAGGCTTATATAAGGAAAAGGGTTCAGAATTTATTTCTTTTCTATATCCCGTTTGTTCTAAATACCAAATTGACGAAATTTTAAGGCAAGTTAGAAAAGAATACTTTGATGCCCGGCACATTTGCTATGCCTACAAACTAGATAAAACAGAATATTGTACAGATGGTGGGGAGCCCTCGCACACAGCAGGCAACCCTATTCTTAGACAAATCCAAGCATATAAACTCAACAATGTATTACTTGTAGTAATTCGTTATTTTGGGGGTACCAAGCTGGGTGTACCAGGTCTAATTCATGCCTACCAATCAGCCGCACAAGAAGCTATTCGCAATAATACCTTAGTAGAATGGCAGGAAAAACAAAGAGTAAAAATCGAATGTTCCTATGCCCAAGCGAGTATTATAAAAAACATAATTCGGCAGCATTCTGTGGAAATAATTAACTCTTCTTTTGAAGAAAACTGCAACTTTTTATTAGATATTCCGAAAGAAAAATGGTTTAATATACAGACTATGCTAGAGAAGTATACTTTAAAAGTTACTATATTAGAAAAGTAACTAACATTTCTGCTAAATGTTTACGCTCATATTTTTTATCCTTAGCACTCCTTGCCTTTTATGGAGCCAAGAATCTTTTTATGTTTCTCCTAATTCAGTTAATTCAGTATCCAAATTTCAAAGCTTTAACTTAGAGCCTATTTCGCAGCCCTTTCTACCTGAGTTGCAAAAATGGATAAAAAAACAGTATCCTTTTTTGCAATTTTTACCCGGCGATTTGACAATCGATACCCTTATACAAAGCCCTGCGGGTATACACGCAAGATTTGCACAAACTTATAAAGGCAAAAAAATTTACGATGCTTCCATTAAGGTAAATTTAAACCTAGAATTTCAGGTACAAAGTACAATCAGTAATCTAAAAAATTACAGCATAACTTCTACGGAGCATTTAGCATTTGGTCTTCCGGCTCAAAGTACTATTCAAAACATATTACCGCCTAGTAAATATCAAATTACAAACTGGGATTCGTGCTATTTTGTTCAAGGAATAGAACTTATAGCGGCTTACAGAGTCACAGTCCTCGAAATTTCTACCCTCAAAGCCTGGGAAATAATTATTGATGCAAATGGAGGTAAAATATTGCGCCAGGAAATACTTTCTGCATATTATTGTGCTCCCCCAGAAACGACAGTACAAGCTTATATCTACAAGCCTGACCCTCTAACAAAAAAAAGAAAATATTATCAACCCAACACCAACTTTTCTGATAACCACGATCAAGATAATGTAGACTTGAATGCAGCAAGAGAACTAGTTAGATTAGAAGGTTGCGAATATAAGTATGGTACTTATTTTCTAATAGGTCCTAATGTACAAATTGTGAACTTACTATTTCCTAATATAGAGCCAGTAACTTCTAGCAGGAATCAATTTTTCTTTACTCGCTCTCACCCCGGCTTTGAACAAGTAAATGCATATTACCATATCGACCAATTTCATCGATATCTAGAAAAACTAGGATATGGAAGTTTGGTGAATTATTCTATAAAGGTAGATGCTCAGGGTAGCCAAGAAGATAATTCTTATTTTACTCCTTCGGGTACTGATTCTTTCATTATCTTTGGTACAGGCGGAGTTGACGATGCAGAAGATGCTGATGTTATTATTCATGAATATGGGCACGCCATAACCTATTCCGCCGCTCCTAACACCAATATTGGTGCTGAGCGTAGAGGTATCGACGAGGGTTACGGAGACTATTTGGCAGCAATTTATTCTAGAAAGATAGACTCTTTTCGGTGGCAAGAAATATACACATGGGACGGACATAACGAATTTTGGCCCGGAAGAATAGTCAATTCTCGGCAAGTCTATTACCCAGAAATTGCCAGGCAAAATATTTATATACCAGGCACTATTTGGGCTAGCGCTTTAGCCCATGCTATGGAAATGATTGCTGAAGAAGAAGCAAACAAAATTGTTTTGCAATCAATGTACATGTTAGAAAGCAATATTACCTTACCTGAAGCTGCACAGTTAGTACTACAAGCAGAAAATAACATTACCTCTGGCAAAAATCGTTGGGCCTATATTCATGCTTTCTGTGTACGAAATATATTACCTCCTGACCAATGCCAAAGTGCTAATATAGAAGAAACAATAGAAAGTTCCTCCGCTCCACTTATTTATCCTAATCCCACTGATGATTTTTTAATTCTTGACCTAAGAAACTACGCTTTTGAGGTTGAACTTCAAATTTTAGATGTACACGGTAAAACCATCTATCAGCAATATCATTTACCTGCTCTTCAAAGCCTGGAAATTAAAAATTTTCCTCAGGGTCTCTACTACTTACGTCTTCATAAAAAAAATAAGACCCTATATAGCACCAAATTACTTGTACAGCGGTCCTATTAAATTTAATTTTTTTATGTCCTAAGTTATTTTTGATGAAAAATTACTTATATTTAGGCATTAATGCTTTTTTTGATAAAAAAATATCCAAATTATACTACCTTCTATAGTTTATTTTAAATAAAATACCATGAAAAATACATTTTTTCTAAAAAGTAAAAAAAATATAGCCCGTAAGCTAACGATTAGCAAGTTTTGGATAAAGGTAGGCATGGGAATACTGTTTTTATACATTGGCTGCACAAGTCATACGGCTACCCAAGAATTTGAAATTGAGGGACCGTGTGAAAATTGTCCCCTTACTCGCTTAGATTCTGTTTTAAAAACCATTAAAGGGATAAAAGACTACACCATCGATGGAAAACAGAAAAAAATGATTCTCAAATATGATTCTTTAGCTCTCCCTACCAAAAAATTAATAGAGGCTCTCAATGCAGCAGGTTATAATATTGGAGAAGATTTTGCCATTTCGGGAGATTACGGAGATGCTTGCTGCGAAAATATTCCAGAACTTATGCACAATGAGGAGGAGGCAGCAGAAGCCCAAATTAGTAACGAGCTAGAAAAATTAGCTGCAGAATTTCATGCCGAGCTAGTTAACGATTTAAGCCAAGAACTAGTTATAGAAGAACCCGCAATACAAAGAGAAGTAGAAGAAGAAAAACTAGTAGATGAAGAAAGTGCCGAAAAAATGTTCGAAAAGGAAAAATAATCCTAATTTTGTACCTCTATTTCTTATATTTCTTACTCATTTTTTCACTCGTTGGCTAGCTAATAACTATTAAAATTATATAAAAGAGCCACGGATTCGTCACGGCGCACTGAGGTCAAAATGAAAATACAATTTAAAAAGTTTTTCCAGAGTTTTTTTTCTATTAAAAAACCCCAGCCTGCCTCAAAGAAAAAAAAAAGTATTCTGAGGGAATGGCTAGATGCATTTGTTTTTGCAGGGGGAGCAGCTCTCATTATAAGGACCTTTGTTATTGAAGCATTTGTAATCCCTACAAGCTCAATGGAGCGTTCTTTAATGGTAGGTGATTTCTTGTTTGTAAGTAAGTTTCATTATGGTACACGCCTACCTATGGTCCCTTTGAGTATACCCTTTGTGCACAATCGTATACCAGGTACCCATATTCCCTCTTTTTTAGAATGGATTGTCTTTCCTTATGTACGCTTGCCGGGTATTACTCAAATTCAAAGAAACGATATAGTAGTTTTTAATTTCCCTGCTGAAGATCTTTATCCTAACGATCCTTTATTAGGGCCTATTTCAATTCCTAGTATGAAGGAAAATTATATCAAGCGCTGTGTAGCTATACCAGGAGACGTGCTTGAAATTAAAGATGACGCTGAGCAAAAAGATCAATTTTACATCAATGGCAAAAAAGCTTTTAACCCGCCTAATATGCAATTGGCATACTTGGTAAAGACAAATGGAGAGGGTTTTAATGAAAAAGTGATAGCGCCACTTGGCTTTCGCCCTCCTACTTCTAATAATTATAACTGGTACCCTATAGAACCCAACTATCTCTACCGCTTTGATATGCCTAAAAGTCTAATTCCAGAATTTAAAAAGTGGTCGAATGTAGTGAGTATTACCCAAGCTCCAGGGCTACCTCATGAAGACTACTTTACTATGTGCTTTCCAGAAAGGGGTCGCTCTTTTCCTTACCTTAAAAACCTAAGAAAAAATGGGAATAATTTTGGCCCACTACTCGTTCCGCGGAAAGGTCAAACAATACCCTTAGACACCTCTAATATAGCCTACTACTATAGAGCTATTCAAGCCTATGAAAAAAGAGATATTCGCATCAAGGGAGATAAAATTTTTATCGATGGTAAATTAGCCAAAGAATATACTTTTCAAATGAACTACTATTTCATGGCAGGAGATAATAGATATAATTCTCAAGATAGTCGCTACTGGGGGTTAGTACCGGAAGATCATATAGTAGGCAAGCCCCTCTTTGTTTTTTTATCTATGGAAGGTGGAATTTTTGGAATCCGGTGGAATCGGTTTTTCAAAAAAATCGAGTAATAAGCCTGTAGTCCTAC
>JANWXU010000178.1 GCA_025057395.1 Bacteroidia bacterium | reverse complement strand
ATGCGTCCTTGTTGGAAACGCAAGTCTTTTTGGATATCGATTTCTAGACTCATAGTATAAAGTTTTTGAATGACCAGAGGTTGCATATTACGCAATAAAGCTAATATTTCCAAGTGGGTAATATATTTGTTTTTTTGTTCAGGGTGAAGATGATGTGCTTGGATGATGTTGTGTAAAATTTGTTCGATGATGGTTTCGTGGGGTAAATTGCCGGGGTTGGCAAGCAGGGCTAGGAGATTTTCTTCTAGGGTAGGGGCGTTGAGCAAATCTAGAGCGGAGAAGTTGCGCAAATCTAGGATGGGGAAGTGGTATTGTAAATTAGGTAAGGTGAGGGAGTTGGGCATGGTAAGGGGCTCGTTTCCGAGGTAAAGGACGAATTGGTAGATAGGGAGGGTGTATTTGCGGAAGAGCAGGGCCAGGTATTCGAGCATACGGGCGTGGATTTGAGGATGATTTTGTGCTTGGAACTCGACGTGGAGCAGGGCGTTTTGGTGATTAGCAAGCTCAATGTGTGCTAGGAAGTCGGGGTTTCGTTGGAGCGTAGTGGGGAGTTCGGGATTAAGTTCTTGGAAGGTTTGGATATCGAGCTGGAAGGCTTTTTGGGCAAAGGAGGGTAAAGTAGGGCGGAAGAGTTGCTTGATGGTAGTATCAAAGCGAGTCATGAGGGGGGAAAGGGGCTTAGGATTTAAGGAGGCTTTGAATTTGTTCAACAGGGAGCTCGGTGGTTTGACTGATGAAGTGGATATCGAATCCTTGTGCTAATAGTTTTTTAGCGATGTTAATTTTTTCCTGCAGAGCGCCTTCTTCTCTTCCTTGTTGTAGACCTTGTTGTAGGCCTTCTTCTCGTCCTTGGATGCGTCCTTGTTGAAAACGCAAGTCCTTTTGGATATCGATTTCAAGACTCATAGTATAAAGTTTTTGAATGACCAGTGGTTGCATATTACGCAATAAAGCTAATATTTCCAAATGGGTAATATATTTGTTTTTTTGTTCAGGGTGAAGATGATGTGCTTGGATGATATTGTGTAAAATTTGTTCGATGATGGTTTCGTGGGGTAAATTGCCGGGGTTGGCAAGCATATTTTCTTTCAACTCAACTCTTAAAACGTAACTCTATAATTAGTTACAGGAAAAAAGCCAAGTTGGTTAAAATACACAGTTTCACCACTTCGAGGATTAAATGTTTCAAATAAAATATTCTGATGGTTAGTTACATTTTGAATAGTAATAGATAATTCTTGGGAGATTCTTTTTGCGTTCCAACGATATCCCGCCTTGATATCTGCTCTAAAGTACGCAGGGTGTTGCCTGCTAAAGGCAAGATCCTGGCGAAATACAGCATAATTAGCTCTTCGAGAAGCTTCTATATCTATAGGAGTATACCGTAAACCACCAGCAGTAGTAATTTTGAAGTCAGCAAAAAACATATTCCCTTTTATACTTGCTTTCTTTTTACCCACTGCCCACTCTGTTCCAGCTAAAATATTGAAAATAAAATGGTTATTAAAAAGAGTATTATATTCTTTTTGGTTACTGGCTTTGTAGCGTGAATCAAATACAGAGCTCGTGATAAGTACATAATAATTTTTGCTAAAAAATTTTTCTAGCGTCAGCTCTATGCCATAATTTCTTCCTGTGCCAGCATTATGCAAAGGGGCTCTTGCAGGAAATGATCCTACACCTGCGCCTTGGTTGAGCATAGAAAAGCTACTAGGCAAGGAATCTACAGGAATATTACCCAGCTGCTGATAATATAGATCTACTTTTAGACGCCAATCTTGCAGAAAAGACCAGTCGTGGCTCAAAATAAAATGATGACTTCGACTAAAACCTAAATTTTTATTAGGCATTTTTCCTAAAGAATCAATAGCAAAATAAATAGGGTATGGCTGTATTTGGTGATGTAAGCCATAAGAAAAACTAAGTTTTTTTTGAGGAGAAAACGAATAAATAATGGAAATACGTGGCTCTATAGCAAAGCGCTGGTTATGAGTTTTATAAAGAGCTACTCCTCCACTATGGAATGTTAATTTATCAGTAGCTACCCATTGCCATTGCCCGTACAAACGTAGCAAGCCTAAACTACCTGAGTAATCACGTAATTTTTCAAACTTATTTTTTTCTTTAATAAAAACGCTATCTTGAATTTGAACTTGAATTCGCTCCACAAAATAACCAGCCCTTAAAAGATGTTGCGCATTGAATTTGTGATTTATAGACGAGGTAAAAGTAATTTTATTGTCGTCGTATTTTTCTTGATAAAAATCATATTTTCTTCTTTCGATAGTTGGAGCTAGAGTATCCATATCTAATATCCGATAGACTCCAGCAAATCCTACGATAGTTTTCAAGTATGTTTTTTTAGTGAGAAAATAAGTATGCGATATACCTAAGACGCCTGTCCTGTTTTTAAGTCTTTGGTCTGCAAAGTTGAGTTTAGTGTTATTTTGCCATTCCTTCTCGCTGAGCTTACTTTCTAGGATATCTATGTTGCTGACGCCACCCATCCCAAAAAGTCGAAATTGTCCTATTTTAGAAGTAGGAAAGTGTAGTAAAAAATTTAGGTCCTGATAGCGAGGAATTCCTACTAGGTCTCCGAATGTAATTCCTAAGAGGTTAAAAAAATCCAGTGTAGAATAACGGTAGCTAACAAGGTAAGAAGCTTGAGATTTTTTAGAAAAAGGCCCTTCTGCCATGATTTCTACGCCATTAAAACCGATTTGAAGGGTCATTTCCCTTCGATTGGGGTTGCCATTACGCAGCCGGATATCAAAAGCTCCCGAAAGACCATTGCTATATTCTGCAGGAAAAGCACCAGTATAAAAATCCGAGTTGGCAAGTAAATTATTATTCAAAATGCTTATAGGTCCTCCATTAGAACCCTGGGTAGCAAAATGATTGGGGTTGGGCACATCTAGCCCTTCTAAGCGCCAGATAAGTCCTAGGGGCGAATTTCCTCGAATGACAATATCATTTCGACTATCTCCAAAATTATTTACGCCTGCAAAGTTAGCTACCATGCGCGTAGGGTCAGCTAGGCTTCCTGCAAAGCGGTTAGCTTCTTCCATAGAAAGGCTACGTGCTGTGCCTATAGCAAGGCTATTAACGGCTTCATTCTTATTGATAGTCCCTAGAATTACGATCTTCTCTAGGTGAATGGTTTTTTCTTTAAGTTCAATACTTATAATAAGTTCCTTACCAGTAGTTAATAAAAGATTAGGAATTATTTTATCTTCGTATCCCATCATTGAAATTTGGAGCGTTATTCGTCCTACCCTTACTTTTTCGAGCAAAAACTGGCCCTCCTCATCTGTATATGCTCCTATCTTTTCTGTTGTATCTAGTAATACTACGGCCGCGCCAGCTATAGGGGCTTTGGAAGCCATATCGCGTACTACTCCTCGTATATTTTGACGATATTCTTGAGCATTTAGTATATGAAGTACATGAAATAAAAACATTAAAAACACAAAGGCTTTTTTCATATAATGAACAAAGAATATATAATGAACAATGTTTATCAAAATTATAAAATTATTTCTAGCCGTTAAATATTGCGATTAGGAAATTTTATAGCTCGAAATGGCTAAGATAATCGAAGGCTTGGTAGAGGAAATTTTGCACAAGGTTAGAAGGAAACATTCCTAATTGCCCTTGAATATAAAGTGAGGCTAAGCCATGTACGCAAGCCCAATATAATAGAGAGACTGCTTCAGGGTTAGCTGTAGGAATTAATTTTTCTTCCATGCAAGCGATAACGGTGTTTTTCAAAAACTCGAAGGCAAGCTGCGAATAGGAAGTAGGGCTAGAAAAAGAGCTAGTTTCACAAGTGGCTGAAGTAGGAAACGTATTTTTCCTTTTAAGAATAAACATAATTTCATAATAGGTGGGATATTGTATGGCAAAATCTAGGTAACTTTTGCCGGCTTGCTCTAGTCTTTCCAGAGGATTAGGATTTTGGTAAGCTCGACTTTGCACTTCAAGCAGTAAAGAAAAGCCTTTTTCTCGCAGGGCATTAAAAATAGCTTCTTTATCGGTATAATATAGGTACAGCGTAGCGGGGCTATATTCAATTTCCGAGGCTATTTTGCGAATCGTTACATTTTCATAGCCCCCTTCTTGGTATAATCGTAATGCTGCATCAAGAATAGCTTCCTGGATTTTTTGTCTTTCTCTTTCCCGCCGCTCCTGGATACTCATCTGTTTTGTTTTCTGTTTTATGTTTACGGGTTACTGTTTTTTCCTTAACTCTTACATTAATTTCTTAACTTTAGTGCAATTTAAAGTTTGCTAGTGAAACTAAATGATTGTACATTGGGTTTTTGTAGTTTAGAATGTTTCTAAATAAAATAGATTTTTATGCCCAGAATTCCTATAGATATTGCTACCGGACGCATCAAGGAAGAAAATATAATTGTGGGTATTGATTTAGGCACTACTAATAGCATTATTGCTAGAGTGGTAGAGGGTAAGCCGGAAGCAATTAGCGATTATAATAAGTCTGAAATCGTTCCTTCAGTAGTATATTTTGCACCAGGGGGCAATATAGTGGTAGGGGAAGAGGCGCTTCCTTTTTTAGTAAAATATCCGCAGAATACAGTTTACTCCATTAAGCGGCTAATGGGCAAATCGTATCAAGATGTTATTTCTATGCCCCACTTTTATAGCTTTGCTCTTGTACCTGAAAAAGACCCCGAAAAATTGGTGCAATTAAACATAAGAGGAAAGACGTATTCTCCTATCGAGATCTCAGCCCTTATTCTTAAGGAACTAAAACAAAGAGCCGAGCATCGCTTGAAGCAAACTATACAAAAAGCTGTCATTACAGTTCCTGCTTATTTTAATGATGCGCAGCGCCAAGCTACCCGAGATGCTGGCAAAATAGCGGGCTTAGAGGTGTTGCGCATTATCAATGAGCCTACTGCTGCTGCCCTAGCTTATGGTTTAGGAAGTGCAGAGAGTAGTGAAAAATTAGTAGCCGTTTATGACCTTGGAGGCGGCACTTTTGATGTTACTATCTTAAGAATTGTAAATGGTGTTTTTGATGTATTGGCTACTAATGGTGATACTTTTTTAGGTGGTGATGATTTTGATAATGCTATTGCTCGCTATTGGCTTCAAAATTTAGGTATTCCGCTTCAAGAGTTGAGTGCTCAAAAAGAAAGTGAGCAGACGCTACGTCTTCTTGCTAAAGCTGCCAAAACGGCCCTTACTCAACAAGAGACTTGGCAAGGAGAATTCTCTTTTGAGGAAAAAACTTATTCTCTTTCTTTAAATGAGGAGCAATTGGAGCAAATCATTGCTCCATGGGTAGCTCGTACTTTTACCTGCTGCCAAAATGCGTTAAAAGATGCTTCTCTTACACCTAGCCAATTAGATGCAGTTATTTTAGTGGGGGGCTCTACTCGCATGCCTATTATTAAAAGGGCGGTTGCGCGCTTTTTTGAAAAGAAGCCTTATGATGAGCTCAACCCTGATTTAGTAGTAGCCTTAGGGGCGGCTGTGCAAGCAGATATTTTGGCAGGGAAGCGTAAAGATTTGCTTCTTTTAGATGTAACGCCTCTTTCTTTGGGTATTGAAACGGTGGGGGGGCTAATGGATGTATTAATTCATCGTAATACCCGTATTCCGATTCAAGCCAAGAGGCAGTATACTACTTCGGTAGATGGGCAGGTAAATATGCGTATTAGTGTATATCAAGGTGAGCGTGAACTTGTGAAAGACAATCGCAAATTAGCAGAATTTGAGCTTCGAGGCATTCCTGCCATGCCTGCGGGCTTACCCAAAGTTGAAATTACTTTTACTTTAGATGCCGATGGTATTCTCAAGGTAAGTGCTACGGAGCTCAGGAGTGGAGTTTCGCAGAGTATTTGTGTGGAGCCTAAGTATGGGCTAAGTGAGCAGCAGCTAGAGGCTATGCTTTTAGATTCTCTGCAACATGCGCAATCTGACTTACAAGAGCGAATGCTTATAGAAATAACCAATCATGCCCAGCAAATCCTCTACCATGCTCATAAATTTATTCAAAAACATAGTTCTGTATTTTCGGATGCCGAGCAAAAAGAGTTATTTTTACAGTATATGAAGGAATTAGAGCAAAGTTTGGAGACGCAAGATAAAAACAAAATTCAAGCTGCTATCGATAAGCTAGAAAATTATTCTAAACCTTTTGCTCAGGCAATAATGGATCGAGCTGTAAAAGCTGCACTGGTAGGCAAAACGATATAAAAGTTAAAAGTTGGGTTTTATTAAAGTTCCTTTTCTGTTCTTGAGAACCAGGATTGACCAGGATTATTTTTTGAACCAGGATTAACTAGGATTTTAAGGATTAGCAAGATTTCTCCTCCACGCTCCTCATCCTGCCCATCTTTTTAATCCTGTAAATCCCGGTTCGAACCAGGGTTAACTAGGATTATTCTTTGAACCAGGATTAACCAGGATTAAAAAGATTACCAAGATTAGAAG
>JANWXU010000177.1 GCA_025057395.1 Bacteroidia bacterium | reverse complement strand
GCGAGCAAAATCCACTTATTTATAATGTATCTAGTGTGCAAAGTGGTGGGTATAGTGTAGTAGCCGTTATTGGAAATTGCACTTCAAATGTAGCCGTAGCTGCAGGCACTATCAATCCTATTCCGAATTTGCTTTCAGTAGGCAGTAATAGTCCAGTTTGTAGTAGAAGAACGTTGGAGCTTACTGCGATTGGTACACCTGAAGCTAATTATTTGTGGGTAGGTCCTAATGGTTATGCTGCAACAGGTAGAAACGTACAAAGAGTAAATTTAAGTCTAAATGATGAGGGTATATATAGTGCTGTAGCGATTTTACAAGGTTGTACTTCTCAACCGAAGAGCTTGCGTGTGGAAGTTCGACCTACGCCTCCTACACCTACATTAGGAACCAATGCTCCTATTTGTGCAGGCGAGGAATTACAACTAACTGCCCCTAGAAATGCAGGTGCTATATATAGTTGGTTAGGGCCTGATGGTTTCACAAGTTCTTTAGCGAGTGTTACTATTACTAATGCTACCCCTAGCCACGGTGGATTATATAGTTTAGTTTGGAGTGTTAACGGATGTGTTTCCGATACAGCTGTGGTGCATGTTGTAGTGAACCAGCCAAGTGTACGCATAAGTACAACAAGAGATGCTATTTGCCCGGGTGATACTGCTAATCTTTTATTCGGGCTAGCAGGGAATGGACCGTGGGCTGTAGAGTTACTCAAAAATGGTTTACCTGAAACAATATTAATGGATCAGACCCCCTTTGTTTGGTCAGTAAATCCGCTAGTAAGTACTACTTATGTATTAAGAAGAGTTACAGACGCAAATGGTTGTATTGCACAGGCTAGTGGAAGTGTAATGGTTAAAGTTGGTTCTTTACCCGATGCTATTCTTTTATCTTCTGTTAATCCGATTGTGTGTGGTGGAAGTAATGCTTCTCTACAGCTTGAAGTGCGTGGAGCCTCCCAGAATTGGAGCCTAGTGTATGCTGCTGGAAACACTATCGAAACAGTGCACGGAAGAGGAAATGGAGTATTTTCTATCACTACGCCTGCTATAAGATCAAATACCCGAATACGACTTATTTCAATTAGTAATGCCGATGAGTCTCCAAGTTGTATACGTTCTCTCAGTGGCGATGCTACTGAGGTGGTGTACAATATATATCCCCCTGTAGATGCAAGTGTAAGTGCAGATACGATGGTTCTTTGTGAAGGTAAGCCCTGGGTGCTTCCTCTTACTTTACAAGGTGTAGGTCCATGGCGTTTACGTTATACTTACGCAAATGAGGAGCAAGAAGTAATTTTAGGTGAAAATAGGCAAGTAGGACCCCTAAATGTAGATTTACCTATTGCAAAGACTGCTCAAGGAAGACTAGTTTTGAATAAAATTGAGGACACCCATGGGTGCATAGCGGATATTAATAAGAGTATTATTACTATTCTGCGTTCTGCTCCGAGTGCCAGTTTTGAACGTCGTGCATTGCAGGTATGCCCAGGGCAAGCAGTGGAGTTATCTATTAGAATGAGGGGTAGTGGACGATGGATAATAGATTACACTGAAAATGGAGTAGCTCAAAATTGGAGTATTAATAACGACCAATTAATTGATGGTGTATTTAAGACTTCTATTACGCCTAGTAATTCCCGGTTGTATGTTTTGCGTTCTGTTCGTGATAATGCAGGTTGTGTTCGTGAACTTAATGATAGCTTAAGAATTGAGACTTTAAGAGAATTTGCATTGCCCTTACTTGCAAGTAATACAGGGCCTGTGTGTGATAATCGTACACAGCAGGTACAGCTTCAGGTTTCTTCGCTAGAGGGCGCAGAGGGTTACTTATGGCGTGGGCCAAATGGTTTTACCAGTACACAGAGAAATCCTGTTTTGCCTTCTCCAATTGTTGCAGGAGTATACAGTGTAGTAGCTTTTGCAGGTAATTGTACTACGCCTGTTTCTACAACTGAGGTAGTCGTTATCTCTGCGAATAGTTTAAGAATTCTAGGAAATACTACTCCTTGCGTAGGAAGTACTCTTACTCTTAGCACAAATCTAAATGCTGGGAATGTTCAGTATTTCTGGAGCGGCCCGCAGGGTTATAGTTCAAATAATGCTATAATAAACATTCCTAATATCAGTGCTGTTCAATCGGGCGTATACGAAGTATTTGCGATAGTAGGTAACTGTACAACTAACCGTGCTTTTGCGAACGTTGCGGTTAGTAGTGGAGCAATTGGCGAAATTGTAGGCAATACCACTACTATTTGTAGTATCACGCCTAATAATGTAATTCTCAATTTGCGTTTTAGTGGGTTACCGCCTTTTGGAGTCAAGATTCGAGCAAATGGGAGTGTAATTGCAGAGCTTAGTGGCATTACTACTACTACGCTTGCTTACCCTGTAACAGCGAATGGCAACACTTTATTTGATTTAATAGACGTTACAGATGCTGGTAATTGTGGTGCACAAAGCAGAGGTTCTTTGCAAGTAATAGTAGGCAGCGGTCCCCAACTTAGGATAGTAGAACAAAATAATGCGGATTGCAATGGTGCAAGCGTTCGTGTAGAAGCTACGGGAGGAAGTGGGAATTATGTCTACTCAATAGATGGTGTAAACTTTAACAACACTAGCGGCATTTTTAGAGGTCTACCTTCAGGAGTACAGCAAATTTTTGTACGGGACGCTGCTAATTGTGTAAGTAGTATTTTAGTAAATATACAACCTCAGCCAGGTCCAAGGATCTTAGCTTTGAATATGACCGAAACAACGGCTACCATTAGCTGGGAGGCCGTACCTACTGCTGCTAGTTATACTATTGAATATCAGGAAGGAAATAGTAGTCCACGGGTTGTAACGGGTATTACAAGTACTACTACCACAATTACAGGTCTTCAACCCAATAGAGCTTATAGTTTTAGAGTAATTCCCGTATGTGCTAGTGGAGCTTCTTTACAAGCTTCTGAAGTGGAAGTAGGGGTAACACGAATAATAGGATGTTCTGCTCCGCAACAAGCTCGTGTTTCAAGCATTACCCAAGAGAGCGCTGTAATTAGTTGGATTACTTCTAGTGCTACATGCTATATTCTAAGCTGGGGTCTAGAAGGAACAGATCCTAGCGAATGGCAGCAAGTTTTGGTACCGCACCCAGGGAATAGTTTTACGATAAGCGGTTTGCTACCAGGGCGACGTTATGTAGCTAGACTACGTACTAATTGTACTCTTTGTTCATTTACAATAGGAGATATTTCTTCCTGGAGTAGCCCAATTACTTTTACTACGCCTGCTAATAGGGTAGAGTATAGCAATAGCATGATATCAAGTATTCGCATATATCCTAATCCTACACAAAGTACTTCTAATTTAAGTTTTACAGCTTCCAACTACGCAACCGCCACTATATACTTAGTAGACGTTACAGGGCGCCTATTATTAGAGAAGTCTATTCTAGTACAAGAAGGGTACAACGAAATAGAGCTAGATTTAAGTGCACTACCTACTGGTATTTATTGGATACGATTGCAGCAAGGTGAAACTACACAGGTAGTAAAGTTGATGAAAAAATAAAGATAAGTAGTATCTATCGAATAATTGTAAGGGGCTTGCCTGAGGGCAGCCCTTTTTAGTTATATGGCTTGGCTTTTATAGGTTTCTTTTATTTTCTTGAATTTCTAGAACTTTGTTTGCGCTTTAGTTAGCAATTTTCTAAATTTGGTACCAAGCTTGCTAAGGTGAAAACTAGAAAAAATAACATAGGGAATGAAATTAAGTATAGCGATAATTTTTTTTATATGTATTATCCTTAGTAATGAAGGAATTATAGTCAAGGCGCAGGAGATTGAAGTGGGAAGCAAACGTAAAGGTAAACAAGTAGCTGTAAAAACTATACCCCCTGCTCCTGCTCATGAGGTAAGTAAGTTGGGCATCATTGGCTATCTACATACAGGCACTACCTTTGGTTTTTTTGGTGGTTTGGAAGATGATCTAATTAAAAATTCGGCTCTTCAGGAGCGCTTTATTGTACGTAATTGGGGGAGCGCTTATGGGGGCAACTTGGGAGTATTAATCGGTAATAGGTTTTTAGTAGGGTTTAGCGCTATGGGGTATAGTTATGATCAAAATATTGGGGCTACTAAGGAGAGGGAAATTGGTGAAGCACGTTTGCGGTCTCAGATTTTTGGTGGCAATGTTGGTTATGCTATTTTTAATCGAACGCACTATACCTACGATACAGAAATAGAAGATTGGGAATACAAATATCGTTGGATGCTTTATCCCTACCTGGGGGTAGGTTTTAGCTCCTGTAATTTAAAGCTTAGCAATTATAGCCAGAAGGATATTTTTTTCGGGGGTGAGTCAGGAGCTAAAATAGGAACTGCTTCCTTTAAGGAATTTACTACTTCTATACCTGTAATCGAACTGGGCTTGGGTTTTCGAGGCTTTAAAAACAAAAAAGGGGGGCTTATGCTAGGGGGGGAAGTTGGAGGTTTTTTTAATTTAGGCAAGGGCGAGTGGAAATATGAAGGGAATCCTATTCCTAACGCGCAGCTTTCCCAAACTTCTCTTTCCGGAATTTATTTTAGAATTATTGCTGGCGGAGGCTTTTTATGGAGCAAAACTGGAGAAACTTCACCGGAGCAACCCCAGGATGGATATGTGAAACCTTCTGAAGCAGGCTCCCAAGGAGACGTACTACCCTCTTCGGAAGGTGAAGACCAGAAAGCAACTAAAAAGAAGAAAGCTAAGAGAAAGAAAAAGGTTCAAGAAGAAGAACAGCCGCTCCCCACTCAACCTTAAAAGATTTTAGAGGACCTGCGTAAGCAGGTCCTGTTTATTCAAGTAGGTATATATAAAAAATAAGTATTGAATCTGTACCAATAATAGGGGGCAAGTTTTTTTCTTGGCTTATTTTCTCGGGGGTTAATGTCATTACTATTTTACTGCCCTTGGGAACAAGAGGTAAAATTTCGTCCCATGCCCGAAGGGCTTCTGAGTTTCCGAGAAGAAGAGTGGCAGGCTTTCCCCGCTCAAAGGTACTATCAAAAAATCTTTCTCCATTCTTATTTCTTATAACCCCATGGTAGTGCATCTTTACAAATTCTCCTATTTTGGGCAAGGGACCATTTCCCTTTTCTACTAAGTAGAAAGGAACTCCGCTAGGAGATTCTTGAAAGGGAAGGTGTTCGTACTTATAAGGTTTGAACTGTTCATAGGGTTCTACGCTCAAAATTTCTAAGTCTATAATAATACTTTCTTCTTTAGGTATATTAGTCCCTACATCGGGTCCTAAGTGCGGAGGAATAATCAGGGTAGCTTTATCTCCTTGTTTTAGATAGGAGAGTCCCTCTTCCCACCCCTTGAATAATTGATTTTTACCCATAATTACTACCAAAGGTTCTCCCTTGTCGAAGGTGTTACCCAGGATAACACCATTAGATAAACGAGCATTGTAATGTAGGCTTACTTTTGATGAAGGGGTTATGGCTGTGCCATTTCCCTGCTCTATAATAGCATATTCTAAACCGCTTTCTTTCTTGATACGTTTTTTAGTATCGTGGGTATACGGCTGAAAAGGCATTTGTTTGCTTAATACTTCTATGAAAAAAATCAGCGTCGATTTGGGTGGGATAGTAGGAGGAACTCCCTCATCACCATATCCAAACTCTGGCGGAACATGTATTACTGCTTTGCTACCGATAGGTAAATACTTAAAAACTTCTTCCCACCCAGGAATTACTTCAGCGGCGCCTAATTTAAATTGTAAAGGAGTTCCCCTTTCAAAAGAGTTGTCGAAGACTTTTCCATTACTCAGCATTCCTATATAGTGGATTTTTAGAATTTCTCCCAGTTTAGGGAGAGGACCTTTACCCTGTTCCAGAATAATATATTTTACTCCTGAACTAAGGTAAATAAATTGTGACTCATCGTATTGCCAGGGTGGTGGTCCCAGTTGCGCCCTTAAACCAACAACAATACTTAAAAAAAAATAGATTAAGATTTTTGAATATTTTCTTTCAAGCATTTTTTACATTCAAAAAGGAATCTTAGACTGTCTACTTGTACCTATAAATATACACATTTAACTTTATTGGATAGCTGTTTGGATAGCTACGATGGGTGAAAATGTTAAAGTTAAGTAAAGGTTTAAGTTAGTATCAAATAATTTTGGGGTTACAGGGCAATTCCTACGTATACTCGAAAGCCAAAATTGTAATAGAAATTACGGAGCCTTTCGGGAGCAACAGGATTGTGGTAATTGAGGCGCCAAACTAAATCGAAACGCATAAACTTGAGAATATTTTCTATTCCTACTCCTGCTTCCATATATGGCTGCCTATCGGGTGCTTTTACTTCCAAAAATTTTTCGTGGTTAAGTACGTCTGTGGGTACAAATTGGCGCATATCGTTCATAGCTATGTTAGCTTCTGTGAGAGTACCATACCCTAGGCGATAGGTAAAAACCTCTTTCCATTTCAATTTAGAAATTATCCATCGAACGCCAGGTATTCGATTGAATAGAAACCCCTCCGCATGATAGTCTGTTGCAAAAGTAACATATTGATCTGCCATAAATTCATAAAAATACATTAGGTTAAAG
>JANWXU010000176.1 GCA_025057395.1 Bacteroidia bacterium | reverse complement strand
AGAACGGCTAGCTGCAGCATAAGGTTGTAGCTCCTCTAGGGTAAAATGGAGTTTGTTACCCGACATTTCAAAAATTTGTTCTAGCATAGTTTGCTCATTAGGAATACTATGGCCGTATTGCTGAAGAATTTGTTTCATGATTACAAGTAGCTGAAGTACTAGCCTGGCTTGTTGGGCGCGGTCTTCTATTTCACTAATTTTTTCCACCATGATTTCAATATTTCTGCCATATTGCTTGAAGCGCGTAGTATGGTTATTGTAACTAATACGCTGGTATTCTCTACTTTGTAGGGGCGGAGATAGTGGAAAGGGCGTTGGAATGTCAATCTGGTAGTCTACTAACCGATTTAAATGGTCCCATAGTTTCTTTTTATATTCCGCCATTTCACGAGTAGCAGGAACAAGGGTAGCCATAATTCGAATGATTTCATGAGCCATGCGTTCCTTTTTTTGCGGATCAGTTTCCTGCATCATAATTTCAGCCATTAGCTGAATATTTCGACCATATTCCCTTAGGCGAAGGGGTGTGTTCGACTTGTGGTAATTCATAGCGATTTGTCCTAAAATATGAATAATAATTTGCTTATGTATGTATTCAATTAAAAAAGTATACCTTACCTTATTAATAGCTTTTGAGAAAAGCAAAAGTTTAATTTCTAATTAATGCTATTAGTGGTTTAGAAAGAATAAAATAAAGAATGGTGAATTATTTATTTAATCTACATAAATCTATATAGCAGTTTTTAGGTGGTATAAAAAGACAAACCTAGGAAAATATTTTATTGTATATGTGGTGCAAATTTGTGCTCAATATTAATAAATAATACGAACCAAAAGAAAATAAATATACTAGAAAAAATTTTTTATGGTTGAAAGCGGCATAAAGTGTGTATATAAGGGCCATGTTATTGCACTATTTGAAGATTAGCATACTTTAACAGTAGTGTTTTTTTCCCTTTAGCGTAAAAGTCGACTTGCGCTATTGCGTTTTCTCCGTTATTATCGACTTCTAAAATAACGCCGTATCCAAATTTTGCGTGTATTACTCGAGTTCCTGGGGTAAGTTGCTCGGGGAAGTTACTAGCTTGGGGAGCTGAGAGTGTAGGCGATGGCTCTGTGGTATCTTTAGAGGAGGGAGCTGAGAAAAATGAATTTTTAGGAGTATTAGAAAGAGGAGATAATTTTTTTATTTCTTTTTGATTAAAGCTAGGAGCGCGATGAAAAAAATTTTCTTTATAGTCGACGGAGCTAGACTGAATAAATTCTTGTTTTATTTCATTTAGGAAACGACTTGGCTGAGAGGGCTCTAGCTTTCCAAAGCGGTAACGATTTTGAGCATAAGATAAACAAAGATTTTTTTGGGCTCGTGTGATAGCTACATAAAAAAGGCGGCGCTCCTCTTCTATACTTAAGATGTCTTTAGCCGATTGGCTAGAAGGGAACAAGTTCTCTTCCAACCCTGTTACGAATACGCTTGTAAATTCTAGTCCTTTAGAGGCATGAATAGTCATTAGAGTAACTACATTTTTGTCTTTAACTTCCTTGTCTAAATCTGTATAAAGGGCAATTTCATTAAGAAAATTAGCTAAGCTAGGCTCTTGATTTTGACTATTTTTTACAAATTCATGGGCCGCATTAATTACCTCGAGTACATTTTCCCATCGTGACCTTCCTTCAGGAGTAGCATCTGCATTTAAGTCTTGTAAAATACCCGAATTTTTAGCTATGTATTCTACAGCTTGGTAGGCATCTGTAGTTTGCCCTACTTTTTGAAAATTTTCAATTAACATGATAAAAGATTGTATGGCTACTAAAGCTTTCCCCTTACCTACGGCGGCAGCCATTTTTAGGGCTTGCCAAAAAGGGATTTGCTTTTCTTGAGCCAGAAGGGTAATCTTTTCAATGGTTTTATCTCCAATTCCTCTTGCAGGATAATTAATCACTCTGCGCAAGGCCTCCTCATCGTAAGGATTAACAGATAATCGTAAATAAGCCACTAAATCTTTTACTTCTTTTCTTTGGTAAAAAGAAATTCCTCCGAAAATTCGGTAAGGAATACCCTTATTGCGTAGGCTATCTTCTATAACGCGAGATTGTGCATTAGTTCTATAAAGGATAGCAAAGTCTTCATTTTTATATCCATAGCGGGCTTTTTGCTCTCTTAGCCAATCTACGATTTTGTCTGCTTCTTCTCTTTCGGAGTTTGCTATAACTAATTTAATAAGTTCACCCGTATCATTTTGGGTAAAAACGTTTTTTTCTAGTCGATTTTTGTTATGACTAATTAAGTAGTTAGCTGCTGCTACAATAATTTTAGTAGACCGGTAGTTTTGTTCTAAACGAAATACTTTAGCATTAGGATAATCTTTTTGGAAACTTAAGATGTTTTCTATGGTGGCTCCCCTAAAAGAATAAATACTCTGAGCATCGTCTCCTACTACGCAGAGGTTTTGATACTGAGCTGCTAGCCGCTTAAGAATGCGATATTGGGCGTGGTTAGTATCCTGGTACTCATCTACTAGGATATATTTGAATTGGTTTTGATATTTTTGGCATAAAACAGGGTTTTGTTCCAGTAAAATTGCCATGTTTACGAGTAAGTCGTCAAAATCCATTGCGTTAGCTTCTTTGCAGCGGATTTCGTAGAGCCGAAATACTTTACCTACAATTTCTGTAAACTCTCTTCCGTCTAAATAGTGGGCATTAAAAGTGGTAGCATTAATTAAGTAATTTTTTTGGTTTGAGATAAAGTGCTTTATGCTTTTAGGAGAATATTTTTTTTCATCAATATTTAGTTCTTTTATAATATTTTTAATTACGTTGGTAGCATCTTCTTCATCGTAGATAGAAAAATCTTTGTTATATCCCAGGGGGGCAGCCTCAATTCGAAGTATTCTTGAAAAGATAGAATGGAAAGTCCCCATTTGGAGTTTTTTGGCGGAAATGCCAATTAAATTTTCTATGCGAGCTTGCATTTCTCTAGCTGCTTTATTAGTAAAGGTTAAAGCCAAAATTTGCCAGGGGGTTGCTAAACGCTGGCTTAAAATATAAGCGATGCGGTAGGTTAAAACTCGTGTTTTCCCGCTTCCTGCTCCTGCTAATATCAAAGTAGGACCTTCTGTGTTTATTACAGCCTCCCGCTGTGCAGTATTCAATTCTTTTAAGAGTTCTTTCAAGGCAAGACGGATTTTGGTTTCTGAAAAGATATGCTGTTCCCTCTAGAGCTATATAAGAGTTATCACAAAAATAAGTGCTATTTTTAGTAAACTCAAAGTAAGTAATCTACATTAAATAAAGAATGCTAGATTTTATGTAAATGTAGTAAATGTACGAATATTTTGTAAAAAAAATAATTAAAGCTAATTAACCTTATTATAAATTTATTCAGAAGTGGGTAATATGAGTTTATATCCACTGCCATGGATATTTAAAATTTCTACGCCGGGTACAGCTTGCAGGTGTTTACGCAATTTAGTAATATATACATCCATGCTTCTTGCTTGGTAGTAACTATCTTCTCCCCAGATTGTTTTTAGGGCTACTTCTCTTGGTAGGAGTGTATTAGCGTAGGTGCAGAGTAATTTTAGTAGGTCGGCTTCTTTGGTAGAAAGTTTTTCAGTTTTTTCGTCTAAGATTAGGCGGCGGGTAGTGTAGTCGAATTGCATATTTCCGATTTTGTACACTTGAGGGGCCTCTGAAGAATAATGTAAATTAGTGGAAGGATGATATCTTTTAAGTACGGCTTGTATTCGTAGATGTAATTCTTCTAAGTGAAATGGTTTAGTTAAATAATCATCCGCACCTAAGGTAAAACCTTCTTTCTTATCTTCTATTTTTCCTTTGGCAGTAAGAAATATAATCGGTAACTGAGGATGAATCTTTTTTAACAATTTAGCTAGTTCAAATCCATCCATTTGGGGAAGCATTACATCTAATAAGCACAAGTCAAAAGTTTCTTGTTGAGCAGCATGCAACCCTGTTTTACCATCTTTTTTTAGCTCTACTTGGTATCCCTTTAAGCGCAGATACTCTGCAAGCGTTAAGCCCAAATTAAAATCATCTTCAATTAGTAATAATTTCCCTCCCATGTTAATTTTTTAATTAAAAACTTTTGTACTACTGTAGCTAATCGAAGAAGCTTGTTGCACTGGAAGACTAACGGTGAAGATACTTCCTTGGCCTAATTTGCTCTCTACAGTGATATTGCCTTTATGTGCCTCTACAATTGCCTTGACGTAAGCAAGTCCTAAGCCAAAGCCCTTTACATCATGTCTATTCCCGGTAGGTACTCGGTAGAATTTATCAAATATATGCGCAATGTCGGTTTTAGGAATGCCAATGCCATTATCTTGTATGATAATTTGGAAAAAGCTATTTGTTAGGTGAGTAGAGATAATGATATGGGGCTTTTGATTACAATATTTAATAGCGTTATCTATTAAATTAAACAATAAATTACTCAAGTGAACTTTATCTGCTTCTATGATAGTGGGAGGAGCCTCTAATTTAAGAATTAATTGTCCTCCAGCCTCTTGAATATAAAATTGCATGTTTTGTGCTGCTTCTAAAAGAAGTTCATGAATGTTAACAGGTTGGAGATTAATAAAGAGCGGGTTTTTTTCTAATTCTGCAATTTGCAAGACGCGCTTTACGTTTTCTGCAAGTCGTTGGTTTTCTTGCTCAATAATATGGGTATATCTTGCTAGGTCTTGAGAGGTAATATCCTGTTGCTTTTGCTTGAGGATACCCGTAACAATTCCTATGGTGGTAATAGGTGTATTTAATTCGTGTGCCATGTTATTAATAAAATCGTTTTTCATTTCTGAAAGGCGCTTTTGGCGGAAGATAAAAAATAGATAGTAAATAAAGGCGAAGCCTAAAATGCTGATAAAAACTAAGGCTAGAGCTAGTTCGGGTATGAGTTGTAATAAAATTTGTTTGTCAGTTTGGGGAAATTTTACCAAAAGTAATTCAGAATTTTTCCCTTTAATATCTGGCAAGATTTGTACCCTAAAGGTCCCGGCTTCTTCCTGATTACAGGCGGGCAGTGTATTTTCTAAAGTTTTGTTACAGTGAAGCTTACAAAGCTGGCTTTGTAGAGGGGTTGCTGGTAGAGAATCTTTTTTTTGGATTTGAAATTCAAAAGCTTGTTTAATACCATGATTTTCAAAAGTTTTACGTAAGATGCTATCAAGAGCTATGGAGTCTGTAATAATAGAGCTGGAGAGGGAATAATTACTATGATGTATCGAGGGGGAAGCCTTAAAAGAGTTGACAGAAAATGTTGGATTAGCATTTTTTACAATCGGTAAGGGGGGCAAATTATTGGAAACAAACGATAAACTATCTATTTTTTCTCTTTGAAAAGGTAAGTTTAGGCTAGAATTGGAAGAATTTTTATTTGAGGTAGTAATTTGTGTAGGAGTAAATTTTTCTTGTGTAGCTTGGTTTAGTAGTTTTTCAGCTCGATATAGAGCTTTTTCAATAAGTATTTGTTCGGTGCGGCAAAGTACACTTTCTGCATTTAGCGAGTCTTTGGATAAATAATAAAAATAGCCTACTTTAGAAGGCTTAGAATTGGGCAAACTTGGTAAAATGAAAATAGAAGCGTACTGTTTTCTTTTCTTAAGTGGGGGGGCAAAATGCTGTGCAGTATCTTCAAAAGTTAATTCGCGGCGAAGGCTATCTTGAGAAAAAATATTAACTGTTTTTTGAAAATGGTTGTGAAAAGAAAAATGTTTAAGGAGCGATGAAGAGTCCAAGGAAAGGTTGGATAAAAGGAGGGCGGTAGAGCCTGTAGTGGAAGCTTTTATTTTTTCTAGAGATATGGAGGGAAAGGGCGAGAAGGGAGAGGCTGATTTTTGTAAAAATTCTACTTTTTTTATTTTATTCTGGGGGGCGTTGATGCTGCTATCGGTAGGCGAAGTAAGGGGTATTTTTTGTAAGCAGCAGTGGTTGCGGCATTCTTCTAATTTTTCAAGCTGGAGATATTTTTGTGCTTCTATTTTTTGAATTTGTAGTATAGCATGGTTGAGACTCATGTATACCTGCCTGCAAAATTCTTGTTTTTGCAGCTCCCATGCTCGGTAAAGCCAATGGAATTGAATTGTTATAAGTCCTATTAGAGCAAAAATTACGAATATAATAATAACCTTTAGCTTAAAATAGCTTGTCATTCTAGGCTTAGCAGATGGGTTTTATTTTTTACTTTTATACGAAAATACAACAAATAAAAAGGATAAGGTATTTTTATTAACATATTTTAACATTTCTTAAGAAGCATTTAACTCTTTTGCATTTTGGTCTTAATTAGTTTTGTTCCTGAAATTCAATTATGAGGCATAATTAATAAAAATAAACTATGAAACAGAGTGGATTGCTAAAATTTATTATGCTTGCTTTTTTAGGTACTCATATTTCTCTAGTAGCACAGCAGAATGAGAATAGTGAGCGCTTGATGCCTAGAGGCTGGGGAGTCGGCAAAGGAAAAAATGTATGTGTAATTAAAGTGCTGGAAAAGGGAGATAGTTCGCAAGTAAAAGTTTATCGCCTTACAGGCGATGGTGTGAAAGATATTTTTACAGATTCAATTCGAAAGGTAATTCTTGAAAAAGGGGTCAACTCACCCGAATTT
>JANWXU010000175.1 GCA_025057395.1 Bacteroidia bacterium | reverse complement strand
CTGTATTTCCAATTTTATCGGCTATGGATAATGAAAATAAACAGCGTCTATATACTGATTTTTTGGTAATTGGCTCCGGAGTAGCAGGTCTTTTTTTTGCCCTACAGGCGGCTTCTGTGGGTAAAGTTATCCTTATTACCAAAGCAGAATTAGAAGAAAGTAATACTTGGTATGCTCAGGGAGGAATTGCAGGCGTTTTTGCTTCCGATGATAGTTTTGAAAAACATATACAAGATACTCTTATCGCAGGAGACGGCTTATGCAAAGAAGAGATTGTACGCCTTGTAGTAACCGAAGGACCCGCCTGTATTCGCCAGTTAATGGAATTAGGAGCAGAATTTGACCGCCTTTCTGACGGAAGCCTCGCCCTAGGAAGAGAAGGTGGGCACTCCACCAACCGTATTCTACATAATAAGGATGCCACGGGTATGGAAATTGCCCGTACCTTAATAGCGGCTGTAAAAAATCACCCTAATATTCTTATAAAAACACAGCTTTTTGCAATTGACCTCATCACGCAGCATCATTTAGGGGTTTATGTTAATCGCGGACACCCTAATATCACCTGCTACGGCGTTTATGCACTAGATAAAACCAAGAATAGTATAATTACTATTTTATCTAAAATCACCGTTTTAGCCTCTGGAGGCGCAGGGAATGTATATGCCAGTACTACCAATCCTCCTATTGCTACCGGTGATGGTCCAGCTATGGTATTACGCGCCAAAGGAAGAATTGCAAACATGGAATTTTATCAATTTCATCCTACGGCTTTATATGAGCCAGGGGTAAGCCCTGCCTTCCTACTCACAGAAGCTTTACGTGGGGCAGGGGCTTTGTTGCTTTCTCCATACTCTCACAAGCGCTTCATGCCCAAGTATGATGAACGCGCAGAGCTTGCACCGCGCGACATCGTTGCCCGAGCTATTGATAGTGAAATGAAAATATCGGGCTACCCCTACGTTTACTTAGATGCCAGAAATATCGACGAACAAGAACTTATGCATCATTTTCCCACCATTTATAATAAATGCTTACAAAAAGGACTAGATATGAAAAAGGACCTCATTCCTATTGTTCCAGCTGCCCATTACCAATGTGGAGGCATTGAGGTAGATAGTCATGGTAGGTCCTCTATACAACGTTTGTATGCCATTGGTGAATGCAGCCATACAGGCTTACATGGAGCTAACCGACTTGCTTCTAACTCCCTACTAGAAGCACTTGTATTTGCTAAAAGAGCGTTCTTACATAGCCAAAGCGTCTTCCAAAACTATTCCTTCCTTTATGAAGTACCAGATTGGAACGACCAAAATACTGTTAACACAGAAGAATGGATATTGATTTCTCATAATTTCAAAGAAGTTCAACAAATTATGAGTAACTATGTAGGCATTGTAAGAACAAATGCTCGCCTAGAAAGAGCCGAACGAAGAATTTCTTTAATTTACCAAGAAACAGAAGAATTTTACCAGCGTACCAAAGTAAGCCAAGAATTAGGAGAACTAAGAAATATTATTGCTTGTGCTTACTTAATTATTAAATGTGCTAAAATTCGGAAAGAAAGCAGAGGATTGCATTATACCCTTGATTATCCTCAAAAAAACAAGATTGCTTATGATACCCTATTATAAATTTAAATCTATTTTACTCACATATGAACGATCTTCTTAGCAAGATAGAAAATTATTCTGACCCCTTGATAGGAGTAGGGCTCCCTTCTAATAACCTAAAAGAGCTCATTCATAGTGAGAAAATGCTAATACTCCATTTTTTAAGACACTTAGGCTGCATGTTTTGCAAACACTCTGTAGATGAGCTCTATAAATTAAAGCAAAACTACCCTCAATTACCTACTATTTATTTTATCCATCAAAGCAATTTGGATGTAGCAGAAAAATTTTTCGCCGAACACTTCCCCGGAGCCCGCCATATTTCAGACACCAAACTAGCTCTTTATAAAATATTTCAAATTAAACGTGTCGATTATTTTAATCCATCTAATTTTCTCATGCTACTTAAAGGAATTCGCTTATTATTAAATAAGTACAAAAATCAAATTATTGATAACAGTGATATAACCCTTCTTTCGGGCACTTTTTTATTCTACGAAGGTAAACTCGTTTGGCAACATCGAGCTAGCTATGCAGGTGATGATCCTAATTGGAATAAAATTAAGTTTTAATTAATCTACAAGCAGAAAACTAGCAAAATTTTCATTTTTTTATTCTAACTATTGATTAGTACTTTTAGTTTATGCAAATAGCTATTAATAATTAATCATAAATCTTACTATCCTTACAATCCATAACTAATTCAAAATCATATTCTCATTTTAGGATTGTAAAAAAATTGTAATATATTGGTTTACTTTTCTATTAGTAAGCACTTTTTCAAGTTTAATTTATGTTTAAGGTATAATTTTTATTCATTTCTCTTTAACTACTTAAACAATGCTAGGACATGTTTTCTTTCAATACGAAGATTTAGGGCAGAAAAGTAAAGCCAATTTTGAAACTCTTTTAAAGCTATTTAGTAAACTTTTATTGTACACAGCGGGAGACGTACAAGAAGCAATTAGCTGGCTTAACGAACTAGATAGAGAATATAAACTTACAGATGACAACTACGGCATTGGGGATTTCATAGAAGATTTAGAGAAAAAAGGATATATTAAAAATATCTCCAACAATGAACAAATACTACTTTTTACCCTTACTCCTAAATTTGAAAAAACAATCCGAGAAGAAGCCCTAGAGGAAATTTTTGGTAAATTAAAACGCTCTGCTAAGGGCAACCACCTTACCCCTTATAGTGGACAAAGCGAAGAGCCTAGCGGCTGTAACCGTCCGTACGTTTTTGGAGATCCCCTCGAACAAATACAATTTACGGAATCAATTAAAAATGCCCAGATTAACCATGGTATTCATAATTTTTTTCTTGATACGCAAGACTTAGAGGTAATCGATACAGAGGCTAAGGTAACTACCTCTACAGTATTAATGATAGACGTTTCCCATTCTATGATTTTGTATGGAGAAGATCGGATTACACCTGCCAAAATGGTGGCAATGGCTTTAGCGGAGCTAATTATGCGAAAGTACCCTAAGGATAATCTCGATATCTTAGCTTTTGGTAATGAAGCCTGGCCTATAGAATTAAAAGATTTACCTTATCTTCAAGCAGGTCCTTACCATACTAATACAGTTGCCGGCCTAGAACTTGCACTCGATATTTTAAGGAGAAGGAAAACTCATAATAAACAAATTTTTATGATCACGGATGGAAAGCCCACTTGCCTTAAAGAGGGTAATCACTATTACAAAAACAGTTTTGGGCTAGATAGGAAAATTGTTAATAAAGTCCTTAATTTAGCTGCTTATGCTCGCCGCTTGGGCATTCCTATCACTACTTTTATGATTGCTAAAGACCCTTACCTACAAAAATTTGTAGAAGAATTTACAGAAACTAATCGTGGGCGCGCTTTTTATAGCTCTCCAAGTGGTTTGGGTAATTATATTTTTCAAGATTTTGTTCGAAATAGGAAAAGAAATGTACGATAAGTTGTTTTTACTTTTATTGATTTCAAAACTCTACAAGTAGAATGCTTCCAGAGCACCTAAAAAAAATCAAAACCTTAGGAGACCTTAAAGAAAGTGGGTACCAACGGCAGAGTATAAAAGATGAGCTACGAAAAAATCTGATTGCAGCGTTGCAAAAACAGCAACCTGTCTTCCCAGGTATCATAGGATATGAAAATACTGTTATTCCCGAACTACAAAATGCAATTTTGGCACGACATAATATTTTGTTACTAGGCTTGCGTGGACAAGCTAAAACCCGCATAGCGCGGCTTATGGTCGAGCTACTAGATGAATGGATACCTATTGTGCAGGGCTCTGAAATTAATGACGACCCGCTGTTCCCTATCTCTCGCTATGCTCGTGAGCGCATACTAGAAGAGCAAGAAGATACTCCTATTGAATGGATCCATCGGCAAGAGCGGTATGTAGAAAAATTAGCTACCCCCGATGTTACTATAGCCGATCTTATTGGCGACATAGACCCCATCAAGGCTGCCAACTTAAAACTTTCCTTTTCTGATGAGCGCGTTATCCACTTTGGGCTTATTCCTAGAGCACATCGCTGCATATTTGTGATTAATGAAATTCCTGATTTACAACCTCGAATTCAGGTAGCTCTTTTCAACATCTTACAAGAAAAAGATATTCAAATTCGCGGTTTCAAACTACGATTTCCCTTAGATGTGCAGATAATATTTACTGCCAACCCTGAAGATTACACTAATAGGGGCTCTATCATCACCCCCCTAAAAGATAGAATTGAGTCTCAAATTCTAACTCACTATCCTAAAACTTTAACAATAGCCAGAAAAATTACAGAACAAGAAGTACGGCTATTGCCAGAGCAAAAACAAAAAGTTTTTATTTCTGCCCTGTTAAAAGACTTGATAGAGCAAGTGGCGTTTGAGGCTCGCGAAAGTGAATTTATTGATAAAAAATCAGGTGTCTCGGCTCGCCTCCCCATATCGGCTCTTGAGTGCTTAGTAGCTAATGCAGAAAGAAGAATTTTATTAAATAATGAAACTAGCACCTCCGCAAGAATAGCTGACCTCTACGCAGTTGTACCTGCAATTACAGGAAAAATAGAACTTGTTTACGAAGGCGAACAAGAAGGAACTCTAAAAGTAGCTTACACCCTTATTGGAAAGGCTATTCGTACTATTTTTTTACAGCGCTTTCCTGACCCAGAAAAAATAAAAAAAGCCAAAAAAAACAGCCCTTACCAAAATATCATCAATTGGTTTAACGAAGGAAATCAGATTGAGCTTCTTGCTTCTTACTCAGAAACCCAATTTCGATCCTCCCTTTACAAAATTAAGGGCCTAGAAGATTTTATCTCGGCTCATCTGCCCGAACTAGATACTCCCGAAAAATTCATATATATGGAATTTATTTTACATGGACTTGCAGAATGCTCTTTAATTGGCAAAAAAGAACTTCGTGAAGGCTTCTCTTTTAACGATGTGCTGGGCAGTTATTTTAACTTGAAAAATATAAGCTTAGAAGATGAAGATGCAGGTCCACATTTTAATTAACTTTACTACTTAAAAATACTAAGTCTCTTTGAGAAGCCTTGTACTATGGAAAATTCTCCTAAATTAAGCACCATTCTCGAAGCTATATTTTTTGTATCAGAAAATCCATTGAGCCTAAAGGAAATCCTCCAAATTTTCGAGCGCCCAGAGATGCAGAGTATAGAAAGTAATAAAGAAAAAATAATAGCTGCTATCGATGAATTACAAAATAAATATGAAAGTCCCGACTTTGCCTTTGAACTCAAGGAGATTGCTGGTGGCTACCAGCTGCTCACCAAAGCTCAGTACGCTACTTATGCTAGGCAAGCTATTCTACACAAAGACTGGAAAAAACTTTCGAAGGCAGCACTCGAAACCCTTTCAATTATTGCTTATAAACAGCCTATAACTAAATCAGAAATTGAATTCATTAGGGGCGTTAACTGCGACCACGCTCTGCAAAAATTATTAGAAAAACAACTTATTGAACCTGCCGGTAGAGCTGATTTACCCGGCAAACCTCTTCTCTATCGCACTACTCATTATTTTATAGAGTACTTCGGACTAAAATCAATTGAAGATTTACCTAAAATCAAAGAAATAACAGCCAATGAAAAAGAATTCGAACAAAACTTCCAAACTGTTGCCTCTGAGCAATAAAAGTAAAAACCCCCATCATTCTCAATTATCTACTCAAAAAAATCAATCCTTTGGCATAGCTAGTTCACGTTCTCGAAAAATAAGCGAGCCACAGACGCCTGCTATTGCCATACTACAACCAAAGGCTAAACCAAAGGGAGAATCTCATTTCCCGTTAGCTACTACTAACAAAACTAAAAAAGTACCCTCGCTATCGATACAAAAATCAACTCACTCTAAGAAAAAATCATTTTCTTCTTTGCCTACAAAGCCGCAACCCCAATTTATTCTCAAGGACTCTAAAATTATTACCAACCCTAAAGCAAAATTAAATAGGAGGCTAAAATTTATTAACACTTCTGCTCATACTCCATCTCCATCTCCTGTACAAAAAGTACCCTCTATGCAGAGGGGCCCAGCATACTATCGCTTAAATAGATATATTGCCCAAAGTGGACTCTGCTCGCGTAGAGAAGCTGATATCCTTATTAAGGAAGGAAGAGTAAAAGTAAACGGAAAGACTTGCACGGATTTATCCACTAAAGTTTTGGTGGGGGAAGATACCGTTAGCGTTAATGGGAAAATAGTTAAACCTGAAAGACTAGTGTATATTCTTCTTAATAAACCCAAAAATTGTATAACCACAGCTAATGACCCTGAAGGCAGAAAAACAGTGATGGACCTTGTAAAAGATGCTACCCCCTATCGTATTTTTCCTGTAGGACGGTTAGATAGAAATACTACGGGCATCCTCCTCTTCACCAACGACGGAGAACTAGCCAAAAAGCTAACACATCCTTCCCATAAAGTTCGAAAATTATACTACGTAAGATTAGACAAGCCTCTTGCTAAATTTGATATGGAAAAGATAAAAAAGGGAGTAATGCTAAAAGATGGTTTGGCTAAGGCTGATAAGATTGATTATGT
>JANWXU010000174.1 GCA_025057395.1 Bacteroidia bacterium | reverse complement strand
GGTAGAGGGGCAGGTATATGGGGTAGTGGTACAGAGTAATTGTAGTATGTGTTCTTGGCATCAGGGTATATTATCGTCAGCTTCATTGCCTTACAATTGGGTACAGGGGGGGGGCTTTCGGTGGGGGTTAGGGGAGGAGGGTATTGTTCTGCGTTGTTATCCTAATCCTACGCATGGGGGCATTTGGATAGAGGGTTTGAGAGAGGGGGTGTACAAGTATCGAATAATAGGGGCTTCAGGGGTTGAGTTGGAGCGGGGCGTATGGGAAGTAAAGGCAGAAGGGGTGCATTGGGATATGAGTAGCTATGCGGAAGGTCTTTACGTGATAGAAATAGAAGGAAAAAACCAAAAATGGCAACAAAAAATATTGAAAATAAAATAAGTAAAGATAAAATGCGTTGTTAATAGTTTAATTTGTTAGTAAGCCAAAGTTAGGTCTAAATAATTAAAGCAAAAATTCTCACTAGCTTTGGATAGTTAGTAAAATGCTGAATACTAAGACTTATATTAAGGCATGGATGAAATATGGGCGTTTTTCTATTATATCTCTATTTTACATACTATTAAGTGTGAGTAGTTCGGGTACTCGACTTGTAGCTCAAGTACAAACAGTTTTTTCGTTTGATCCATATGCTTTTCGTAAGCATGCTCTAGCTGTAGGGGCAAGCTTGAATACTCAGGGCATGGGGATTGATGTTTTACAGATTCGACGGTTGGAAAAAAACAATGAAGTGTTTATCTTGTACCAGTTAGCAAGTCTGGTAGATTCTAGAGAGCAAGCTATTCGTAATGATAATCTTTACGAAAGTGCAAAATATTTTGTATTCGATAAAAAAAATTATTGCTACACTCTAGGCGGAGTGATAGGACTTCAAAGAATTATTAATCCTTTAGATAATTTTTCTCGGTTTAGTATTCGCGTGGGGGTAGGAATGGGTCCGGTGATTGCATTATTGAAGCCCTACTATGTGGATTATTTTCTTCCTAGCCCTACTAATCCTAATTTTGGCACGGCGGTTCCACGCCAATATGATCATACTCAGATGAATTTTACTGATATTATCGGAGCCTCTGATTTCTTCAAAGGATTTGAAAAACTGTCTTTTAGTTTAGGATTGCGTTTTCGCCCTAACATTATTTTGAACTTTGCTAATTCAAATTTATACATTCGTGCTATTCAGATAGGGGCTCAGTTAGATATTTATTCCAATGCAATAGAGATATTAGATGAATCGGAGGATTATTCTGTTTTTTTGCAGGGCAGTATAGGTTTCTTGATTGGTAACTGTTGGTAAAACATAAAGAATTTTTGGTAATGTAGAATTAATTTAACAAATTTAAGGTTACTAATACAAATCTTCAATATATGCTCGAATTGCCAGTTGTTCCTTCTACTCCAGAAATCCGGCAATCAAAACGTCCGGATTGGCTACGGGTGAAAGTACCCTACGGTGAAAATTATAAGAACGTACGCCAGATTATTGATGAGCATAAACTCCATACTGTATGTGAAAGTGCACGATGTCCGAATATGGGCGAGTGCTGGGGAGCGGGCACTGCAACCTTTATGATTCTTGGAAATATTTGTACTCGTTCCTGCTCTTTTTGTGCTGTAGCTACGGGGCGACCCACTGAACTAGATGAACAAGAGCCTATGCGTGTGGCGCAAGCAGTAAAGCTTATGGGTATTAAGCACTGCGTTATTACTTCTGTAAATCGTGACGAATTAAAAGATGGTGGAGCCTCTATCTGGGCTGCCACTATTCGGGCCGTTCGAGAACTAAATCCGGGGGTTACTATGGAAACTCTAATTCCAGACTTTAAAGCTAAGTGGGACGCTTTAGAGCTAGTAGTTCGAGAAAAGCCAGAAATAGTTTCCCACAATATGGAAACAGTACGCAGGTTATATCGAAAAGTACGCCCCCAAGCTAAGTATGAACGTAGTCTTGAACAAATTGCCAGAACCAAGGAGTTTGGTGTGCGTACCAAGTCTGGCATAATGCTAGGGCTAGGAGAAACAGAGGAGGAGGTGTATGAGGCAATGAAAGATTTAGTAGCTCATGGTTGCGATGTTCTTACCCTTGGTCAATATTTACAACCTACTAAGATGCACTTACCCGTAGAAGAGTTTATTACACCTGAGAAATTTGAACATTATAAACAAATGGGTTTAAGCTTGGGCTTTAAATATGTAGAAAGTGGACCGTTGGTACGCTCGTCTTATCATTCTGAACGGCATTTAGTATAAATAGTATAAATGGAGGTCTAGGTTGAAATATAATAGGAGTTTCTTAAGTGCACTAATAATACTCTAGAGCTTTAAAATTGGAGAAGGCTCTTCCTGAAGATATCCATTTCTATTTTAATCAACTGCAGAGGCTATCTTGCGATCTTTTACTACTAAGTGAAACGGATGCACCATTTGAAATCATTTGGTTCACTGTGGAGCAAAAGGACTTTCTGGCGGCTTTGAAGAGAGAAGGGCTTATAAAAAGACAACAAGAGGTAAAAGAAGTATCCCTATGGGATTTTTTCAAGAATTACATTGAGCCTCAAGATTGGGATACCGAAGAGGATAAAAAAATAAGAGCTCGTTTTAGTGAGCTCTACTCTTTTTTTAGCACTCACCTTGAGCAAAGTAAAGTATTTCGTGTAGGAAAGATTGAAATTACAATTTTTATTTTAGGCTTTGTACCAGGTACTCAAGTATTACTAGGCCTTAAGTCTTTACTTGTTGAAACCTAATATCTTTAGTTTTCTTTGGTTAGATAGCTTTTGTTTTTAGAATAGAATGCTCCATATTCTAGCATTTGCTTATTTTGGAAAGCAGCTTGAAAATTAGTGGAGGTGATTGAGAAAATATCTTTTTCTGGATTTTTAAGAACTTTCAGGAGTGGCTTTTCTTGTTTAGCAGTAGCCACAAAATTTTCGGCGTTTCTAAAATTATCAAAAGAAAGTACATAGACCATGTGATAGTTCTTGCCGTCAGCATCTTGGTAAAGCATTACTTGGGATTGTAACTCATCCGACTTAAATTCTCTTTCTATTAGATTGCTTACGATAGTTCCTAATTCGTTACTTTTGATAACTTGTTGCTCTACAAGTAGTAATACAAAAATAGGTTCTTGTCCTTGGCGGGGTTTAAAGTTGCTTTTGGTTAAATTTTCTGGTGTAGATTGAGTATTAAGATTCGATGAAGGGGCACCACTTTCGGGAATACTTTCCTCACCTTTAAGCAGGCGCAAAGTATTTTTGGCAATAGTAGCAACTTCAGTTCCAGGAAAATTTTTAATGAGGTAGGTATAGGTAGCAACTAAGCTATCGGTTTTACCTAATTTTCCGAAGCTATAGCCTTTCATGTAAAATACCTTGGCTATTTCTGGATTCTCAATATTATTTTCAATGATGTGGGAAGCAAAATTGACCACAGTTTCGTAATCGCCTGCTTCGAAAAGTCCATATACAGTTTTATAAGCAGACTTAAAATCTGCAAGAGGGTTGTTTTGCTCCTCTTCTTCGATTTTTTCTTTTTTTAAGATTTTAGCAAAGATACTTTTAGGGTACTTTTGTAGGATAATATTTTTATAATCATTAGCTTTTCGATTTCCCTGCTCAGACAAAAGGGTATATACAGCAAAATAGCATTTGGGCACTAGGTCTGAATCTGGAAATCGCTGAATAATGTTAAGGTAGACTTTAATAGCGGAGTCGGGCATATTTAGCTTAGGAGAATATAATTGGGCGAGTGACATCAAAGTATTGATAAGTAGTTTTTCTAAGGAATCTCTTTTTTCGGGGGTTCTCGGGACATTTCGTTTATATTTTTCTTTTCGTTCTGCAAGTAGTTTTTCATACTTTTCTTTTTCTTTTATAGGATCTACAAGATCGAGAGAATCTTCTACTATTTCGTTGAATTGTGCACGCTTATTTCTTCGGCGCCAATTATCTTCATTAGGACGATTTCCCCATTGGGAAATAAACATAGCTTTTCCTTGGGCTACTTGTGCAGGGTTATCGAAATAGAACCCTGTTATATTCATTCGATTGGGGTTATTAGGATCAAAGAGGGAAGGGTCAAATTGTGGAGCAGGAGCGGGCCTATTCATAGCATTCTTTTTTTCTTGGCGTTGTTTTTCTTCTTGCCTAATTACAGCTTCTATTCGTTGGTTCAATTGCTCTTCATTTAGTTTACCTAGAGCCAGTAAACTATCACTAAGATGAATAGTCTTTTTATACTCGGCATATTTTTTTAATACACTGCCTATAGTCTTAATTTGGCTATATTCTGGAAGTTTTTCGTCTACAATTGCACTGGCACTATCGAAGTAAGCTGTTGCTTTATCGAGATTAAATTTTTCATAAAAATAAATTTGTCCTGCTTTGTAGTAAGCTAACACTTTTTGGCTATTGTTTCCTTTATTTTTATTTAATGAAAGCTGTAAATATTTTAGGGCATTATCGTAGTTTTTTTTCTTTAACTCGATGAGGGCAAACTGGTAATAAATTTGATCGTGGAAGTCTTCGTATTTAATATCTTTGATTAGAGAAGTGAGAGCTTGGGTTACTGCTTCGGCACTTTCTGAATCTTTGGGCTGGTGTTTTAAGTAAAGGCTAGCAATAGCCAGTTTAGAACGAAATGTGAGTTCGTTAGAAGTGTTTAAGCGCGCTGCTAAGTCGTAGTATTTATAAGCATCTCCAAAGTTATTAGTGGCGTCATATAGTTGGCCTATCAAAAAGTACCATTGAGATTTTCTTTTACGAGAGGGCACGTAGGTAATATTTTTTTCTAAAGCAGCTATGGCTTTATTGTATTGTTTTTCTTGGATACTTAGCATTGCTTCTAATTCTGCAACATAAGGGCGTTGATGTCTTTTAAGGGGTACAGGAACAAGCTCCTCTACTTTTTTTTCAATTCCCTTAATTTTCTTTTTAACCCAAATCTTTTGTTTTTGATTGAGTACTTCATTCAAAATTTCTCTTGCACGGTAAGGATTGTTGCTGGCATAATATGCCATGGCTAGCCATATTTTAACATCGCGGATAAGGGGCGATTGGGGATATTTATTTAATATGTGTTCGTAATTTACTATGGCTTCCGCCATGTTATTTTTTTGATAGGCGCACTTTCCCTTGAGAAAGAAGCAGTCGTCTATGAAGCTACTGTTTTTTCTTCTCACAATAATTACGTCACATTTTTCATTGGCTTGATTAAAGAGTCCTGAGCCTGAAGTGTTTTGTGGCTGAGTTTCTATAAGTTCTAAAAAACCTGTTTCAGGAATTTTAAAGTTAGCTTCTTTACTTCTTACACCCTCTTTATAACGTAAGTTAGCATGGTAATAGCCATTGAAGTAGGAAATAAAGCTATTATAAGCGCGGGAAATTCTGGTACTCTTTTGTGCGTTGCATTTTGCTAATGGTAATAAAAATAGTACGATACTAAAAAAAGCTATAAATTTGTTACTAGCACTACATAAAAACAAATAAGAAAGGGGACGAATATTTTTATTCATTTTTTGCTCTAAAATTTTAGCTAATGGAACTTTGGAGAGACCTTAAAAACAAATTTAGCGAACGATATGACTTTATTGTAATCAATAATCAGACTCTTGAGCGTAAGGGTACCTATCAATTTACGATAGGAACTATTTTTTTTGTGGGCGGAGCCGTTATTCTTTTGGTGATACTGCTTACTACATTAATCATTTTTTTTACTCCTATTCGAGAGTGGATTCCAGGGTATACTGACAAATCTTTACGCGATGAAAGAAAGGCTCTTTTACAATTAGTAACGAAGATGGAAAATAAAATGGCGCGCCAAGATTCTTTTATTAAGAGCATGCAAAAAATGACAGGCTTTCCGGCCACTGCTACTTCACTTCCCGATAATTCAGTAAGTGATAACTCGCCTGCTCCATCCTCAGCTTTTTCTCGCAATTTTGTAGCAATGCCCCTCCGACTATTTCGACCCGTAGAAGGACGAGTTACTCGTAAATATAATTTGGCTGAGGGGCACTGGGCAATAGATATAGTTGCTAGAGAGGATGCTCCTATTTTTGCGGTGGCTAAGGGTACCATTTTTTTCGCTGATTATACAATTCAGACAGGTTATACAATTGGAATTTTGCACGAGAACCATATGATTTCTTTTTATAAGCATTGCAAACAGCTTTTAAAGAAGCCTGGTAGTGTTGTCCAAGTAGGCGAAATGATCGCTATAGTTGGAAATTCTGGTGAACAATCAACAGGGCCTCACCTTCATTTTGAGCTTTGGAAAGAAGGGGCTCCCTTAGATCCGTTACAGTATTTTGAATATCCTAGCTAGTTTGTTTTATTATACTTTAATTAGTAGGGGCTAAAGAAAACTTAAAAACAGTCCAATCGAAAATGTCGCTAGTTAACGAATAGCTCACCTAATTTAATTAATTTGCCCATCCCATAGTAATCGCATATAAATTCCTCGTGGGTCGTTAAGCGACCGAATAATGCGGTATAAAGAGACTTGGTCAGGGGTTAACATTTCTTGTAAAAGGCTAGCTTTTCTACTTTGAGCAAAATCTTCGAGCAACTTTTCAAAAAAAGACTTACTTTTAGGATATTCTACCCATGAATAATCATTCCCTAGACCTGCCTTTTGAGCAGCAGCTTTTATAGCATCTTTTAGTCCCCCTAATTCGTCTACTAATTTTAATTTTTGCGCTCGTATACCTGCCCATACTCTTCCCTGAGCAATAGAATCTACACTTAATGAATCTGCAAAATTTCTGCCCTTTTGCACTACATTGATAAACTCACCATAAATTTGGTCGACTCCCTGCTGCATTTTTTTCTTTTCAAATTCAGTCATTGCCCTATTAGGGTTACCTGCATCCGCATACTGGTTATTGTTGCTGTAAACGCGATCGAAAGTAATGCCTAATTTTTCTTCAAAAAAACGTCTAGTATTAAACATTAG
>JANWXU010000173.1 GCA_025057395.1 Bacteroidia bacterium | reverse complement strand
AAGCGCAAGTGATATTGCCTTTGCTTAAAACAGACTTTCTTAAAATTATTAATGCTTGTGCATACCAGAAGCTTAATACAGTTTCACTAGAAATAAGTAGTAAATATGCAGTAGGAATTGTTTGTGCTAGCCAGGGCTATCCCGATGAATTTAGTGTAGGCTATAAAATCTATAATCTTGATCAAATTAAAGATTGCCTAGTATTTCATGCAGGCACAAAGCGCGAGGGAAATGATATTTTAACTAGTGGTGGAAGGGTATTGACTGTAGTAGGGCTAGCTAATACTATGCAAGGCGCTCTTGAAAAAGCTTTGGCAGGAGCTCAGGTAGTAGACTTTGAAAATAAATATTATCGTAAGGATATTGGTAGTGATTTATTAATGATGATGTAGGGAGTTTAGAAAGCTTTGGTAAAAGAAATAAGTTGTTGATTGACAAATTTTTAATAATTCTGTAAAAGACAGGGTTGTGGCTTTGAGCAGAAGTGAGTATCTTTAAGTTAGTAAGTTTTGTATGATACCTACCACCCATACTAGTTCTATTGGAGATAAGTCTACAACGATTTCTAAGCCTAAAGTCTTTTTGGCTCATATTCCTTCAGAGTATGATGAGGTAAGGCGCACTTTAAAAATTATGCTTACCAAAGCCGGTTTTGAAGTTCTTCCTGATTTTTTTCCTGAAGACGAAGTCTCTTTTCAGTCTACTGTAGAATTATTTCTTTCTCAAAGTGCGGTTTCTATTCATCCAGTAGGTAATTTTCGAGGCTTTAAATTTACTAATGGCACTTGGTCGCAAGAATTTCAACTTAGTATTGCTCTTCAAAAGTCTCAAAGTTCAGAATTTAAAATTGTAATATGGCAGTTTGAAAACTTTGATACCACTTCTTTCCCTTTATTAGAAAAGCTCACTAACCAAATTGCTGAAAATGTTTTATTTACGAATGTTACAGACTATGCTCAGCTAATAGATGACTTTCGTGCCTTTTGGGCAAAAGACTTACGAAATAAACAGAAAATAAAAGAAAACGAGTTATGTATTATTTGTAATGATAACGATAAGGAAAGTATAATTCCAGTTATAGCACAATTACAAAATGATAAAAAGATTAAACTAGAATTTTTTGTAGCCTTACCTGAGAATGGTAGTGCTAATAGAAATCTAGTAACTGAATTAGTATATAGAAGTAAAGTTGTTATTATTTTTTTTAATGATTCTTCAGATTGGGCGTTAGCTTTTGCAAAGCAAGTTTGGCGTTTAGTAGGGGGGGCTTCGGCAAATACTCCTTTTTTGTTAGTAGGCGAAAATGAGCCTCGTAGAAATAGACTTATTAAGTTTCAGGCCCCTAATTTATTTACTCGAATTGTACCGCTAGAGCAGGTAGAAAGTACTATTCTAGAATTTTACCAAGCTTATCAAGAAAATCGGCTTCCTAAGCAACACTTTTGTCCTTTTACTGGCTTAAAACCTTTTTCAGAAGAAGATTCCATCTTTTTTGCCGGCAGGGACCAAAATGTAATTAGTATTATTGAAAATATCATGCGGTATAAATTTGCTATGATTACAGGTTCTTCTGGCGACGGTAAGTCTTCGTTGGTCTTTGCTGGAGTGCTACCCTATTTAAAAAGTGGACTTCTAAATACTAAATTTACTAAATGGACAGTAGCAGCTTTTCGTCCTGAAAGGCAACCGCTAAAAAACTTAGCTAAAGCTCTCGCTACTGCTTTACGCATGGAAGAGAGTGAAGAGATAGAACACAATTTGAGTTATGGATACTCTGCGTTGGTAGATATATACAAGGAGTCTTCTCTCTATTGCGATACTAAGAGTGCTAGTTATTTGAGCCTACCTGAGGAGCAGCGCCAAAAAGAAAGAAGGCGTGCTGCTAATTTAGTTGTATTAGTAGACCAATTTGAGGAATTTTTTACTAATAGCGAGAATTATCGCGAAGGAGTTGCTTCTCCCCTTGCTCAAATTACAGTAAATGTTCTTATAGAGACCATACGGATCGCGCAGGAAGAAGATTTGCCTATTTATGTGCTTTTTACCATGCGCTCCGATTATATTGGGCAGTGCGTGGCATTTCGGGGCTTTCCAGAGTTGATCGGACAAAGTACCTTCTTTGTACCTCGCCTAAAGAGAAATGAGCTTCAGGAAGTGATAGAAGTACCTTTGCAGCTTAATAACGATAAGATTAATCCTCGGCTGGTACAGCGCTTACTTAATGACCTAGGTGATGGTATTGACCAACTTCCGGTGTTGCAGCACTGTTTGTATAGAATTTGGGTTATGGCGCAAAATGGAAAAGAAGAATTAGATTTATTTCATTATGCTTGTGTGGGGGGGCTTGCTAGTAACCGGTTGCCAGAAGACCAACAAAAAAAATTTGAACTTTGGTTGGCGCAGTTACCTACTCTTAAACAAGGGCTGTTTGAAAAACCTAAGTTACGTAACGTAATAGGCAAGCACGCTACCGAGCTCTACTTAACAGCCCATCAATACCTAGAGCAAAAATACCAGATGGTAATTTCCGCCGAAGATGCTCGCTTTATTATTCAAGTCGCATTTACTTGCCTTACTAAGATTGATGAAAATCGAGCTGTAAGAAACCGCGCTACCCTGCAAGAAATTGTAGATATGATTAATCATCCTAAATATGATTACGTATGGGTAGGAAATCTACTTAATTATTTTAGGGAGCCTGGAAATTCATTTTTACAGCCTCACATTACCGAAGAGCAAGAGTCGCGCTTTCTTTTGCCTCATACAGTTTTGGATATTACTCATGAATCTTTAATTCGAAATTGGGAGTTGCTTATTGAATGGGCAGATAAAGAACATCGGAGTGCTTCCATATACAAAGATTTTAAAGTGCAAATTAATCGATGGTTACAAAACGATAAGTCTGAAAAATATCTACTTAATAGTGGTTTGTTTGCTTATTTCAATGACTGGTACCAAAGCCAAAAGCCTACCCCTGCCTGGATCAAAAGATACATGGAATCCGAGGAAATAAATCCTAATATTGATTTATTAGAACAGGCTCGTGATTACTTATATCAAATAGAGGAATATTTACGAAAAAGTAAAGCAAAAATTCAAAGAAATAAGCGCCTTACTTACACGGCCATTGGAATAATTGTAACACTAATGGTTTTTGCTTCTTACCAAGCGTATAAAGCTTATTTAGAAGCAGAAAAAGCCAAGCAACAAAAAGAAATAGCAGAAATTGAAAAACAGAGGGCAATTCAAGCAAAAATAATAGCTGATATCAATGCCAAAGAAGCAGAAAGGCAAAAATTAATAGCTGAAAGAAATCAATTGATAGCAGATTCTTTAAAGAAAATAGCTATAGGTGAAAAAATAACTGCGCAAGATCGCCAGCGTTTAGCGGAAAAAGAAGCTCGTTTACGAGCTCTAGATAAGGAAATTGCGGAGCAGAAAAAGGCGCTTGCAGAAAAGCAAAAAGAGGAAGCTGAAAAAACTAAAATAGCGGCGCTTAAGCAAAAAGAAGAAGCGCTTACTACCGCAGAGATTGCTAAGAAGAATGAAATCAAGGCTACGGAAGAAAAAGAAGTTGCTCTCAAGAACCAGTCCTTATATATAGCCTCACTGGTACGTGACCAAGTAAATCATAATAAAGCAGAATTAGGTTTACTTTTAGCTTTATGGGGCTTACCAGAAAATATAGAAAAACCTAGCCGTCCGTATGTACCTGCTACCGAAGCAGCACTATACTATGCTGCTAATGCTCTTATTAATGCTACTCCTAAATTGAAATTTATAGGGCATAAAAATAAGGTAGTTTATCTTAGTTTTAGTGAAGATGGTAGTCGTTTGGTTTCAACTTCTTGGGACCTTACAGCAAAAGTATGGGAGGTGGCATCGGGTAGACTTTTAGCTTCTTTTCTGCATAATGATAAAGTAATGCAGGCTAAATTTTGTGAAAATAATCAACTTTTGCTAACTGTGCCCGAAGAATTTGAAGCTTACCTTTGGGATATTCGTACGCAAAGTCGAATTGCTACTTATTCGGGACACTCTCGGCTAATTTCTGCTGCAGATGTCAGTCCTAATATTATATGGGTAGCTACAGGAGCACAAGATAATATGGTTCGTCTTTTTGAAGCTAAAACTGGTAATTTAAAATATGTTTTCAAAGGGCATAAAGCACCTATTACTCACGTTTTATTTTATGGTGAGGATAAACTTATTTCAGCTTCGCAAGATGGAATTTTAAAAATATGGAATACTAATACTGGTGATTTGATTGCTACGGTGCAAGCCCATTTAGGAAAAATTAATTCAATAAAATTACATTCTTCTATCTCCCTCTTAGCCACGGCTGGTGCCGATAATACCGCTAAAGTTTGGAACGTTAATTCACTTTCTCCTATTATTACTTTTAGCCAAGGAGCTTCTGTAAATGATTTAGACTTCAGCCCTGATGGGGCAAAACTTTTGATTAGCTCCAAGGACCGTACTCTTAAAATTGCCAATCTCGGCATTGGTAAATTGGTAGCTAATTTAAAAGAAGTGAATTCGGAAGTTGTGTATTCACAATTTAATAGTAATAATCAATTTATTTTATCTTTAGATACAGATTCTTGGGTTAAATTGTGGGATGCTCAAAACTATACATTATTAGCTACTTTTAAAAAAGCAGCGGGTAATGATAAAGTAGCTACTATTAGTCATAACCATTTAGCTGTGTTAAACCCTAATTATTTAACCATTGAGCTCTATCAACTTTTGCCTTTGCGCCAAGAACTAATTAACTACTGTTTGAGAAATTTGAAGAAAAGAGAACTTAGTGAAGAGGAAATACAAAAGTATAACTTATCAGAATAATTGACGTATTACAATGTATTTTTTGAAAAATTTAGCCATAATTCTGGGGCTGTTACTATTTTCTTTTGAGTCTTCTTTTACGCGAGATATTGGCAGCCATAAGAAAAGGGTAACTATAGAAGATATCTGGCAAAAATATTTATTTTATGCTAGAGGGGCAGAGGATTATAATTGGATGAAGGACGATAGATATTACTCTACTTTAGATGAAAATAGTAATATTATTAAAGTTTCAATTTTAAATGAAAATGATAAAAGTATTTTACTTAAAGCAGAAGCTCTGGTAGATAAACAAACAAATGAAAAAATTAAGATAGTAGGATATAAATTTTCTGAGGACGAAAAAAAAGTATTACTGTTAACCAAACCTATTAAAATTTATCGGCATTCTACTGCATACGTAGCTTATGTATATGACTTAATAGCAGAAAGATTAATTTCACTAGCAAAAGGAGCTTCTATTCTATCTCCTTTATTTTCTCCTGATGGAAACAAAGTTTCTTTTGTGCAAGAGAATAATATTTACATTTTTGATTTAGCCACTCAAACCCAAGAGCCTATTACGTGGGATGGGAAAAAAAATGAGATAATTAATGGTTTAGCAGATTGGGTATATGAAGAAGAATTTACGCTTACTCAAGCATACCATTGGTCACAAGATGGAAGGTACCTTGCATATTTAAAGTTCGATGAGAAAGAAGTACCAGAATTTACTATGGTACTGTATGGAAGCTTATATCCTAAGCAAAGCAAGTTTAAGTATCCTAAAGCAGGGGAGAAAAACGCTAGAGTATCGGTCCATATTTATGATTTAGATACTAAGCAAACTCTAAATATTTCTTTACAAGATCCCAATGAGTTTTATATTCCTCGTATTACTTGGGCTAATGAAAAGCTAGCGATAATGAAAATGAATCGGCTTCAAAACCAGGTCGAAGTGTTTTTGGCTGATCCTCAAACAGGAGAGGCGCAAATGATTCTAAAGCAAAGCTCTTCTACTTATATCGACGAGCCCAATGATTACACCTGGTATTTCTTAAAAGATAAATCTGGTTTTTTTTGGCAGTCTGATGCTGATGGGTACAATCATATTTACTATTACAACTTACAGGGACAACTTTTGCGGCAGCTTACTAAGGGACCATGGGAAGTCACTCAAATTTATGGGGTAGATGAGGTAAGTAGAGTTATTTATTTTGAATCTACGGAGGTAAGTCCATTAGAGCGACATATCTTTGTAATTGATTTTGAGGGTAAGCAGAAAAAGCAATTGAGTCGGGCAAGAGGATGGCATGAGGCTAGATTTAGTTCTTCTTATAGCTATTACATAGACGAGTATAGTACGCCTTCTGAACCTACTATTACGGAGCTTTGGACAAAACAGGGTAATTTAATTAGAGTTTTGGAAAATAATGCAGATTTAAAACAGCGGATAGCCGATTATGAAATTAGTCCCAAAGAGTTTTTTAGCTTTACTACTTCCGATAACGTTACTCTTAATGGTTGGATGATAAAACCTCTTAATTTCAAAAAGAATAAAAAATATCCCGTATTGATGTATGTTTATGGAGGGCCGGGTAGCCAGATGGTAGTGGAGAGATATAATGGTTTTGATTTTTTTTGGTACCAACACTTAGCTTCGTTAGGTTACATGGTGGTTTGTGTAGATAATCGAGGAACAGGAGGAAGGGGTAGAGACTTTAAGAAAGTAACCTATTTACAATTAGGTAAGTATGAAACAATAGACCAAATTGAAGCTGCTAAATATTTAGCTAGTTTGCCCTACGTAGATAAAACGCGAATTGGAATTTGGGGGTGGAGTTTCGGAGGATACCTATCTTCATTATGTCTATTAAAAGGCAATGATGTTTTTAAGGCAGCAATCGCTGTAGCCCCTGTAACTAATTGGCGCTATTATGATACAATTTATACAGAAAGGTATTTAGGCTTACCCCAAAACAATCCTTCTGGATATGATGAGAATTCCCCTATTCATTTTGTAGAAAATTTAAAAGGGCATTACTTTATTATTCATGGTACCGCAGATGATAATGTGCATTTTCAAAATGCTGTTGAGATGGTAAGTGCTCTAGTAAAGGCGGGAAAGCAGTTTGAATCGTTTTACTACCCAGATAAAAACCATGGGATTTC
>JANWXU010000172.1 GCA_025057395.1 Bacteroidia bacterium | reverse complement strand
CATCCTGAGCCAGGATCAAACTCTCCATAGTATAAAACCCTCATTAAACAGCTACTACCAACCCCTCTCCCCCTCTCAAAGAACTCTACTACTTGTATTTTATTCTACTTGCGTAACATCGAATCGTGCTACAAATTTAGGAAGCGAACTTCACATTTGCAAATTTTTGTTTATTTATTTTTTGAGAAGCGCTTCTTTATGTTGCACTTAACTATGCAAATATACATTGCCTAAATCTATTTTCCAAGGCTTCGCTATCGATAATAAAAAAATTTTAGAGATTCAAAGGTAATTGTATACCCACTACTTGAATATCATCATTTTGGTGCCCTTCCGGCTGATAATTGTTGTTAATAGCCTCCAATAGCCTTGATTCAAGTTCCAATATTGGAATTTCGCCCCAACTCTCCAAAAGTTTAATAAATCCTTTAATGCCTAGTTTTTTACCTGCCGCGTTAATCATATCAGGAATGCCGTCTGTGAAAAGGAAAAGAGTAGTATTTTCAGAAAATTCTACTCGATAAGTCCTGTAAGATGGCAAAGTTTGCCCCTCCACATAAAAACCTACTGGGTATTTTTCGCCTCGCAAAACACTATACTTTGCTGGTAATAAAAAAGGATCTTTTAAAATCGCCTTTGCATGAGCAGCCGTATAGTAAAAGAACTTTTGCCCATTAAGGGGTAAGGCTACCACAAACAAATCAGCCCCATCCACGTTAATTTCAGTAGCCGAATTCAAAAAACTAGTCAAAAAAGCATTATGTACACTACTTAGAGCAATATGAATTTGGTCAGGAGTTTGAACTGTATTAAAAAATTGAGAGAGTAGTACACTAAAAGTAGTAGCTAATAACCCTCCCGAAACACCATGCCCTGTAGCATCTCCTACTGCTATATATAGAAAATCTCCTTTGCGCTGTAACCAAAAAAAATCACCACTGACATAAGAATGTGGTTTTAAGATATGGAAAAAATGTTCTCTAGGCAAATAGTCCCCTAACTTAAAAGCTTGGGTAATCAACTTTTGAATGCGCTGCCCACTTATTAAGCTGTCTCTGATTTCTTTATAACTCCTATCTACAGCTTCATATAGACTATGTAATACATCATTAGTTTGCCGTAATTCTTCATTCTGAGCATGAATTTCTTCGTTAAGCTCCATTATCTGTATTTCCTTTTCCTTAATCTCACTTATATCCACAAAACTTACAATAAAGCCTTTCAAACTTTCTAGCTCAAAGTGAAAAGCCCTAACAATTAACCACCTTGTCTTCTCTGCTATTGAAATTTGCAAAGTATAAGAATCAATATTTTTTTCTGCATAAATTTTCTGTAACAACTGTTCCGCTTGCTCTAAGGAAAATAGCTGCTTAAAAAATAAACCTTTATAAAAGGCTGCTAAAGGAATTTTGAATAGGTCTAACAATAATTGATTAGCAAAAATAATTTTTCCGTCTTCCTTATTAACAACTAACAGGGGGTAAGGAGACTTCTGAATAAAAGTATTTATTTTTTGTTTGGTTTCTGCAATTTCAACTTTTAGTTTCTCATTTTCCTGAAGAACTTGAAAATAATCGTCTGCTGGTACTAGATAAATCTGGGTATGTCCTTCTTCTTCAAAGGCTATTTTTTGGTAGTAATGATTAGACCAACAAACAAATTCATAAGTAGGAGCTTGAATTGTCCTTTCTTGCTGCTGCACATCTAATGCTTGCCAGGCAGGAGAAGCAAATACTACTTTTCCTTCTTTGTTAATTACACAAAAAGCAAGAGCAAAGTTTTTTTGTACTTTAGACTTAAGAATACTAATCATTTTGTTTGTGTTAGTTTGGAAGTCCTAAAAATGCTTTAAGTTTTGAAAGCCCAGAAGCAGTGGTGAGTTCTACATCCGCATCAAAGTCTACAATGTCCGAAGCAATCGCCTGGCCCCCTTCTATGTACATATCAAAATTAACATTAAAGTCGCGGCGGTTTAATTGACCCCTCAGTTTAAACCCTAACCTTGGCTCCCCCGTAAGATCATGATTAATAGAATTGACTATAGAGCCTTCAAATTTTATTAGACGAGTAATTCCCTTTATTGTTAAATTTCCTTCAATATCAAAGCGCTTTAATGGTTTCCACTTGATTTGTGTACTCTCAAAGGAAATTTCTGGATACTTTTCCACGTCCAGAAAATCCGGCGATTTTAAATGGGCATCTCTTTGCTCAAATTCTGTATTGATACTTGCTGCATCTACTTTAACCTGTACCTTCATATCATACAAATGCGGAAGGGTACCCTTTATATTACCTTCCTTCACCTTCAGACTTCCTACTACCTCTGCTATGCCCATATGTAATACCTTAAAGGTAATTTTAGTATGTATGGGATCCACTACCCAATCTTTTACATTATTCTGTATAACATAAGGTTCTTTTTCTTTTACAACCTGAGAATCAAGTGCAAAAATTTTTTTCAATAATTTAATCATATATTACGAAAATAAACCTTAAGCAAATATAAAAACATATTATCTATTTTCAATATTTAACCCATTTTTTTGTATTTTTAGTAACTATGCTTTTAGCATTATGCATAAAATTTAGTTATTTAAGTAATAAAAATTTATTCAAAAACAATCTAAATAAAATAAAAAATTAGATTTTTTTTTTAAAATATTAATATATTTTAAACACAATATCTCTTGTTAAAAAACAGTAACAGATGCTCGTTGTTCATTCAATACTTGAAGGTGGAACAGTTTTAGTAGTTTTGCCATAATCAAGATTAAAAATGACTGAAAGCTGAAAAAAGTTTTTTCCTACCTCGTCTAAAATTCTGTAGTCTAACTGATGAATCCAGCCTGCTATTGTAGTAAAAATAAAGTTCCACTCGTAGCCTAGTCCAATAAAAAACCGGTTTCTTTCAAAATACGGTGCTTTATTAGTAAAAAAAATCTCATTCCAAGTAGTCATAAAAAGAATGATATCTTCGCTAAGTTTTCGCCTAATAATAGGCAAGCTAAACCCCAAACGATAACGGAATCTATTTCTATACCCCTTGTTTGTATAACGTTGCTCAATACGATAGCGGTGTTCTAACTCCAATTCAATTTTAGATAGCTTCTGCTTTGTATTCAGCTGCTGCCATACTCGAATTTCTTGTTGATTATAAGGAAGTCTAAAATTCCCTCCTTCCTTATAAGTATTGTAGCTTCCTAGTCCTATAAAAAGCTTAATATCTGGGGTTGCTATCCAACCACCACCGCCTTTCACCTCGTAATAATGAAATTGATCATAAAAAGCAAGACTACGTAGCTGAGACTCTGCAAAAAATACCCATTTTTTATTATATTTTATATTTATACTAAGTACATTCCAAGTTCCTAGGTCTCTAAAATCTGTTTGAGCAATTAAATTGACGTGGTGCAAGTGCAAACAGAAAAGAAAAAGCCAGTAAAAAAATTTTAGAATTCGATTGCCAATCATTAATCAATTCATCGCAACAAAATTGTTTAGAATTATAAATTCATAGGATAAGCTCAGAAAGTAAGTTTTCAAAAAATACTCAATTGAAAAAATCAACTGAACCATGAAGCTTAATGATACCATAAAATTAGATACTTATAAAATTGTAATTCCTAATGGATTAATTTACCACATACCAGAATTTATTCCCTTACAAGAATCGAAAAAGCTATTTATTTTTCTTGTTCGCTCCCTATTTTGGAGAAAAGATAGTATCCAATTATTCGGGAAAAAAATAATGCAACCACGCTTAACAGCCTGGTACGGCGAACCTAACTTAGTATATACTTACTCAGGCCTAGAATTACAAACTATCCCTTGGACTTACACCCTACTACAAATCAAAAACCAAATTGAAGCAACAGGAATAGGAAACTATAACGCTGTTCTTATAAACTATTATAGAAATGGAAATGACAGCGTAGGATACCACGCCGATGATGAGCCAGAATTAGGATATTGCCCAATTATTGCTATTTTAAGCTTAGGAGAAACCAGAAAGCTACAAATGAAACCTAAAAAAAGTAAAGATTCAACACTATCCTTTATGTTAAAAAATGGAGACTTATTTATCATGGCAGGAGCGACGCAGCATTTTTGGTACCATCAAATTCCTAAAGAAAAAACTATTAAAAATCCTAGAATTAGCCTTACATTTCGCAAAATTGTAGCTACTTAAACTTCTTTTCAATATCCGTTATTGAAATAATATAGCGGATTAATTTTCCACTGGGAGAATAATTGGAATCAACACACTGCTCTAAATTTTTTCTAATTTCAGTCATTTCAGCAGGAGTTAATTTTTTATAGTTAGGTAAACTATAACGTGCGGCAATTTTATAGGCCATAAGTTGTACGCAATCCAATTGCTTGAGCTCCCCTTCTTTTGCCTTTTGAATAAACTGTTCAAATAATTCTTCTACTTCATTTTGCGTCAATTCAAAGGGTACCCCCAATACTAAAATACCTTCTTCCGATGAAACAGGCTGTAAACTAAATCCTATTTTTTGTAACTCAGGGAGTAATTCTTGAATAACTAAGTAATCAACACCATTACAGGTAATACGATAAGGATGCAAAAGCTGCTGCACAATAACTTTATTCTCAATTTGTTGCAAAACAAGCTTTTCAAAAAGAATGCGCTCCAGAGCATGGGAGTAGTCTATAATTTCTATTCCAGTAGTTGCAATAAATAAAATATAGCGCGGCGGAAGAAATAAAATGGAATCTTCCGTCTCCAAAGCAGGGGTTTCTTGAAAGATGCTTAATTGCTCTGTTGAAGAATCCGAATTAGAATTAGGAGGAGTAGGAAAAAAATCTTCAGCATAAACTGTCTTTAATCGGTGCAAAGGAACTTCACCTAAAGGTACTTTGTAGGGAAAGGAACTTGAAAGGGTAGAACTAGAAGAAGTAGGATTGGTAACCTTAGGTTGCTCCTCAGCTGAACTTTTATTCTTTTTCAAAAACTGACTTAAAGTAAGCTCATTATCAATCAGATTAGCGGAACTGGCGTGAATTTGCTTTTCTATAGCTCCATAAACGGGCACTGATAAATAAGAACTACCTATTGCCCTTTTGATAGCTGCTTCCAGCAAAACATAAATTTCTTTTTCATTTTCAAACTTGATTTCTGTTTTAGTAGGATGGATATTGATATCAATTTTTTGGGGGTCTAACCATAAGCCAATTATATAGAAAGGATGATGTTCGGCGGGTAAAATATTTCCTAGTGCCGAAATAACAGCATGATGTAAGTAAGGACTTTTAATATATCTATCATTAACAAAAAAGTATTGCTCGCCTCTTGTCTTGCGAGCTGTAGAAGGCTCCCCTATCCAGCCATGAATTTTGAGCAAAACTGTTTCCTCCTTCACTTCAATTAGCTCCGTTTCTTGGAACCCAGGGTACATAGCTAAAATGCGCCCCTTCCAACTTGTTGAAGGTAAATCATACAAAAGCTGCCCATTGTGCTCAAGCCGAAAGTAGATATGAGAATTGGCTAGAGCAATATGATAAAATTCAGCAATGATATGTCTTAACTCTACAGCATTGGATTTGAGAAAATTTCTACGTGCTGGTACATTATAAAACAAATTTTTCACTGATATGATTGTACCCGTGCTTGTAGCAATAGGCTCTTGCTTTATAAACTCTCCCCCTGCCATTTCTACCAAAGTACCTATAGCATCTTCTGCTAATTTTGTTTTCAATTCAACCTGGGCCACCGCTGCAATACTTGCCAATGCCTCCCCCCGAAAACCTAGCGTACGAATATTAAACAAATCTTCTAGAGTTTTAATTTTAGAAGTAGCATGCCTTTCAAAACACATACGCGCATCACTAGGCGACATTCCACACCCATTATCAATTACCTGAATTAATTGTTTACCTGCCTCGCGCAGCAGAAGCTGAATATGAGTAGCTCCTGCATCCTTAGAATTTTCAAGCAACTCCTTTACCACTGAAGCAGGGCGCTGAACTACTTCGCCTGCTGCTATTTGGTTAGCAAGATTTTCGGGCAATAATCGAATTACAGACTGCATAATTCTATAGCTTTATGCAAAGCTACTACACGCTATTAAAATTTTCTGTATTTTATAGCGCAAAACTTTTTTCTTTCATAGCAAAAAACACACAGGTGTTAACTAATCACTCTATTATGAAAGTCATAACAACCCCCATCGTTATTTTATTTCTTTTATGGCAATACGCAGCCTTAGGACAAGAGCCCGAACCCTCTTCTTCAATTACATTAGAAAAAATTGAAGTGCAAGATTCTTTTCAATTAAAACCTGCTAAAATTATATCTCACCAAACTTATGCACTCTATAACTTGCCCACCAACGCCGATATGCTAGAACATAGCGGAGAACTATTTGTACAGCGCAGCCAACTAGGAGGTGGAAGTCCGGTAATTAGAGGATTTGAAGCTAACCGTATCATTCTAGTACTTGACGGTATCCGAATGAATAATAGCATCTACCGGGGAGGACACCTGCAAAATATCATTACTGTAGACCCCTTCATGTTACAAGAAACAGAAATCCTAACAGGAAGTAATTCTCTTTTGTTTGGAACAGATGCCCTAGGCGGTGCTATTAGTATGTACACTCGTCCTGTTAGATTAGATACTCTACAAATTGGTGCCGCATTGCGGTATAACACAGCTGCTCAAGAAAAAACAGCTCACATACATATCAATAAGGGCTGGAAAAAATGGGGTTCTCTCACCAGCTTCACCTATACCAGCTTAGAAGACCTAAGAGCAGGAAATATACGCTCAGTAATGTTTCCTGATTTTGGAAGAAAAATAGAATATTATGTTCGAATCAATGGCAAGGATAGTATTATAAAAAATAATGATCCTAATGTTCAAAAATTTTCAGGCTATAATGTGCTCCATGGCATACAAAAATTTTTCTATATCTCAAAAAAAAGCAGCCATATCCTCAATTTGCAATGGACTCAAACCGGTAACATCCCCCGCTATGATAGACTTAGAGACCTAGAATGGGCAGAATGGTACTATGGCCCTATGATTCGAGGCTTAGCAAGCTATAATTTAAAAAG
>JANWXU010000171.1 GCA_025057395.1 Bacteroidia bacterium | reverse complement strand
GCTCCCGAACCTGTAATCACCAAAAATGAACCGTCTGAACTTACTGCTCCTAAAGAACAGCCGGTCAAACAACCCGCTACAGCTACCCAAAAGAAAGCAATAGACCAGGAAGCTCTATTTGAAAAGGGAGAAGGTGGTAGTAATCACGGAAGTAGTAAAGAGGTAGGGGATAGGGGACGTCCCGATTCTCCGGTACTTGACCCTGCCGGCTCCTTTAGTTGGGGAGAGGGAGCAGATGGCTTAAATGGGAGGCATTTTTTGGGCGCTCCTTTTCCTAGTAGGCACGGCTGCCAAGAAGAAGGTAAAATTACTTTTGCCATTGTAGTAGATAGAACTGGAAGGGTAAAAAATGTAAAAACCTTAAAATATTCGGGGCAGCACTGCTTGAAAGCTTTTACAGAAAAGTTTATCCGCGAAAAATGGAAATTCTCCCCAATCGACGAAGATAGAGACCAAGTTATTAAGGTAACTTTTCAGTTTAAGCTAAAATGACTTTTGAGCAAGCTGTTGAGTATTTATATAGCTTATTACCTGCTTATCATAGAATTGGACCAGCAGCCTTTAAAAAAGACTTGATCAACATAAGGTCTTTATGCCAGGCGTTAGGAGAGCCGCAAAACCAATTTCGAAGTATCCATGTGGGGGGTACTAATGGTAAAGGCTCGGTATCTTCTATGCTAGCTTCTATCTTTTTTGCTGCAGGTTACTCAAAGGTCGGCTTGTATACTTCTCCCCACCTTCGCTCCTTTACAGAAAGGATTAAAATTAATGGAATTCCTGTAGCTAAAGAGTGGGTAGTAGAATTCATACAGGAGCATAAGTCTTTGATTGAAAGCATTCGTCCTAGTTTTTTTGAGCTTTCTACCGCAATGGCATTTTCTTATTTTGCACAGAATGCAGTAGATTATGCTATTATTGAAGTAGGGCTAGGGGGGCGTTTAGATTCAACTAATATAATTCTTGCAACGATTGCTGTGATTACCAATATTAGCTATGACCACATGGAATTTTTGGGAGATACTTTGGCGCAAATTGCTTTTGAGAAGGCGGGTATTATTAAGCCAGGTATTCCAGTAGTAATCGGCGAATATCATCCCGAAACGTTTCCTGTATTTGAAAAAGCTGCCCAGGACAAAAATGCTCCCCTTTACCTTGCATCTAATAATTTTCAAGTTCGTTTTGAAAAAAGGCAGGAGGACAAGGGGCTTTTTCAGGTATGGAAAGGGTTAGAAAAATGGCCAACGTCCATAGCCTGTGATCTTGCTGCTAGTTATCAGGCGCAAAATATACAAACTGTTCTCCAGGTGATCGATGTTTTTAATGAGCATTTGCCTTTGCATGAGACTCTAATATCTCGTGAAGGTATTTATCAAGGGCTAGCTAATGTGCGTAATTATACAGGCCTTAGAGGAAGATGGGATATTATTTCTCAAAATCCGATGGTAATATTGGATGTGGCTCACAATCAGCAAGGTATTTTTTCAGTAATCCAGGAGCTTAGAAACTATTCATACCAAAATCTACATATTGTTATTGGTTTTGTAAAAGAAAAAAAGTTAGATATTATTCTTCCACTTTTACCTAAGGAGGCACAATATTACCTGGTTCAACCTAATATTCCGCGCGGGTTACCTGCCGTAGAATTAGCACAACTATTTGAGCAGCTTGAATTAAAATACTGCGTAAGCGGTTCTGTAGTTTCAGGCCTATTGCAGGCACAAAGCCAAGCACACTCCCAAGATTTGATTTTAGTTACTGGTAGTCTTTTTGTGGTAGCTGAGGCTCTAGATGTTTCTCCTTGAATTTTTTAACTATGGAGTGGAGCAGCTAACAGCTTTATATGCTCCCTCGGAAGCACGGGCACTTGTTAATATTTTAATAGCTTCTTTTCTTAATTTACAACGTCACGAAATATTTTTACTCCCTAGGCGTAAGCTTTCTGAAAATGAATTCCAACAATTAACACACGCTTTACATCGCCTACTTTCGGCAGAACCACTGCAATATATATTAGGACAACAAGCTTTTTATGGTGTCTCCTTGTTTGTGAACTCTAGTGTTCTTATTCCTAGGCCTGAAACAGAAGAACTGGTGGCTATAGCTTTAGCCTATGTAAAAAGTCCATCTGTTGAAAGACCCATTAGTATTTTAGATATTGGCACAGGAAGCGGTTGCATAGCGATTGTGCTTGCCAAGAGTTTGCCTCATGCAGTAACCTTTGCACTAGATAATAATTTAACTGCCCTACAAATAGCAGCTCATAATGCCCAAAAGCACAATGTGAAGATAAGTTTTTTGTATCAAGATATTTTTCATGCTTATTGCTATGAATTCATAGCGAAATATAATTCTGAATTTGACGTTATTATATCTAACCCTCCGTATGTGCCTTTTTCTGAAAAAAAGCAATTGCATCCTAATATCTATTTTGAGCCTAGTGAGGCTATTTTTGTCGCCGATGATCAGCCCATTACATTTTATGAGAGAATAACTTATTTAGCAACAAAATTATTGAAAAAAAATGGGTACCTTTTTTTAGAGTGTCATCCTTCTTATATTGCTTTAATTGCACAGTACTTAATGGAGCAATTGAGGGTCAAGATAAAAATTCAGAAAGACATAAATCAAAAGCAGCGATTTATTATAGCTCAAAAGCTTTGAAATGCAGCTATTGTGGCAATCTACTTATACGCTTGAACAAATTCATCGGGTTGCTGCTTTTATCTTGGAGCTAGCAGCAGAAAAAAAAGTTTTTTTATTAGAAGCACCCCTGGGAGGAGGCAAAACTACCCTTATTCGTAGTTTGATAGAAGAACTAGAAGGCGAAGAACTTAGTAAGCATGTGAGCAGCCCTACCTTTACTATTGTACAAGTTTATACAGGAAAAGAAAACTATTATCATATAGACGCTTATCGTTTACAGTCTAGTGAAGAAATTTTATACTTAGGCATAGATGAATATTTGGATGGAGAAAGCTTTTGTTTTATAGAATGGCCTCATCTTGTACTACCTTTTATTAAAGTTCCTTATATTTTCATTGAGCTTGAACATTTAGATTGGCAACAGCGGCTAATTAAAATTTTTAAGAGTTAGTTTATTTTTATCAAAGCCCAATTTTTTTCTTTTGCATTTAGTTCTTAATTTTAAAACTCTTATATTGAGCTTGGTTTTTACATTTTTATTATTACATTATAGGTAAATAAATGGATTTACTCCAACAAGGTGGAGATTTTTTTATGGTAGGTGTTGATCCTACGCTGCTGAAAGTACCTGAAGAAAAATTATTGAAATTAGAAAAGAACAAAAAGCAATTAATCATTGGGGTTCCTAAAGAAGTACATTTGCAAGAAAATCGGGTTCCTTTAACTCCTGGTGCGGTAGGGGTACTGGTAGCTAACGGACACCAAGTAATTATTGAACATAATGCAGGGGCTGCTGCGCTATTCACAGATAATGAATATACCAACAATGGGGCTATTATTGCTTACGTACCGGAAGAAGTATATAAAAAAGCAAATGTAATCGTTAAAATAGCACCTTTAGATGAAAACGAACTGGCTTTACTACAAGAAGAGCAAATTGTAATATCAGCGGTTCACCTGGGTGCTGTGCGTCCCGATTATCTTAAAATGCTTTTAGAAAAAAATATTTCTGCTTTTGGCTTTGAATTTATTCAGGCACCAGATGGAAGCATTCCTATTATGCAGGTGATGAGTGAAATTGCGGGTATTACTTCTATTACTATTGCTTCCGAATTACTTTCTTGGCAAAATAATGGTAAGGGAATGCTTCTAGGGGGGATAACAGGAGTACCACCTACGAATGTAACAATAATTGGAGCAGGAACAGTAGGCTACCATGCTTGCCGAACTGCAATGGCACTAGGAGCATTAGTAAAAGTTATTGATAAAGAAGTGTATAAACTTAAAAAACTTGAGCAACATTTAAGCGGGCCAATTTATACTAGCATTAGCCAGCAAGACTACGTGGCAGCAGCAGTAGCAAATGCAGATGTTGTTATTGGGGCGGCTTATGAAAAGGGTGCAAAGGCGCCTTGCGTAGTTACAGAAGAAATGGTAGCCCAGATGCCTGAAGGTTCTGTGATAGTAGATGTTGCCATCGACCAAGGAGGCTGTATTGAAACCAGTCGGCTAACTACTTTTGAATCCCCTACTTTTATCAAACATGGGGTAATTCATTTCTGTGTACCCAACATTCCTGCACGTGTACCCCGAACCGCGTCGATTGCTATTAGTAACGTTTTATGCCCAATGGTGCTAAAGCTAGGAGAAAGTAGTAGCTTTAATGATTTGTTTGCTAAAGAAGTAACCTTTCGTACCGGAATTTATACCTATCATAAACATGTTACTAAAAGACTACTTGCTAGTATTTTTAATCTAGACTACATGGATATTGAACTTCTTTACGCAGCAAATTTGTAAAAATAATTTGTATATTAACTTTCTGGTATTTATTTTTGCTGCGCAAAGAAGTAATAATTAGAAAAGAATAGCAAAGAAGGTATCATGGCCGAGTGGCTAGGCAGAAGTCTGCAAAACTTCTTACGGGGGTTCGATTCCCTCTGATACCTCTACTAAAAAATAGGCTCCATCAAGAGCCTTTTTTTTTGTCATAATTAAAATTTTTAATTTTGGGACTTCTTATGAGCTATCAACGTATTGTAGAACTACTTGGGGAGAAAGCAGATTATTATTTAAACCACCAATGCCACACTATAGATAAAAGTTTACTACATCTTCCTTCTCCTAACCATGTTGACACTATCTTCAAAGAAAGCGACCGAAATAATCGCGTGCTAGCTAGCTTGTATAGAATTTACAATAGTGGCGCTCTAAAAGGAACTGGCTATCTTTCTATTTTGCCTGTAGACCAGGGAGTTGAGCATTCAGCAGGTGCTTCTTTTGCTGCTAATCCCATTTATTTTGACCCCGAAAATATTATTCGTTTAGCCATAGAAGCTGAGTGCAATGCGGTAGCTTCTACTTTTGGTGTTTTAGCAAGCGTAGCAAGAAAATATGCTCATAAAATTCCTTTTATTGTTAAAATAAATCACAACGAGCTGCTAACCTATCCTAACCGCTACGATCAAGTTTTATTTGGTACCGTAAAAGACGCTTACAATATGGGAGCGGTAGGGGTGGGTGCCACTGTCTATTTCGGGTCTGCTGAAGCAAGTCGTCAAATTACAGAAATTGCCGAGGCTTTTGCTTATGCTCATGAGTTAGGAATGGCTACTATCTTATGGTGTTACTTGCGTAATGCGCAGTTTAAGGCACAAGGAGTAGATTACCATGAAGCTGCTGATTTAACAGGGCAAGCTAACCATTTAGGTGTTACTATTAAGGCTGATTTAATTAAGCAAAAATTACCTACTAACAATGGTGGATATACTGCACTTCAATTTGGAAAAACCAGTTCCAAAGTGTACGAAAATCTCACAAGTCCTCATCCGATTGATTTGTGTAGATACCAAGTAGCAAATTGTTATATGGGTAGGATAGGTTTAATTAATTCAGGAGGGGCATCCTCTGGCGCATCTGATCTATCTGAGGCTGTTACAACAGCGGTGATTAATAAAAGAGCAGGCGGAAGTGGGTTAATTTTAGGACGTAAGGCTTTTCAAAAGCCCATGGAAGAAGGAATCCAAATTATTCGTATGGTTCAAGAAGTTTATAAAAGTCCAGAAATAACAATTGCTTAGTTAGGTATAACTAAATATAAGGTATACAAATACAACAAAATAAGCTTTATCAATAACTAGTATAGTCATGCTTATAAAAATCTAAGTTAGGGGGGTATTTCTTAGGTCTTCTCTTTTCAAGTTCTAATAAAACTTGACCCAAATTTTTCAAAAAAGGCATTCCTACGGTATAATAATTATAATTTCCTCCTACTATATTATTATTACTTCCAACGTAAATAGTAGCACTTAAAAAAAACTCAGTTTTGGATTCGAAGTCTACGATATAAGCACAGTCTGTTAGAAAGCCTACCGCAAGCCCTACTTTATTAAAAATACGAATATTTTTGTTAGGGTAAGTAGCGCATTCGCTGCCCCAAAGTAAGTATTTCATCCTACAGGGATTGTAATAGCTCTTATCGTATACAGGATCGGTAGATTCTGTAGGCAACATAGACATGTACTTATGTACCAGGCGATAGTCTTCTTTGGTAAGGCGAAAGCGTTTATGTTCGGGTACAGCTATGGGCATCATAGTAGCAATCAAAATTTCATGCAAATCCTTGAGTGATATACTATTACTATAAGTAAAGTCGCGGGGTTCATAAACAATAGTACCATCTGCCTGGATTTGCCCTCTGCCTACCTGCGTATTTTTTATTTCTTTTTTGTATTCAACATGATTAATTTGCATTGGCTGCGAATAGAGAATACTATCGCCTTGCATAAAAATAATAGGATTGGTTACACGGTTTTCTTTTCGCGTACATATAGCACCATAGCGATGGGTAATTTGGGCAGAAGTATATCCCTTTTGCCATAATTTTTCATTGATCTCTTTTTGTCCTATAAATTCATAAAGTCTATCAAAAGATAAATTACCGCTTGCTACGAGCACGTCTTTGATGTAATGGGCAATGCAAGCATACCCTAGTTCTTTAGAATATTCGGCACCCGTAGTAGCACTTTGGCAACTATACCCTTTTTGTACTTTCATGGGAGTGTATTTATGCAATCCTGGAATATTAAGATCGTTTAATTTTTCAAGCGCTAAAAGTACCACTGGTAATTTAACCGTACTGGCAGGAAAAAAATATTCTAGTGTATCTAGATGAAAAGTGTGATGTTTAAGTACTGGTTTATTGTCTTTTAGACGGTTAATTTGGGTGAAAATAATTTGTACCTTGTATTTATCAGGATTACTAGTTACTTCTTTGAAATATTCAGGATAGTGCTCAAAAAGTGAAAGTAAAAATTGAGAATCATTTTGGGTTATTTCGTTTACTTGGGAAACGTATTCTTTTTCTTTCTTTATTTTAGGTTGTGCTCTGCTTTCTACAAATCCAAATAAAAAAAAAAAAAATATATTAAAAAAAAAAAAAAAAAAAAAAAAAAAAAA
>JANWXU010000170.1 GCA_025057395.1 Bacteroidia bacterium | reverse complement strand
AGAATCTTTGAATCTTAACCATACCATTTGGCAAGAAATTGTAGAGTATGCTCCTGATTTAAGTGATACTTATTTGCGAACAGTCTTGGGTTGTTTATTATTTTCAGGGGATAATATTCATAAAAAAATTAGTATTCTCTCAGGAGGTGAAAAAGCAAGGGTGGCGCTCGCCAAAACATTGCTTTCTAAAGCAAATTTATTATTATTAGATGAGCCTACTAACCATTTAGATATGGTGAGTATTGAGGTTCTAATTCAAGCTCTAAAGGAATATCCGGGTACTTACGTAATTGTCTCTCACGACCGTTACTTTTTATCCCAAACTACCAATAAAATTTGGTATATTGAAAATAAACAAATTAAAGAATATCCCGGAAATTATCTAGAGTACGAAGAGTGGAAAAAAAATACTCTCAATAGTGCGCCAAATATCCAGCCCTCTTTTTCTATTCCTAAAACTAGTGAAAAGAAAAATATCTCTACCCCTAATACTAGCCAGGAAGAAAGAAAGAGAATTAAGCAAATTCAAAATCAACTCAAAAATGTAGAAGCTTTAATTATGCAATTGGAGTCCGAAAAAAGTATTTTAATTGAGCAAATGAATCAACCGGAAAATGCCTCTAATTTTGAGAAGTTAAAAAGTCTACAGGAAAAGTATGAAGCCATTGATAAACAACTCACTGAGGCACTAGAAAAATGGGAAAAACTAGAAACTAGTCTTATCACTTCTTCTTAGCACCTAGTTCATGAAACTCTTTTTCTTAAATATTTGCTTCTTTATTTCCAGCTCTTTAGTTTGGGCAATTCCTTTAATTACAGATAATTATATCTATGATTCTCGTATTAAAAGTGTAGTTTTTTCTCCATCGGGCAAACCCCTGGCCTATCCTATTCTGGAATTAGGAAGTCAAGAGACTTTAACTTTATCTTTTGATGAATTAAGAGAAAGTGTTTCTAATTTCACGGCAGAAATATTACATTGTGACGCCAATTGGAAAATTAGCAATATTTTTAGCCAAGAATATTTTGAAGGGTTTACTAAGGAATATTTAGAGGAGGGTACTCCCTCTCAGAATACTCTAACTTCATATGTCCATTATGAGTATACTTTTCCTAAAAACGGTAGATTCCTTTTAAGTGGTAATTATTTATTAAAAATTTACAGGGATAATAATCCTGATGCGCTTGTAATTACGCGAAGATTCTTAGTGTATGAGCAAAAGTTAAGTATTGTTCCTGATATTGGCTTTAGCTCGGATGTTTCCAAAAGGTACCGGTTGCAAGCTGTTAACTTTAATCTTTATCCTCGAAACTTTCCTATTCAGGATATTCATTCTGAAATAAGAATAGAAGTTTTACAAAATTTTCGATGGCATACTCGTAAAATGGGGCTTAAGCCTATTTATGTGTATAACGACCATTTTGAGTATCGCTTCGATGCAACTAAAGACTTCGAAGGGGGCAATGAATTTCGCCTTATAGACTTACGTAATATTATTCAAAGGCTGGGCAGAATTCGAAGTATTCAAAGAACGCCTACTCACACGGAAATAGTGCTTTCAGAAGATAAGCCCCGTACTTCTGGAAATTACATGAGTGAGCCCGATATGAATGGTAGCTTTGCTATTGCCGCTAGAGGCACCCGTAACCCTGATACTGAGGCGGATTATGTTTGGGTGACCATACCACTTACCCTGAAAGAACCTTTGCAAAATGGAGAAATCTACTTATTAGGCGCATTTACAGACTGGCGCATACTCCCTGAATATAAACTTACTTTGCTAGAAGCAAACACTTATATTAGCAAAATACTTCTTAAGCAAGGAGTATACGACTACATTTATGTAGTATACGACGGAAAAAAAATAGATGAATATCAATTAGAAGGTAGTCACTTTGAAACTGAAAATTATTATACTATTTTAGTCTACTACAAAGGTCCTGTAGATCGAACCGATCGTCTTATAGCTCTTAAACATATTAATTATTACGATTAAAGTGTTGCGAATATTAAATTATATTTTTAATTTTGCATCAGCTTAATGATAGCTATGCCTTATAGCAATATAGCAATAAGGGCGGTCTCGTAGCTCAGTAGGTTAGAGCAGCTGACTCATAATCAGTTGGTCGGGGGTTCAAGTCCCTCCGAGACCACCCGAGCTATATATAAAAAGCGAGAGGGGTCTCGCTTTTTTGTTTTTACCTTGGCTAAAATTCTTATTCTCCAATAAAATCAAACCTAGGAGAAATTATGGTTTTTGCAGTTCCTAGGGTATCTACCTTCATTACTCCCCAAAATCCATTTTGAAAGTAAGCTATTAAGTAAGGAGATAGAATGATGGGCTTATTCTTTGTACTAGGGCGGATTAGCCAACTAAAAGTACTTCCAGCTTTTAATATTCCCCACTCCCTTCCGTGTTTTTGACTTGCAATCACTAAACCATATTTGTAGCTATACACAGAATCTACAGGCAATGTGCTTAATATTTGACCCTGTTGGTTAATAATTTGCCATTCTTTTTTGATTGAAAGCACTACTGCCAGCGTATCGTAAAAAGAATATACCTTTATAAATTGGGGCTTTATTTGCCATCTTCCTTTTTCATCCAAAAAACCCCATAGTTTGTTTTTTTGCGTAGCTATTAATCCGCTTTGCTTGCTAAGCAAACTATCATGAATATTAGGAATTATTACTTCTCCTTTTTCACTGATAGCTCCCCATTTCTGATTTTTTCGGAATAAAGCGAGTCCTTCCACAAAGAAGCCAATATATTCAATGCTTTTATCAGGTATTTCAAATTTCTGCTGCGTAGTAATATTTAATATTCCCCATTTTTGATTGGCTTCTTGGTAAGGAAAGTATAGTTTCCCGCTGTTTATTTTTTGATACTGGGCAGGAACTTTCCACTTCCCAAAGGTATCTATAATTCCCCATTTTCCCTTATCATCTTGGGCAGGAAAATAAGGAGAGTCTAAATTAGGTAATATTTGCTTTATTCCTTCTATCTTCCATTCTTTGGCTTGAGATAAAGAAAGCAAATAAACATCTTTTTGTTGTAGGGCAACGCAGTAATTTGCATGAATTGAATAGATACTATCGAATTTTGTGGGGATGAGCCAATTTCCTTTTTCATCTAATATTCCAAAGTATAAACCGCTTTTGGCAATTATTCGCTTAGGTGGAGCAATAGTAGAAGTAGAAATAGACCTAGTTGTAGAAGCGGCTGCATTATTTTGGGGGTTGTCTTTTTTTTCTAAATTTTTTTCTGCTAGATAGTTGGTTCCCCATGCAGCTAAGAATAGTAACAGTATAAGGTATATAGTTTGAAATTGACTAAGTTCTTTTTTGAAGAGAAACTTAAAAAGGAGCCTACGGGTAATAGGAATTGAGAGCAAAGTACTAAGCAGGAAAATAGTACCCGTTACATAGTCATAGAGATTATTTTGATAATAAGCAATTAAAAAATAAACTACACAAAAAAATAGAAAAATAATACCACTTAGCCAACCCGCAATAGTAAAAAGCCATTTTCCATCATCTTCCTTCATTCGCCGCTACCTTAAGGCTAGTAGTTAAGATAATAGTTCTAGAATTTCTTCACTATCGATTTGGAGGTGAGATTGTTCAAGTATGCACTCGCCATCTTTTATAACTAAAACTTGAGGCGATTGATGTGGAACATCAAAAATTTCGGCAATATAATTAGATACATTGCGATGTTGCAACAGGTCTAAAAAGTAAATATCTGCGTACCTTTGGATTTCTGGGGCAGCTTTTTCAATTCTATCTTTGGCAATAAAAGAAATAGAGCAACGAGTACTGTGCTTAAAAAGCAGCTGTGGCTTACTGTAAGAAGCTTGCCTAATTTGGTCTACCGCCTTTTCCTCGTTTATGTAGCTTAGCTTATGCATTAGGCACGCCTAGAAAGCTAGTTAATAAACGTCTTAGAAGATTTATGATTATTTGTTTTTTGGCTGTAACAGTTAGAATATGTTAGCTTATTACTGGAAGCACAGCTACTAAGTATTAAGCAAAACCCTATTAGTGCTATAAAAGTAGAAATTGTATTTTTTTTTGAGTTCATGACGTTACATCGCTTTAGCCTACAAATATACCACAAAAAAGAGCAAAACCAAAAATAGTTTCGTAGATTCTACGGATATTTTCAAACCCTTAAAGTGTATTACTATTCTTTATTCAAAATATTTTTACTCGCAATTAAATAAGATTGATTTCTTTTTCCGCCTCTATCAAATAATTATTAACTCTATCGCTTACTTCTAAAAGTTGTTGATAAAGAGCTTCTGCTTTACTGTAATTTTCCGCTTCTTTAGCTTGTATAATTTCCCTAACTATGGAGTGTAAAGCAATATGTTCTTGCTCAAATAGCTGAACACTTGAAAGATGTCCATATTTTTTCTTACCCTCTGTATAAAACCACTTGCCTAAGTCGCAATCCCTATGATTTAGTGCCTGTTCTGGGGTTAATGTTTCTTTTCCATCTAAAAAATTTCTTATACGAAAGCGCCAGTTTAAGTGCTTAAAGCGCGCTATGCTGAAATCAACATTATTAGGCATCCTAATTCATGTTTATAATGTTCTATAGAGTATTAATTTCTTTTTCAGCTTCTGTTAGGTAATTATTAATATTATCGCTTACTTGTAAAAGCTTTTGGTATAGAGCTTCGGCTTTTTGAAAGTTTCCTTCTTCTTTGGCTTGAACAATCTCTCTAACAATTTGGTGTAGTAAAATATGTTCTTTTTCAAATAGTTGTACCACATTTAAGTGCCCGTATTTATTCTTGCCCTCAGTGTAAAACCATTTTCCTAAGTCACACTGAGTATGGTCAACTGCCTGTTCTCGCGTTAGGACTTCTTTTCCGTCCAAAAAATTTCTTATACGAAAGCGCCAGTTTAAGTGCTTAAAGCGCGCTAAACTAAAATCGATATTGGTCATATTTTTCTTTGAGAGTCAGGAGTTACGCAAAGATAATTAAAAACTTCTGAATATGTCTTTGTATAACATCAAAATCAATCCTTCGTAAAAAACTAAAGTTTAGATTTGTTGATTTAATAGATTATAGGTATGAGCTATATGTTAGTACTTCATGTAATAGTCAGTTTTAATATGGCAAGGGTTATTTTTATCATATCAATCTTAGTATTGCAAGCAAATATAAGTATGCTATGGGCTCAAAATAAAAATACTACTTCTGAAAAAGTGTTTCAATTATCGGGCTTAATTTTAAGTAGAACTACAGCCTTGCCCATTAGCTATGCTAAAATTGCAGTTAATAAAAATAGAAGATATGCTATTTCTAATGAAGAGGGCTTTTTTAGCATACCCGTTGTCCGAGGAGATACCCTGCAGATTAGTCGAATTGGATATAAAACTTCTTTTTTAGCAATCAATAGTTATCTTGCGCAATATAAAGGAGATACTGTGGCGCCCTACCTTTATATTATCCATTATCTTCTGGAAGATACAATTACTTTACCTACTATTACTATCCATCCCTATAAAACAGCTACAGATATCAAATATGCTATACTTAATCTTCCTAAAACCATGGAGTTAAGTATTGAACAGGCACAAACTACTGTAAACCCCGAATTACTTGCTTTTTTTATGGAAAATCTACCCGAAGATGAAAATGAAAGGCTCAAAATTGTACAAAAGCGGTACACAGACTATTATTTGCAAGCTAATACCCAAAATACTATCAGCCTCGTGGATCCTATTGCTATCTATAAACTTATTAAATACGTTAGTGAAAAATCCAAAAAAGGAAAAAATTGAGTGCATAGCAAAATTAATTTTTGAGCTAAAATTACATAGTCTATGATTGCACTGATCGTACCTCCTAAAACTTAACTAAGAGCTTTCTGTTTAGGGTGAAAAGTTTAAAATGCAGCGTAATATGAAAAGTGCGTTTATCACAGGGTAAAACAGGAAATTACTTTAACAGTACATACAAGAGAGCATACTTAAGGGATATAAATTTAAAAATACCACTTGTGTATTCCGCTAGGGTCAATATGCTCGGGCTTTGTAGTTTCCAAAAAGCCCACGATATTTCTCTTGCTCCCCTAGGAAAAAATCATTCTAGGGGTGTTTACTACTCATGCCCTGTCTTGCTTTTCAAGAGCCGGATGAATTAAATTATTGCACAATGAATTATAAAAAACTCCATAAGTGTTAGCAAAGTCAATTTTTAGGGTAGTTAGTTGTAGTTTAGCAAAGACAGATAGTTGGCTTTTAGGCAGAGCTGAAAGGGTGGGGGCATGGCAGTGGAAGGTAGCTACTACGGCAACAAGTAAGCTAATACAAAGCAAAGGCGACCAAAAGCATTTCTACAGTCAATTAGGTTGCTTTTTTGAACCAGGATTGACCAGGATTCAAAAGATTAGCAAGATTATGGGATTGAATGGGTAAACTTTTGCTTTTGAAAAAGAAAAAAACTGGAAAATGCCGTATTTCTTCCTAAATTAGAAAAGGCAAAGTCGCTATCGGGAATATGTTTTTTCTTTTGATTTTTTTATTGTGTTTACAGAGCCCAAGTGTTTTTTCGCAAGATTGTTTTAGAGATACAACCAAAGCCAAAGAACTGTTTGCTTTGGGGAAGAAATTAGAGAAAGCGGCAAAGTACGATAGTGCGGCAATATATTATGAGCAGGCGGCGGAAATTTGGAAGCAAGCTTGCCCCCAACTGAAGGGCGAAAAGAGAAAGTACTTTTGGGAAAAGTATGTTGAAAGTAAAAATAGGCGGGGGGGGTTATTTGATTTGCAAGGTAAAGTAGATAGTGCTGCATTAAGGTATTTGGAGGATGTTTTATTGCAAGCAAGGGCATGGTTAGGAGAAAACCATTTTCAAGTGGCAGCTAGTTACAATAATATGGCAGTTGTATACGACAGCCAAGGTCAGTATACTTTGGCTCTGGAATATCAACAAAAAGCACTCCAAATCCGAATAGAAACCCTTGGACAAAACCACCCTGAGGTGGCAATGAGTTACAATAACATGGCACTTGTGTATAAAAACCAAGGTCAGTATGCTTTGGCTTTGGAATATCACCAAAAAGCCCTCGATATCCGAATAGCCATCCTAGAAAAAAACCACCCTGA
>JANWXU010000016.1 GCA_025057395.1 Bacteroidia bacterium | reverse complement strand
AAATATAATAAGAATAATACAGAATCGATTTTGGATTAAAAGCATATTCAAGAGGATTATAAAAATAATAAAAAACCCCCCAAAAGGGGGGGTAGGTCATTATTGAATTATTAACTTAATGGGTGGCAGTTTGTAATTTTCTTGGCTAATTTCTAGGAGGTAAATACCCCTAGGTATGTTTTCGAGTGAAACAAATTTTTCTATACTACTATTTTCTACTTCCCAACTGTGCTGGTATACTACCTTCCCACTAAAATCAAAAATACGAATTTGAGCTGGAGAAGTTTTTGCATTTTGAATAGAAATATAAAACTCTCCAATATTAGGATTGGGATATACTGTGGCATACAAAAGACTTCTTTCTGAAGCTAGTACAGCATTTTCACGACTCCCTGATTGAAAAGTATTAATTCTAAGCGTAGGTGAGAAAGGAGAACTTATGCCTGCACATACGCTTGCTGCCTGAACTTCATAGGTAGTGTTAGGTAATAAATTAGTGATTGTAGCGGGTGTATTAGCTGTTCTCAGGATAAGCCAGTCAGCTGTTCCTTCTCTTCGATATCTTAAGATATAAGAATTGGCTTCTGGAACTCTTATCCAGCTAATAGTAGCAGAGGTAGTAGTAGCGTTAAATACGCTAAGTCCTGTTGGAGCATTACAGCTGCTAAAGCCCTGTTGGGTAACAAAATTCACACAAATATATTGTCCTACAGAGTTATTAGTGCAAATACTTCTAACACACACATTGTAAATTGTGTTAGGCAATAAGTTAGTTAGTGTAGTTGAGCTGTTTGATGATTGAAGCTCAATAAAGTTAGAGGTACCCGCAGGGGCATAGCGAATTTCATAACGAATAGCGTTGAATACAGGAGACCAACTTAGATCTGCACTGCTAGAAGTTTCATTAAAAGCCGTTAGGCGTGTGAGGTCACAGCCCCGAAGCACAAAACTAATAGTAGTAAACTCCGAAAATTGGTTACCGCAATTAGAACGTACACGGAATTCATAACTTTCACCCTCTAGATTGCGAAGTGTGATAAAATTATTAGTAGTTTCTTGTAGAGGTTGCCAGAACGTATCGCCTATTTTTCGAATTTGATAAGCATAACCAAAAGCTTGATTATTTGAAGACCAACTAAGTGTCACTTGGCCAGGTGAATCGAAACGAACACTGATATTAGTAGGTGCACTGCATAATCCGACAAAACCTTCTGGTACAAAAGCGTATACTGTGGATACACACTCTAGCGAGTCTTTAACTAAAGCAACATAGGCACCAGGTAATAAGTTTGTAAAAACATTGCTTGTTTGTCCTGTGTCGCAACCCGTAATGCTATAACGATAAGGAGGAATGCCCCCTGTAACACTTACTGTCAATGTTCCGTTGTCGCCGGTAGTGGCAGGTGTTGTAACTGCAGTAAGATTCATAATTTGACTAATAATTACTCGTACAAGCACTCTTTCGCTTTCACAACCGGTATTAGCATCACGGGCGGTAATAAATATATTACCTGTTTCATTAATGATAGGCGTTATTATTTCATACGGAAAACTATCATCTCTTCGAGCTGCCGTACCTGCAAAAGGCAAAGTGTAGAGAAGAATTTCAGTTCCAGCTGGTTCTCCCATTTTTGCAGTAAGTCTTACTGCCCCAGGACCGCAGCGCGTTAGGGTATTCGCAGTAGGATTTCCTGGTATAGGATGTACAATTCCTAATACTGCACTGCGCGCAGGACTAATACAACCCGTTTGAGTATTTCTACTTTCAGCATAAAAAGTAGTAGTAGTAGTAATTGTAGTGCTAAATGTAAAAGGGCTAAATACAGAGCCAATTGAAGAGCCACCCTGCTCAAGGGTATAAACAACTATTTGGTCGCCTGCAGGTTCTCCAATGTTAAAGCTTAGGGTAATTGCTCCGCTACCACAACGCGCTACAGTTTCGGCAAACGGAATACCCGGTAGTGGATTAACTGTTGCTATTATTGGAGTTCTTGTACTTGCACACACGCCAAAGGGGTCTACATCGTAACTTTCTAAGTAAAAAGTAGTGGTAGTAAATACTGTAGCATTCAATGTATATGGAGGAGCTAGTGCTGTAGAAATAGGCACGCCTCCAACTGGAGTAGCGTATAGTCGAATTTCTCTTCCTGCTGGAGTTCCCATTTCTGCAGTAAAAATTACTTCACCAAAGCCGCAACGAGCTACTCCTTGTGCTCGAGGGCTACCTGGTAAGGGACTGATGCTGACGACTAAAGTTGCACGATTAGTGCTTATGCATCCTGTATTGCGATTAAAACTTTCAATATAGAAAGTACTATTAGTTGTAAGGTTAATACTGAAATTAAAGGGTTCAGTACCGTCATTTTGTATAAAGTTTCCACCTGTAGCAACGGTATAAAGTCGCATATCTGTAGCAGGAGGAGTGCCATTTGCTATGGTAAGGGTAATAAATCCAGTTCCGCAGCGTGAAATGTTAGATACAGGAGGTATGCCAGGTAATTCATTGACGATAGCGGTAATACTTCTCCTATTACTAGCGCATCCTCCTGGAATATTTGTATTAAAACTTTCTAAAAAGAAGGTAGTAGTAGTGGTAACAGTAGTAGAGAGTAAATAAGGCGCCTGATTATCGATAGCTAAGGCTGTTCCTCCCACTTCTGTAGTATAAAGCCGAATTTCTGTGCCCGCAGGGTTGCCCATGGTAGCAGAGAAGGTTACACTGCCAGCTCCGCAACGCGTCACATTAGTAGCATCAGGTAGGGCAGGAGGAGAAGCAGCAATACCCACTACACTACTGCGAGTGGTGCTAGCACAACCTGTAGTAATATCAAAGCTTTCGAGGAAGAAAGTAGTGGTAGTAGTAATGTTAGTAGCTAAGTCGTAAGGAGCAAAAGCATCACTGGCAATTATTGTTCCTCCCGATGAAAGCGTGTATAAACGAATTTCAGTACCTGTTGGGGCTCCCATTTGGGTAGTAAATACAATTTCTCCAGCTCCACATCTTGTAACATTATTTGCACTAGGAGCACCAGGCGTAGGGTTAACAGTTGCTACCACAGGGCTTCTCAGGCTAATGCAACCTGTAGTGGTATTACGACTCTCAATGTAAAAAATGGTAGTAGTAGTAATGTTGGTACTAATAGAGTAGGGAGGGGTATTGTTACTACCTAAAGATGGGCCTCCGGTAGGTTGAGAAAACAAATGAATTTGATTTCCTGTCGGGGTTCCCATTTGAGCAGTAAAAGTAATTGTTCCTGCTCCACAGCGAGAAAAGGCTATTAGGGCACTTGGGGGTCCTGGGTTTTCATTGACCGTGGCTACTACAGAAGTACGGTTGCTTGTGCACACACCACTTACATCTAGGGTATAGCTTTCAATGTAAAGTGTGGTGGTGGTATTAATGGTAGCAGATAATTCATACGGAGGAGTATTATCTATGGCAATAGCTTCCCCACCTGTAGGCTGCGAATATAAGCGAATTTCACGAGCACTAGGAATCCCCATATTGGCTGTAATGGTAATGATGCCTGGGCCGCAGCGTTGCACAGCAGAAGCAGAAGGAGTGCCAGGTATGGGGTTTACAGTTACAGTAACAGCGGTACGGCTGGTGCTAGCGCAATTAGTAAAAATACTAAAGCTTTCTACATAAAAGGTAGTAGTAGTAGTTACGTTGGTTCCTAAGTCGAATGGCTCAATAAAGTCTGAAGCAAGAATATTACCTCCTGTAGGCTGAGAGTATAGGAATACGTCAGTACCTGGAGGATTTCCCATTGTGGCAAAAATAGTTACGGTTCCTGGTCCACAGCGAGCTACATTATTTACTATAGGAGGGGCTGGGGGAATATTTACTGTGGCTACTACAGGAGTACGATTTTGGCTAACACAGCCTGTTGTGGTATTAAGTGTTTCTAAGTAAAAAATAGTAGTTGTGGTAACATTAGCAGAAAGTAAGTAGGGAGCATTAAAAGCGCTAGCCAAAGGAAGACCTCCGAAGGGGTCCGTAAAGAGCCGAATGCTATTACCTGCTGGGGTACCTAAATTAGCTGTAAATGTAACAAAGCCGGCTCCACAGCGGCTTACATTACTAGAAGTAGGGGCACCGGGTAGGGGATTAATTACAGCTACTACTTGGGTTCTTGAGCTTGGGCATGGTCCTCCGTTTGCGTCCACATCGTAGCTTTCTAAAAAGAATGTAGTGGTAGTGGTGATATTTACGGTAAATTGGTAAGGAGCAAAATTATCGATAGCTATTGGAGTACCACCACTTCCCTGTTCATATAAACGAATTTCTCGCCCAGCGAAAAATCCCATACCTGCTGTGATAAATACTGTACCTGCGCCACAACGCGAGAATGCTTCCCCGGTAGGTGCACTTGGCGGTGAAGTAACTGTTACATTTACAGGGGTACGAGTAGTACTGGTGCAACGTGTATTGGCATCAAAGACTTCTAAAAATAATTGTCCGCTGTTGGAAACTGTTGTAGATAAAGTATAGGGAGTTGTAGCGTCACTATCTAAAACGTTACCACCACTACTTACACTATAAAGTCTAATTTCGGTACCAGGTGGATTTCCCATTTGAGCACTAATAGTTATTGCGCCAGCACCGCATCGAGAAACAGCAGCTCCTATGGGAGCTCCCGGGTTATTATTGACACTAGCGGTTATGGAGTTTCTAAGACTTGTACAACCGGTAATACTCGAGAAAGCTTCTAAATAAAATACAGTAGTAGTGGTAATGTTTTGTATAAAGTTAAAGGGCGGAGTGTTTTGTACTTCTAATGGTGTGCCACCACTAGGAACATTGTATATACGCATTTCTGTTCCGGAAGGGTTTCCAAAAGCAGCCGTTATATTAACAGCTCCTGGCCCACATCGTGATACATTACCTGCAGGTGGAAGTCCTGGTAAAGGGTGCACAGTTGCTACTACTTGAGTACGAGTAGAGCTATTACATCCTACAAATTCTTGTATAAAACTTTCCAAGAAGTAGGTAGTAGTAACAGTAGGAGAGACAGCCAATTCAAATGGGGGCGAAAGACGAGAAGTTATTTCTGTACCTCCAATTGCAGTGGTATAAATGCGTATTCCGTTACCAGGAGGGTTGCCCTGTTGGGCAGTAAAAATCACCTGTCCTGCTCCACATCGAGAGACATTATTAGCTATAGGGGGAGCTGGTAAGGGTAATACATTAGCTACTACCACAGTTCGCGTAAGGCTAGTACAGCCAGTGTTGGAATTAAAAGCTTCTAGGTAGAAAGTAGTAGTATTATTTACATTAGCTGTTAGAGTATAAGGAGGAGTAGGGTCGAAGGCAATTGCAGAGCCTCCACTAGCTTGGGTATACAAGTGGATCTGGGTACCAGCTGGTGAAGTAAATTCTGCAGTAAAAGTAACACTTCCTGGCCCGCAGCGAGTGACATTATTGCTTAAAGGAGCTCCAGGGAAAGGATTGACATTTAGTACAAGTTCTGCTCTTTCACTTACACAGCGTTCGTCAATAAAACTTTCTATGAAAAATGTAGTGGTAGTACTTACAGTAGGGGTAGTAAGAATAAAAGGGCGAGAAGTAGCCCTAGCAATGGGGGTACTACTAAAGCGACTAGAATATAAACGAACCTCTGTTACCTCATTAGGTACGTTTGTTATTGTAATTGTAGCGGAAGCTGTACCGCAGCCTGAAACAGCATTTACAGTAGGAGTGGGGGGTGGGGTTTCGCAAATAAGGTCGAACCGTGTAATAAAGGCGTCTCGCTCACCTGCCCATTCTGGTTGATAGGCATTGATTGGCACAGGAAAATTACCACCCGATCGAATACTACTGCTAATGGTCCAGCCGCAGATATAAAGACGGTTGCTAGAAATGGCAATTCCCTGCCCTATATCAGTTTGTCTTCCTCCGTAATAGGAAGAATTTACAGGTGTGCCTCCGGCACTAAGTTCTAAAATAAAAGCGTCCTCCCCACCAGCACGGTTAACTTGAAAAGGACCTGGGGTATTAGCAAATTGACGAAAGTTTGTACTTCTTGTTTCTCCCGTAAGGTAAATTCCTCCTACTTCGTCAGTAGTAACAGCATAAGCTTTATCTGAAGAAGAACCGCCAGCATAAGTTGCCCAAAGGCGGGTACCATTGCTATTTAATTTTATAATGATAGCATCGTCATTTCCACCGTAGGTAGTTTGGAAGCCCCCAGTAACATTAAAATCGGTGCTATTACTCCAACCTACTATAATCACATTGTTGTTAGGATCAACAGAAATAGCACGTGCTTCATCATTGCTGCTACCTCCGATATAAGTAGCCCATTGCCTTTGCCCTAGAGCCGAAAGACGTACAGCAAAGCAATCATGCTCACCATTATTAGAATTTTGAAATGCATTTTGGGTAGGGAAGTTTTCACTCAAAGTATAGCCTACAAAATAAATATTATTATTACTATCAATATCCAGACTGGTAGCTATATCTTTAGAACTTCCCCCATAAAAGGTTGCCCAAAGGGGTACTCCATTTTCATTAAATTTGACTACTATAGCGTCTGTTTCTCCGCCGGCAAAAGTATTTTGAAAAGCACCTCCAAAAGCAGGAAACTCAGGACCTGTAGTATATCCTGTTACAATTAGGTTATTAGCATTATCTATGGCAATTTCATAAGCTACGTCATCTGTAGCTCCACCAAATAAGGTTGCCCAAACTAACTGCCCATTATTGTTAAGTTTTACAGCAAAAATATCATCTCCTCCATTGTAGCTGCTAGCACCAGGAAAGTTACTACTTGCAGTTTGTCCCGTAAAGTAAATGTTATTATTATTATCTACATCAACTCCAAAGGCACGGTCATTAGCAGAGCCTCCATAGTAGGTTGCCCAAAGTGGAGTACCATCACTATTAAACTGAATTACGAATGCGTCTTCGCCTCCTCCTCCAAAGTTTGGCTGGGTAGCCCCGGGCAAAACTGGAAAAACACTACTATTGGTATAGCCGCAAACTACTACATTTCCATTAGGGGCTGTGCCTATACCGTAGGCTTCTTCTATATTGGCAGTGCCATAATAGGTAGACCAAGGGCTTACTACAGGATCAATAACTAAATTTTTAGAAGTATTATAATTGCCAATTTCAAATGAAAGAATTTGATTGGAAGCATTGAAAACATATTTTGAAAATACATTGGTGTTGTTTTCTTGGTAGGCCCAAGGAGCTTTTTCTGTTAAAGTACCCGCTGGATGAATAGCAATAAATTCCCCTTGGGTATTGATAGTTGTTTTACCTCCCTCTATGTACTTTAAGCGAATATTTTGTGGATTTCCTCCTGGCTTAATTATGAAATCATATTTCAATGCCCCGTTGGGCAAAGTGTAAAAAATGAGATCAACATGCGGATAAATATTATGGTAGATAATTTTTCCAAAGGTTGGAATATTCGTAATTTGCTTGTGGGCTAAATAGTAATTAAGGTAAAATTGTTTTGCATCCTCAGCACTAATTCTACACTCAGAATTTGCGTTTACAAATTCTACATCCATTCGCCAGAGGCCATTATTTTTATGTTTGCTGGAATTTAAATCATGTAGCGGATAAACATAACTAATTTTTTCTTTTGAAAAATAAACTTGAACTCCTTTTAACTGAGCATAAAAGAGTATATCACTACGAACTTTTCCTTCTGTATCAATAATTTGACCCTTATTTTGAACAAAGGCTAGGGTGCTTTGAGTGAACTTTTTCTCAATGATTTCAGATTTAGCAAAGCACTGATTACAAACAAGTAGTAATAAAAATAATCTAAAGAGCTTTTGCATAGTGCAATAAAAAAGTTTTTATGTTGATTTATTTTCAACACAAATTAAATAAAAAAAAGAGATAAAAGACTTAGGGTAACTTAATTATCTTTTAATGGCTTTATTATGGATTGTATAGCTTTTCAAGCGTTATAGGGCTAAGAAATTTGCTTTTAGGTTTTTTAGAGAGTAAAAATTTTTTACTCCCACTATAAAAGATTTATTTAATAAGATTAAAAATAAAATGGTTATATAGAAAACATTTATTGACTAACTTTTTTCATATTTTTTAGAGGAGTAAATTAAGAAAGAAGCATTGTTTGTATGGGCTAAATTATAAGAGAATAAAATTTTCAAGTATTAAAATAGAGGGAATAAGCTAATTTTTTAGTTTTTCGGCTTAGTTAGGCTCATGTAGATAAATTTAACTGCTTCGTAATTGTTCGATTTCTATTTTTGAAAGGCCTGTAATTCGGGCGATGAGCTCTGTGGGCAAGCCTTCTGCCAGAGCTTGGCGGGCAATGTTTAGCTTTTCTTCTTGTGCTCCTTCCTGCTTGCCAATTTGCCTGCCTTCTTTCCAACCTTCTTGCTTGCCTTCTTTCCAACCTTCTTGCTTGCCTTCTTTCCAACCTTCTTGCTTGCCTTCTTCTCTTCCTTGTAAGTATCGCAGGTCTTTTTTAATATCAAACTCTAATGCCATAGTTTTTGCTTTTGCTATCACCAATTGCTGCAAATTACGTAGCTGCGACAATATCTCCAAATTTACTAAATATCGCTCTTTTTCCACAGCATCTGCTTTGCAAGTTGCTATTTTATGTAGTATTTGCTCCACCACTGCTTCCGCCCCTAACTCTCCATAATCTGCCAGAATAGCAAGCAAATTTTCTTCCACACTTTCTCCTAACAAAAATTGCTGGGCTTGCAAAGTAAGCAGGTCTATAATTTGATATTCAAACTGTAAGTGAGCGTGTCGGATGGTGGTGGTCATGCGTAAGGGTTCTTTTCCTAGATACAAGACGTATTGCAATACGGGCAAATCATATTTTCGGTAGAGTAGGGCATAGTATTCGAGCATGCGCTTGTGCATGTGTTTATGGTTGCGGGTTTGGAATTCGATGTGTAAGAGGATTTCTTGGGGTTGGTTGGTGGTGGGTTCCAAGAGTTGGACTTTAGCAACGTAGTCTAGGGTTCGTTTGAGGGTAGTTTGAAGTTCGAGGTTTTGTTCTTGGATTTGGAGCAGCTGTAGGCTCAGGTTTTTTCGAAAGAAAGTGGGCAAAACCGTCACAAAAATTTGCTTGAGGCTGCTATCGTAGGAAGAGGGCATAAAGAAATAATTCGGGTGAATTGATGTGAAAGTTAAGAAATTTTGGAACACTGAATTTTTAGTGACCAATTAAAATAATTCTTTTTTTTAATTGAACTCTTTAATTTTATGCTTAACTAATATTTTAGAAAAATGAATTTATTCAAGAAATGCATCCTTAGGAGACTAGGCTTATACCTGCTGCTTTTTTTATACTTGAATTCTAAGGCAAATGCTCATTTCTCACCAGGTGACTGTCGAGGCGCTTTACCATTATGCGGGTTTTATGAACAAAGTTGGCCGATAGAAGGTACAGGAAATACTTACGAGTTATATAACAGTTGCTTGCGAAATGTAGAATCACGGACTTTGTGGTTTCGGTTTAAGGTAAAGCGCTCGGGTACCTTTGGGTTTCGTATTATTCCGAATCACCCTCAGGATAATTTTGATTTTGCTCTTTATGATATTACAAGCCTAGCGGGTTTTAATTGTGAAAATACTTATACACGTCCCCCAGAGCGTTGTAACGTATCGCAACAAACTGGTGTTACGGGACTTGCCGATAGCGTTTATACTCCCTTAGGAGTTATACTAAATGAAGGGTTAAATGGTAATCCCTTTATGGACGGACTTTTTATTACGCAAGGACAAGAGTTTGTTTTGGTAATTAACCAAACAGGCATAGCAAGAGGAGGATTTCGGTTATTCACTACAGGTACTGCTTTACTCACCGATGAGGTGCCCCTAAAAGCTACTCTACTGGAAGATACCCTTTGCGCTGGAAGTACCACTCATTTACTACTTACTCTTTCTTTTAATAAACGTTTGGACTGTTCTCAGGTAGAAGCTTCAGACTTTGAGATTAGTGCAGAAAATAGTACTGAAACTTTTCCAATAGTGCGTATCAATTGCCAGGAAGAGCTTGTAGATATTATCTTTCGCACTCCTACTAATTTTAGAGAAGGAAAGTTAATTTTAAGGCGCAAAGGAATTGTTCCCGACTTATGTAGCGGCATGCTTCTAGAAACACAATTTCCATTTTGGCTTACTCAGTTTCAGAACATTTCTATTACTGGAGCACCTAATGCTACTTGCACGCAAACTCCCCTTCAGCTAGGACTTTCTTGGCGTAGTCAACTGCCTGTACAGTATCGCTGGAATTTTGGCACAGGAGCAGCCCCTGAACAATTTGTAGGTCCTATTCCTCCTAAAGTAGTCTATACTACAATTACGCAAGCTACTGTGCGTGTGGCTATAGAAGCTTCTTTTTGTAAATTCTCCCCCACTGTAAGCACTACTATTCGAATAACCGAACCTTCCCCCCTACCCCAATGGCAAGAAAATACTACCGTTCGTTGTGGCGCAGGTAGTTTTACCGTAAATTTTACAACTTTAAGTAACTTAAGAAGCCTACGCTTATATGCGACCGAGAATGCACTTTTGCCCGTACATATTATTGGTCAGTCTCCCTGGCAATGGACTACGCCCTCTTTTAGCCGAGATACAGCTTTTTGGGTAGAAGGAGTGGAGACTAATTTAGGTTGTATAAGTTCGCGTCAAAAGCTAAGTTTGAAAGTGCATTCGATTCCTGAGCATCCTGTTTATTCCATTACTCCCTTGTGTGCTCCAGGTCGTCCTACACTTAGCTTTTGGGGCTTACTTCCTAATCATCGACTAAATGTATATACTAGCTTGGATGCTACAGTACCATTAATTAGTACTACCTTTCCCCAAAGCGGCATCTCTTTGCCTAGTATTTCACAACATACTTCTTTTTACGTAAACGTAGTATCCCCGCAAACTGGTTGTCAGAATAGTCGACAGATGTTGGTGGCGGAGGTAAAAAATCAACCTATTCCTAGCTGGGCATATGCAGGAAGTATTTTGTTTTGTGGAGGGCAGGTACAAACTTTAAGCTTTAGAGGTATTTTACCTAATGCAATTCTTCGCTTATATAGTAGCTTAGATAGCGGGCAGCCTATGGCTATAGGTTCCATAGGCAGCAATCGATTGGAGTGGTTTTTGCCCGAAGGAAATTCTCAATTGTATTTTGAGCAGTGGCTACCTAACCAAAACTGTGTAAGTGAAAGGCTTAGGCAAGATTTTTCAGTACGGCCTATCCCCCCTATACCTTTAGCGCAAAATGTAAGCCACTGTTCTACTGAATTTGTTTTCCGTGCTGAATTGCCCTCTGGTTTAGGCTTACGCCTCTATGATTTACCTATAGGCGGAACAAGATTAGCTCAAACTTTTTCTCCCGGACAAGAAGGTGTTCAAACTCCCTCTATTCAGACTACTACCACTTTTTATCTTGCTTCTTTTGATCCTCAAACAGGGTGTGAAAGTCCTCGCAGTGCTGTCCTTGCTGAATATCTTCCTACTGCTCCACCAATTCCTCCCATTATAAATCTTTGCCGTGGGCAAGAAGTTGCTCTTAGTATGAGCCCTGCTCCAGGGGAAAGCCTTATATTGTATAACGCAACAGGTTCTGTTTTACATGTTTACACGGTTAATAACCCTACTTTTTATACTCCTTTTTTAAGTGCCACAACAACATATTTTATAGATCGCAGAATAGGTAATTGTCAAAGTGTAAAAGTTCCATGGATAATCCGGGTAAGTCGCTTGGAAGCTCCACCTTATAGCAGTGTGCAACGCTGTGGCGCGGGCAAAGTAACCTTATTGGCCCAACGGCCAAACTTTGGCGCTACTCGAGTATCCTTATTTACACAAACCCTCACCTCTGAGCCCATAGCCCAAGCAGAGTTTGCTCCCTTTGAACTCGTTATATCCGAACTTAGTACTTCCACGCGCTTTTATATAGAAGCACAAGATAGCTTGGGTTGTAAAAGTCGCTCCTCAGTAGACGTGATAATTCGACCTATTCCAAATTTACCTGGTGTTCCTATGGCAGCTTCAGTACAAGTTTGCCCTGGCCAGAGAGCTGTTTTTACAATTGTTCCTAATCCCCCTTTGGGCGAAAGTATTCGAATTTATTCTATGGCTGAAGGTGGTGTTCCCTTAGCTGAAATACGAAGCCAACCCTACTTATACACTACTTTTCCCATTACTACTACAACGACTTTTTACGTAGCAGCAGCTTATGATGGTCAGGGCTGTGAAAGTAGTCGCAGAGCTATTTTTGCAACTACTTATGATCTGCCTCCTACACCATTAGAAAGTGATTTTGTTGTTTCTAGCCGCTGTAAAGAAGGCTTTGTGACAATTTCTGTCCTAAAAGCAGATTATCCTATCTTGTTAAGTGCCATTATTGGGGGGCAAGTACTTACTACTTTCACTCGTACACCCGCTTCTTTTAATCACTTTATCTCAACTACTACTACCTTCTACCTAGAAGCTCAAGACCCAAGGACAGGTTGCCGTAGCCATCCTTTAGCAATTGTAGCTAAAGTTCATAATAGACTTATTTCACCTCCTGTAGCAGAAGAAAGTATTCTTTTGCGGTGTGGTAATGGAAGCGTTCAATTTAGCTTTTCAGGTTTGAGTGAAAGCAATTTTACTATAAAAATATATACTCAACCAAGTGCTACTACTGCTATCGAGAATTTAGCCTTTACTCCTTATCGCTTTACTACTCCTTTTCTTACTACAAATACCACCTTTTTTGCTAGTGTATATGACGAAAAATCGACTTGTGAAAGTGCTAGAGTTCCAATTTCAGTACGTTTAACAGTACCTGACTCTGTATTTCGTTTATCTATTCAGGGTAGTAATTCATTAGTTTGTGGGCAGGCAATTACTTTGCGAGCTAATACTAATCAGCCCAAAGCACTTTGGCAATGGTTGCCTACAGAAGCGGTAGCATCTCCCTACTCCCTCCAAACTCTTGTCGCCCCTAAACAAACTGTAACTTACACTTTATTAGGATCATATAATGGGTGTGTTCAGCAAGCTGTACATCGTGTAGAAGTTGCTACGCAAAATATTATTATCCGAGAGCAGACCCCTAACCAGTGTAATGGCACTCCTACTTTGCTAAGTATAGAAGAATCTATCACACAGGCTATTTGGGTGCCTGCTGAGGGGCTTAATCGTAATTTGGGTAATACTGTTGAAGCTACTCCTACTATTACAACCACTTATACAGTAACTGGCCTTAAGGATGGATGTCGCGTTCAAGGAAGCATAACTGTTCCTGTACGTCTTCCTCTACGGTTATCGGTTACTACCTGGCCTGCCAGTAGTTTAGAAGTGAGAGATGGGCGAATATTTATCGAGCCTCAAGGGGGCACACCTCCTTTTAGCTATACTTACGAAGGCTTAGGCTTTTGGCAAAGTAGTTCTACTTTTAATAATCTTGCTGTAGGCACCTATAACTTAATTGTTAGAGATAGAAATGGTTGCCGTGCTACTGCTACAGTAAATATTGTAGCTCAGCCCTTGGAGTGTAGTTCTGTAAGAAATATCCAACTTGTAAGTTTAGACTATCAGCAGGCGCAATTCCAATGGAATCCTGTGAGTGGTGTAGCTTATTATGAATATACATTAAAGGACGATCAACAAAATGTTTTAGTAGGACCTGTTGTTACTTCAGAAAACAGAATAAGAATTTCTTTACCTTCTTTTTTGCGAAACTTTTTCTTTGAAGTAAGGAGTGTTTGTGTGCCTAATTTTAGTTTTTCACAAGCAGCAGCTATTTCTTTTGTTGCTCCTTCCTGTGGAGAAAATGCCAATCTCCAAATTCAAAGTAATCAAATGAACCGTGTTACTTTATCGTGGGTTGCTAGCCCTGAAATAACTCGAATAACAATAGAGTACCGCAGAATAGATGTTCCTAACCTTCCTTGGCTTTTAGCCTACGAAGGAGTTGCAAGCAGTGGTTTTTATACATTGCAAAATCTTATACCCAATACTTTATACGAGCTCAAATTTACGCCCTATTGTCAAGATGGCTACGCAGGGTTACCGCAAGTCTTTTCCTTCCGCACTGCAGCTAATGGTAAATTGAATGGCGAGCAATTTATGATTCAAGAGTTTAGTCAGTTCCATATTTCTCCTAACCCTACTCAAACGTATTGGAAACTTACTTTACCCTTTGAAGTAAATGACCTAGAATTACGCCTATATAATTTGCAAGGCGCATTATTAAGAATAGTTCAAAACGAGCTAAGTACAAATGAAGTAATTTTAGATGGTTCAGAGTTAATATCAGGCATTTATATTTTAGAATTACGCTTACAAAATAGATATCTGGTTACTCGCCTAGTAAAAAATTAAATTTTTTATAAATTTTTATAAAAACGTACCCTTTTTTATGGAAGGGTACGTTTTTTACATTACTTAAGGCATTTTTCAGAGTATAATGTTCTTGCTTCGAGATGGCCGTATTTTGCAGCAGACTTCCAATCTTTGCAAGCACCACTTGTGTCATAAATTTGCATTTTACATTGTCCACGAAGAAAGTAGGCTTGCGCATTACGAGGATCTTTTTTGATAGCCTCACTGAAATCGCGAATAGCACCGTTCCAGTCTCCTATTTTTTGCTTTAGCTGCCCTCGATTATTGAGGGCGAATACAAAATCAGGTTTAATTTCAAGGGCTTTATTGTAATCTGCAATGGCTTCTGCATTGCGATTTAATTGTGTAAGTAAATAAGCTCGATTATTGTATACTGCAAAATCTTGAGGATTAAGCTCTAGAGCTTTTCCGTAGTCCTGTAGCGCGCCCTCGATATCACCTAGCCTTCTGCGTATTACACCCCTATCGCTATAAAGGCTAGGAACTTTAGGATGTTTTTCAATAAGGAAATTAAAGTCTTGCAAGGCATTTTCATTTTCTCCAATATTCATGCGCAAAGTAGCACGAAATCTGCGGGCATCATAATGCAATGGGTCTATAAAAAGAATTTTAGAAAAATCTTCGATAGCATTTTGAGGATCATTTAAACTATAGTGAGTTTGGGCACGTGCCATTAAAATAGCTGTGTCATTAGGTGCTAATTCAAGTGCTTGGTTAAAATCTTGAAGTGCTAAAGAATAGGAGCGTTGGGTATATCTTGCCTTGCCCCTCCAAAAGAAACCATGAAAAACATTAGGTTTTTGAGCCACTAATGTATCGCCTAATTTTTCAGCTGCACTATATTGTTTTCGAGCTAATTGAATTTTTAACTTTAGTAAGAGAAAATCATAGTTTTGAGGCGCATAGCGTAAGGCATGCTGAATATAAAAAAGTGCCGTATCGTTTTTGCCACTTTCAATAGCTAATTCACTTATCCAAGCGAAGGCCGGTGCAAAAGTGGAATGTTTTTGGAGAATACTTTTGGCTAGTGCAAATGCTTGCTCTGCTTTCCTTTGTTTTTTCAAAATTTGAAATTCAAGGGCTTTTATCTTTTGCCAAAGCGAAGTATCTTTTGCCATGGCTACCTCAAGTTCAGCTAGGGCCTTTTCATATTGCTGTTGTTTGTTGTAGTACCTTGCTTTTATAAGATGAGCATAACCCCAAGTGGGCTCCAGATTTAATGCTCTATCTACATCTGCTAAAATTACTTCTTCGGGTTTGCCTAAAGTCATGTGAATAGCAGCTCGCAACCCATAACCATAAGCAAACTGCGGGTAATCTTTTATAAATAATTCAACTTGGGATAAAGCTTCATTGTTATTTCCATCTTTCCAAGTGAGCCAAATTTTGGCAAATATGCCGTAAGGTCCGCTTTTAGGATACTCATTTGCAAGTTGCAAAAAAAGATTCCTTCTTGTACTATCTGGCAGCGGAAAGTTCTTATTAAAAAGGGTAGCATAATCCACCAATGTGCCTTCTTGTGCTCTTAGGTAATTTATTACACAGAGCAAGGAAAAAGCAAAAAAGTATAAAAGACTTAAAAAATTTATTTTTTTCATGGTACAAAGCTGCTAAGAAAAAATGCCAAATAGAATACAAATAATTTATAAAAATTAAATAAAATTATGAGCCATGAAAAAATATTAGTTTGAACCAGGAAGGATCTAATTCAAAAGATTAGCAAAAATATTTGAAAGTATGCTTGGAATAATCTTACTAATTCTTCAAATCTCGGTCAATTCTGGTTCAAGGCGGAAAAAAATTGGTAAGTACACATACTACTAGAATGATAATTTTACTTCTACTTTTTAATCTTGGTAGACTAAAAATATTAAATTAGCATTATAACCTTCTTTTATAAGTAAAGAGAATAACTTGGCAAGTATTCCGGAGCAGAAAGAATATAGAAAGTTACTTTTCTTCTTCCACAGTTATTTTCATGTGGCAAAGTGTGGCTTTTCTTTATGAAACGAAGTTCCTGAGGTACGCTAGAAAACTCCGGCGCACAACTAAACAAGTAAAGTGCTCATACTTAAAGCCAAAAAGAGGGCCTCTTAGTAGAAAACTGAACCTCTTTCAAGCTCGCTGCTAGGCTTAAAGTATCTTCTTCTCTTTATTCATTAAAGTTTAGCTTTAGCAGGATTACACTGAATCAGGATTTACAGGATAAGAAGACTAGCAGGACTAATTGTGCCTGTTTAATAATTAAATAACAATCTTGTCTAATTCTTTTAGTTTTTGGGTAATTTCATTCGAGATAGAAGACTAGCGTACTAGCGTAGTTAACGTGCTCTAAGAAAAATCCTACTCATCCTTAAAATCCTGATTCATTCTGGTTCAAATAATACAAATATTCAGGTTCAAGTGCAGAGGAAATTAGATCGCATAGTAATTTACTTAACTTACTTAACAATTTATTACTCCTTGCTTGAATTTTAAGTAACTAAAATTCATTATATTTCGTTTTAGTTAAGCAGCTTAGTTTTTCATATTCCATGGAGCCAATTCGTCTAGATTCTATTGAATCTGCAATTGAAAGTATTAAGAAAGGCGAAATTATTATTGTAGTGGATGATGAAGATAGAGAGAATGAGGGCGATTTTGTAATTGCAGCACGTTTCGTAACGCCTGAGGTTATCAATTTTTTTTCTAAAGAAGGTCGTGGGCTCATTTGCGTTTCTCTTACAGAGGAACGTTGTCAGGAGCTAGATTTGCCACAAATGGTATACAACAATAATGCAAGGCATCAAACTGCTTTTACTGTAAGTGTAGACTATCTAAAGGATGGCTGTACTACTGGCATTTCTGCCTACGATAGGGCACGTACTATTCAAGCCCTCATTGACCCTAACACAAAGCCCGAAGATTTAGGAAGACCTGGTCATATCTTTCCCCTTCGCGCCAGGACAGAGGGAGTTTTGCGAAGGGCAGGTCATACAGAAGCAGCGATTGATTTTGCTAGGCTTGCTGGCTTAGAACCTGCTGGAGTAATTGTAGAAATTTTGGATGAAGATGGAACTATGGCACGTTTGCCGCGCCTACGCCAAATTGCCGATAAATTTAATATGAAGCTTGTTTCCATAGAACAGCTAATTCAGTATCGTTTGCAGCATGAAACCTTAATTACTAAGCAAGAACCCGTGCGACTACCTACTGCCTATGGAGACTTTATTTTACATCCCTACATCCATATTTACACTCAAGAGGTTCACCTAGCTTTAGTGAAAGGAAAATGGGAAGAAAACGAGCCTGTATTAACCAGAGTTCATTCTTCTTGTGCTACCGGAGATATTTTTGGTTCGTTGCGCTGCGATTGTGGCGAGCAGTTACATACCGCCATGCAAATGATTGAAGAAGCGGGGCAAGGTGTATTACTGTATATTAACCAAGAGGGTAGAGGAATTGGACTTTTAAACAAGCTAAAAGCTTATCGATTACAAGAAGAGGGTTTAGATACTGTAGAAGCAAATTTGAAACTAGGCTTTAAGATGGATCACCGAGATTATGGTATTGGGGCCCAAATCTTACGCGACCTGGGAGTACGTAAAATGCGACTAATTACTAATAATCCTAAAAAAAGAACAGGGCTAGCAGGTTATGGATTAGAAATTGTTGAGATCGTTCCTTTACGTATTCCTCCTAATGAACACAACCAGAAATACCTAGCCACTAAGCGTGAAAAAATGGGACATCTTTTATCTTGAAGTTCTTTTAAAAAGTGATATCTAAGAAATTAAGCGGAGTTTGTAATTTACAAGGGCTAGGTGTATTTTTAGGGATACCAAAGCTTAAGAGCGGTGCTAGACCTGGTTAAAATCAAAGAAACTTGCATTTATGTATCGGATCTGGAGCGGACAAAAAATTTTTATCATTCGCTGCTAGAACTTCCTGTTATTAGTTTTGTGCCAGGCAAACATGTTTTTTTTAGGGCAGGTAGTTCTGTGCTATTGTGTTTTATTGCAGAAGATTCGCGTCAAAAAATAGTGCCACCCCCTCACTATGGGTATGGTCAATTACATTTTGCTTTTGAGGTACCGCCTGAAAAATATGAGGCGGCTAAAGCTTTTGTGCAGAGTAAAGGTATTGCTATAGAATATGAGCAGAATTGGCCAGGGGGCTTTCACTCTTTTTATTTTAGAGATCCGGATGGTCATTGCTTAGAAGTGGTGCCTACGGGGATGTGGTTCCCCTAAAGCGAAGGATTTTCAATGAGTTGCTTGATATAGTTTCTTGCTCCAACGTTAATTGGGTTGTGTAAAGCGTTGAGAATATCTTTTTTTTCTCTGGCTGTAAGGCGAAAGCTTAAGGAAGCCCCCTGAAATTGATTAGCAGGAATATATTGAAGGTCAACTACTTCTAAAGGGTGAGCATGCCATTTTTTAGCATATTCCAGGATTTCGTCATTTAGCAAATCTTTATTAGCTGCAAAAGATTGATATGTGCTTCCCAATATTCCTAAAATTTGTTCTGCTAGGGTTGCGGGTGGCGTAGGGGGAGCATTTTTCTCTCTAGGTGAGTCTCGAATTTGGACAATAAGAGTTCCTCTTGTATTTTGCTTAATCCAGGTATCAAAAACTTCTAAAAATTTAATTGAAGTATGAACTCCGAAGTTATCGTTTACGCCTGCATCTAATACTTCTATTTTAGGTTGGGTAGGCAATTCTACAAAGGGTAATACAAGGGGAAAGGTGGCATTCATACGCAAAGCAGTAGTTATTTTCAAGTTTTCTCCACTATGCTCTTGAAAGAGTTTGGCATGTTCTACGGCAGCAATTTCATTAGCATAATAAGCATTAAATTGAAAGGGGCGGCATAAATAAGACACTGGCTGGGAGGAGATAATTAACTTGCGCCCATCATTAGCAATAGTGGGGGTAAAAATTTGCATTGGAATAAGTGCATCTTTTTCAGCTTGGCGGTAGTCTTTAAGTCGCATATTAATAAAAGCACCTGTATTTTCAATAAGTTGATTTTCAAAGATGTAGCCGCGGTCCTTATTGTAGCGAAATCCGCCTTCGTAGAATTGTTGAAAGGGTAAAAGTAGATTAGTAGTAAAATTGAATACTACGGGGTTGAGTAAATCTTTTGCAATTTTATCAATTACTTCTGCTTTATAAAGTTCACTTATGGGTATATTTTGTTGCTGAGCTCTAAGTAGTAGGTCCCGGTAGTAAGCAGCTCCTATCATGCCCCCGGATGCGCCGGTGATCAAGACGGTTTGCTCTAAAAATTTTCCTTTTAGTTCTTTTTCTAATTGTTGAATGCAAGCTACACTCCAAACTGCTGCTCGTGTGCCACCACCTGAAACATTGAGTAGTATTAATAAAGGCTTTTGATTATTACCATATTTCTTTTGCCATCGTTTTTTCCAATTTTCTAGCAAGGCTATAGTTTGTAAAGAATCTTGCCTAACGCTGATGGTATCTATTAGGCGCTGTAGGGTTTTTGGGGTATAGGGTACTGGCTTGCGCGTATAATCTAAGCCAAAAGCATGGTGCGGGCCTATTAGCCAAGTATTTTGATTCAGTATATAAAACACAATTAGTAATAAGGGAATGATTAAAGGTCCGATTCTTTGAAACCAGTAAATGATGGCGCCAATAAGCATTATCATAAAGGAAAAGAGGAGCATAAAACTAGCTCCAGCTGGAATGCGAAAGATGGTCGATTCCTGAAATATTCCTAGTATTAATAGCAGTAAGAAAAGGCCTAATTCAGCTATTAAGCCATTAGTATGGCTTTGGTTGATTATCTTAACAAGATTTCGAAATTGTACTTTAGCATGAATTTTAGGTTTTTGTATTCCGTCGAAATCTAGGTAAGAATCTATACGTATTTCACTACCATAAAATTGAAATGTTTTCTTTGCTTCTCTAATAAAGGCTTTAGAATTTCCTAATTCTGCTAGAAGACGATTACCAAGAAGTTGAAGAATATTAGACTCTTTTTTGCTAAAATAAAAAAGTGTGAGAATGCTTGTAAAAATACCTCCCAATAAGGCTCCAGATAGATAGAATAAAATTCGAGATAGGGGTAAAGTCTGCTCATGGAAATGAAAAAAGCAAAAACAATAAGTTATCCAGAAGAGTATAGGGATAAGGCTATTATTAAGACTAAATTTTAGAAAAGGGTATTTGCTAAGAGCTAAAAAGGGAAATTTATGTCCATATTGAATGTAGCAGGTCATCTGATAGGCAAAGCAAAATATTCCAAATGAAATTCCTAAAAGAAAAAGACTTGTAAAGTTAAATGCGTTAAGGTATTCTGGTTCCAGAAAAAGGTAGGGTGCTCCTAGTTCTGTTAAAGCATTTTGAGTGATTAACATGAATAGGAATAGCCAGAATAGAAGTAGAATTTTTTGGCTTAAGAATTGTTGAAATAAAAGTTGGAAGGGAAGGAAATAATAAATGCCTTCTAATGCATATTCGATATATGTCTGTATTCGCCCAAAAATTTGGCGAAAGGTTGTAGATTGTTTTTGCACCCTTAGCACGCTCTTATTACGTTTACAAAAATAGTATCAATGTATGCTGTAACTGCAAGGTTATTTACTTTTATTCTATTCTATTTCGATTAAATAGCTAGTTTCTCTTATACTTGAAGATTTATCCACATACTACGTGTATAAAATGTTTTTGGGAAATTTTAAAGTCCACATTTTGTGTTGATAAACTGAAAATCTAGTTAGTTGAAAGCTAATAAAATAAGTTCCTTCTCTGTGGCTTTGTGCAAAACTTATTGTGAAATAAATGTGCATTCTTTTGGGGAGCTTATACTTTAACTTTGTGCTAAACCCTTTTAGATAATAACTTTTCAATTATAATTATATATGACCCAGCACAATTCATTTTCACCCAAGGGCTTATCTTTCAAGCGTTTTTTCACTAAGAACGTAGAGAGCGCATTTGATGCTTTTGAATACGAGCTGCGGACGTCCGTAATTCGCAACCCCAAGGGCGATGTTGTTTTTGAAATGAACAATGTAGAAGTACCCAAGGGTTGGAGTCAAGTGGCAACAGATATTTTAGCTCAGAAGTATTTTCGCAAAGCTGGCGTTCCTACACCCGAAGGTCGCGAAACTTCCATAAAACAAGTGGTACATCGCCTAGCTAATTGCTGGCAAAGGTGGGGGGAACGATTCGGCTATTTTGCTTCGAAAGAAGACGCGGAAAATTTTTATCATGAGGCTTGTTTTATGATGCTTGCCCAGATGGCAGCACCCAATTCTCCACAATGGTTTAACACTGGGTTATATGAAAGTTATGGTATAGCAGGACCACCGCAAGGGCATTGGTATGTAGACCCTGAAACCAACGAAGTAGTAGAGTCGCAATCCGCTTACGAGCGTCCGCAGCCGCACGCCTGCTTTATTCTTTCAGTAAATGATGATTTAGTAAACGAGGGGGGAATAATGGATCTTTGGGTGCGAGAAGCTAGAATTTTTAAGTATGGGTCAGGAGTAGGTACTAATTTTTCAAATATTCGGGCTGAAGGAGAGCCTTTAAGTGGAGGAGGGCACTCTTCAGGCTTAATGAGCTTTTTAAAGATTGGAGACCGAGCCGCAGGGGCTATCAAGTCGGGAGGTACTACTCGCCGCGCTGCTAAGATGGTGATTTTGGATATAGACCATCCTGAAATTATGGCTTTCATTAATTGGAAAAAAGATGAGGAAAAGAAAGTGGCGGCTCTTATTGCTGCAGGCTATCCTGCCGATTATGAAGGAGAAGCTTATAGAACAGTTTCAGGACAAAATTCCAATAATTCTGTCCGTATTCCTAATCATTTTTTCGAAATTCTTGAAAAGGATGGAGAATGGCATACGTATTACCGTACGAGCGGTAAAGTCGCACAGACTTATAAAGCGCGTGAATTATGGAATGCCATCGCAGAAGCAGCATGGGCTTGCGCGGATCCTGGGGTACAATTTCATACGACCATAAATGAATGGCATACTTGTCCTAAAGACGGAGAGATTCGGGCTTCTAACCCGTGTTCAGAATACATGTTTTTAGATAATACAGCTTGTAATTTAGCTAGCTTGAACTTGAGAAAATTTTTCAATGATTCGACACTAGAATTTGATGTAGAGGCTTTTTGCCATGCTTGCCGTATTTGGACGGTAGTACTTGATATTTCAGTTCAAATGGCTCATTATCCTTCTAAGGAGATAGCTCGCCTTTCTTACGATTTTCGCACATTAGGGCTAGGATATGCCAATTTAGGTTCTATGCTAATGGTAGCGGGCATTCCTTATGATAGCCCCAAAGCAAATGCCATCTGTGCTGCCATTACCGCTATCATGACAGGCACGGCCTATGCTACTTCTGCGGAAATGGCTGCTCATCTTTCGCCCTTTCCAGGCTATGAGCGTAATAAGGAAGATATGCTGCGAGTATTACGTAACCATCGTTATGCTGCATATAATGCGGATGCTTCTGCTTACGAAGGGCTATCAATTATTCCACAGGGCATTAATGAGGCTGAATGTCCTAAATATTTGCTTAAGGCAGCCTGCCAAGCATGGGACCAAGCTTTGCAGCTGGGTACTGAATATGGATACCGTAACGCGCAAGTGACGGTACTGGCGCCTACGGGTACCATAGGCTTACTTATGGATTGCGATACCACAGGAATAGAACCTGATTTTGCACTTGTAAAATTCAAGAAACTGGCAGGAGGTGGATACTTCAAAATTATTAATCAGGCTATTCCATTAGCCTTGCATAATCTAGGGTATCAAAGTCATGAAATTGAAGCTATTGTTAAATATGCGGTGGGGCATGCTACTCTAAAAGGGGCTCCCTACATTAACCCTGAAAGTCTACGAGCAAAAGGTTTCTTAGATAAAGACTTGAATAATATTGAAGCCCAATTGCCCTCAGCTTTTGAATTGCAGCATACATTTAATGTTTTTACCCTAGGAGAAGACTGCTTACGTCGTCTAGGTTTTACTCCAGACCAATATCAAAATCCTAATTTTTCTTTGTTAGAAGCGCTGGGCTTTACGCCTACTCAAATTGCAGCTGCTAATGAATACGTTACAGGTACAATGACTATCGAAGGAGCTCCCTACTTGAAGCCAGAGCACTATCCTGTTTTTGACTGTGCTAATAAATGTGGCTTGAAAGGAACTCGTTTTATCCACCCGCATGGACATATCCGAATGATGGCAGCGGCACAGCCTTTTATTAGCGGCGCTATTTCTAAGACTATCAATTTACCCCACGAGGCTGCTTGGCAAGAAATACAAGAGTGTTACATGCTTGCCCATAAGCTTTCGTTGAAAGCTATTTCTATCTATCGCGATGGCTCTAAGCTTTCACAGCCCCTTTCTACAAAATCAGATACTCGCAAGGCGGGTACGTTAGTTTTACAAACCAAGAATGGCAAGCAAAAGATGGAGTTTACTAAAGAAGAGCTTTTAGAAACAATTGCTAATATGCTCGCTCAGTCTGATGATAACGATTTCAAGAGTTCTCTACGTAGAGTAGTAAATCGTCGTCCTTTGCCCGCTAAGAGAAGAGGATTTACTCAAAAAGCTAAAGTGGGCGGTCAAACGCTATTTCTACGCACAGGTGAATACGAGGACGGTACACTTGGGGAGATTTTTATTGATATGCATAAAGAGGGGGCTACCTTGCGTAGCATGCTGAATTGTTTTGCCATTGCAATTTCGATTGGTTTGCAGTATGGTGTTCCCTTAGAAGAGTTTGTCGATAAATTTGCTTTTACACGTTTTGAACCTTCTGGACCTGTAGATCACGAGAATATAAAACATGCTACGTCGATTGTAGATTTTATTTTTCGCTTATTGGCCTTGGAATATCTAAATCGGGAAGACTTTGCTCATGTAGCCCGTACAAAAATAGAAAATGAAAATACCAAGCCCCCGAAAAACAAAACTTCAGGGGAGGATTCTTTACCTAGCACTTCTTCTACCTCTTTACAGCAAAACTCTAATAACAATAACGCAGCTTCTATTAAACCTAGTAATATTTTCCTGGAGCGAAATGGTTTAAATGCACCCTTTAGCGGTATTACGCAAAGTTACCTAGCAGCTATAGCAGCACAACAGCAAAGTTTAAGCCTTATGGGGGATGCACCTTCTTGTAATGTATGTGGGCACATTACTATAAGGAGTGGCACTTGTTATAAGTGTTTGAATTGTGGGAATAGCATGGGCTGTAGCTAAATCTTTTTCTTTTTAGTTAGTTCCTTTGTTTTTTCCTTTTTCGCCTACGTATGCTTTATACGTAGGCTTTTTTTAATTTTATGAAGCCATCTCCTACCTTAATTTTTTATGCCAGATCTTCGAAAACTATTTGCTACTTATTCCGGACAATTGAGAGACTATAAGTTATTCTACATTCTTTACAATCTACTCAATATTCATAAATTATGGCATAATAGAAAGCTGTATCGTCAATTGGGTATAGCTAAAAGTATTTTGGCTCCCGTTTGCGCCCGCGATATTCAAAATCCTTCTCACGAAGTGCCCTGGTTAGACTCTCCCACCGCCCTGCAGCAGCTTTATTTAAGTTCTTATTATCAGAGTTTGGATGTAGAACTTCAGCAGCAATTAAAGCAATGGGTAGAAGAAGGTTATCTAGTACTTAGGCAATATTTTGAAGTTGAGATTATTGCTAAGGCCTTAAAAGAAGTTGAGACTTTGCTTACTCAAAAGAAGATTAAGTATAATTATACAGGCAAAAAAATAATGGATGCCCACTTAAAAAGTAGTGCTTTAAATAATATTTTGCACTATCCTCCTTTAATAGAGCTACTTTCTTTTATTTTAGGAAAGCCAGTTTGGTTATTTCAGTCTATATTTTTTACACATGGTAGCGAACAGAAGCCTCATTCTGATTTCATCCATATGAGCACTGAACCTAAAGGATATTTAATTGCTATATGGGTGGCACTAGAAGATGTACAACCTGAGGCAGGCCCCCTATGCTATTACCCCAAAAGTCATCGTTTGCCCTATATTATGAATGATGCTTTTGAAACTGGAAATAATTGGTGGCGTATAGGAGCAAAAAGTTATGCCCGGTATGAAGAAAAAATTCAACAAATTATCGCTGAATATGAATTAACGCCTAGCGTCTTTTGTGCCCAAAGAGGAGACGTTTTAATATGGCATGCTAATTTGTTACACGCAGGAGCGCCCATTCAAAATTCTGCTCTTACGCGCAAAAGTTTGGTAGGACATTATTTTGCTAAAGATGTTTTTTGTTATCATGAAATTACAGAACGGCCCGCTATTAGTTCTTTATAAAAAAATAATTTGCTTTGAAGACACTATTGCTAAGCTTACTTCCTTATTTTAATAAGTATAAATTACTTTTATTGGGCGGAATCATTTTTTTGGTGATTTCCAATTGGTTTTCTATTTATCCTGCCCAGATTGTTCGTCATGCGTTTGATTTAGTAGAGCACCTGATAAAGATTAAACAGCTTATTAATGGCTTTACAGTTGAGGAACAAATAACAAGTTTAGTAAAAAAGGTACTCTTGCTTTTTGGACTTCTTGTTTTATTAATGGCATTTTTGCGAGGGGTATTTTTATTTTTTGTGCGGCAGACAATTATTGTTATGTCGCGCAAAATTGAGTATAATCAAAAAAATGAACTATTTGAAAAATACCAAACCTATTCGCAAAGTACTCTTCTCAAATATTCGACTGGTGACTTAATGGCGCGTATTTCTGAAGATATTAGCAATGTGAGAATGTTTACAGGGCCAGGTATTATGTATAGCCTCAACACCCTAACTTTATTTTTGATGATTCTTTTTACTATGATAGTAGTAAATGTAGAGCTTACCCTTTACACTTTAGCGCCCCTTCCTTTACTTGCTTTTTTAATATATTGGGTGCACTCTATTATTATAAAAAGAAGTGAAGCAGTACAGGCGCAATTGGCTATCTTAAACTCTTGGGTGCAAGAGGTTTTTTCAGGAGTTCGACTTATAAAAGCCTATGCTCGTGAAGAGGCAATTAAAGATCGTTTTATAGCTAGTTCTCAAGAATTTCGAAAGCTTTCTCTTAGCCTTGTGCAAGTAGACGCTTTATTTCATCCCCTTATAGCCCTACTTATTGGTTTAAGTACAGTTTTCACGGTATGGATAGGGGGTGAAAAAGTAATAGCGGGTACTTTGACAATAGGCACTATAGCAGAATTTATTGTATATCTCAATTTACTTGTTTGGCCAGTGGCAGCTTTGGGGTGGGTAACTAGTCTTATTCAAAGAGCAGCAGCTAGTCAGCAAAGAGTAAATGAAGTGCTTGCTCAAGAGCCAGAAATTATTTTTCCTAGAACGGGCCCTAAATTAACAGATTGCTCTATTCGTTTTGAGAATGTATCTCTATACTATCCTCAAACTGGTATAAAGGCGCTAGAAGCAATTTCATTTACAATACCCCAAGGACAGTTTTTGGCAATTGTGGGAGCAACAGGCTCAGGAAAAACTTCACTCGTTAGCTTATTACCTCGTTTATGGGACCCTACCGAAGGCATTATTTACTTGGGCGATTACCCGCTTAATGCCTACGCTCAGCTAGAACTACGAAGCGCAATTGCATATGTACCCCAGGATAGTTTTTTATTTTCTGATACAATAAGAGCAAATATTGCCTTTGGTAAGGAAAATGCTACCGAGCAGGAGATTATTAAAGCTGCTCAATTTGCTGGCATTTATGAAGACATTTTGGGTTTCCCTCAACAATTTGAAACTGTTGTTGGGGAAAGAGGAGTAACTTTATCTGGAGGACAGAAGCAGCGTATATCTCTTGCCCGTGCTTACTTGGTTAAAAAGCCTATTTTAATTTTAGACGATGCTCTGTCAGCTATAGACTCTCAAACCCAGGAGTATATTTTGCAAAATTTACGTACTATGTGTGGCCAAGATGGTTACCACCCTACCCTTATTGTGGTGACTCATCGCTTAAATGTTGTGCAAGGGGCGGATTGTATTATTGTCTTGCAAAGAGGAAAAATTGTAGAAAGAGGTAAGCATCAAGAGCTTTTGGCCAGGCGTAATTTTTATTACCAGTTATATGAGCAGCAACAAATAGAGGCAGAATTATAAAAGGTAAGAAAAGCATTAGAAAGCCACAAGATTTGATTTTTTAATTCAAAAATATTTGCTGCTTACTACAACTTCTCAAGCTAAAAATAAATTTTTTCTACCTCTCCTTGCTCAATTGGCGCAAGGGACGATACTACTCAACTTTTATAGGCTTGTAATTCATCGCTTTGGAATATCCAGGGTAGCATTTCAGTTTATGTTTTATATTAATTATTTAGGCGCAAAGTAATAGTGCATGTAAAAAAGTTTAGCAGTAGTTTTGCTCTTAGAAAATTTATAATTCAAATTTAAGATTTTTTATTTCCTTTTTGAAATACTTCCCACGCTAAAATTCCAGCTGCTACTGTTATGTTAAGGGAATCACAACAAGAATTGCTAGGTATTGTAGTTTTTTCTAAGTGATATTTTTTAAGCCAAATATCAGGCAATCCCTGAGACTCGTTTCCTAGCAAAATCCAATTTCGATGTCCCCACTTTCGAGGAGCCCATTCTCCGTATAGGCATGCAGCAAGAATTCGTTCCTGTTCTTCTAGTAAAAGCTCTTCTAAATCTTGTAAATAATAAACAGGAATGTAAAATAAACTGCCCATGGAAGCTCTTACAACTTTGGGGTTAAAGCAGTCTACTGTTTGTGCATCACAGATAATACATCCAAAATCAAACCATAGAGCTGTACGAAGCAGGGTGCCCAAGTTACCAGGATCTTGGGCAGCATGTAGGATAAAAGCAGGCTTTTGTAATTGTGCTTGTTTTAATTTAGGTTTTAAAGAGCTCCATTTAATTGGGCTGTAAGCTTGAGTTGGAAGTTTTAGTACAGCAATAAATCCATCGGGGTTAGTAAGGGTACTAATTTTTTGAATTTGCTCTTTACTACAAGTAATAATTTGGCGAGAGGGTAATTGAGTTATAATAGATTCTTTTTTTAATGCAGTGTTTAAAATATTTTCTTGGATAAGAATTGCTTCTATAGGCCATTGGCTAATAATAGCTTCTTTTACCAGTTTTATTCCTTCAGCTAAAAAAAGACCTTGCTGGATGCGGTATTTTTTGTGCTCCAAGCTAGCATATGTTTTTTGCTTGGATATAGAAAGTTTAGAGTACATTGCAGTTTTGAAAAATTTATTTTTTTTGTGCCAAATAAAAAAATGCTGCCATTCACTATCAAATCTTTTTGTTGCTTATCGGGTGTTAAAATTGTGCTCTATCACTCTTGCATATGGGGGTAGGTTTTTGTGTGCTAATATACTATTAGTAGTAATTGCACTTTTTTATTCTAGTTGTGAGCCTACGCTTACACTTTCAAAAGGCGAAAGGCTTGTAGAAAAACCTCCTACTTTTAGATTTAAGCAAGCGAATACTTTACAAAGTCAGGAATTAAGCAATTATGTTAAAACGCAGGCAAATAGAAGAGTATTGATATCTAAATTATATCTACACCTTTACAATCTTGGACATTTTATAGAAAAGGATTCTTCAATTTTAAAAAAACTTTATTGCAAGTTAGATAAGAGAGGATACTATTTAAACCCTGTTATTCATTTTTTAAAGGAGGTAATAGGAGAATATCCTGCTAAGCTAGATCTTAGGCAAGTAGTAGAAGACTGCAAAAATTTGGAGAATTATTACTTAGCTAATGGTTATTTTGATGCTAAAGTTTGCTATGAAATAAAGCCTTTGCCTATTGACCCTATGCGGGTCAGTCTAATTTTTCACATTTTAGAAGGCAAGCCGAATAAGATCTATAAAATAGAGTACAATACCGGGCAGGCAGAAGTCGATAGCCTTTTACAAAGCGCCCAGAAGGAAAGTTATATTAAGTTAGGGCAAAATTACAATGAGAATGCTCTAATAGAAGAGCGTTCTCGTTTAGCTAGAGTACTTAGAAATGCTGGATATTATAATGCCCATAGTGGCGCATTTGAATACTACGTTCGGCGGCCTGATACTCTTGTTGGAGTAGATACGCTCAATAGTAAGTGGCTGGTAGTTCAAATTCAAAGCAAAGAACATTTTGAGAAATATCGCAATAGAGATATTCATATTCAACTAAGGCGTTTTCCTGAAGATACAATTTTGCTTAGTTTTGAAACTCCGAGTACTCAAAGTATTGGCAGCTTAAGGCTTCGTTCTCATCGTACTTTACCTACCTACTGGCAGGCAAGCACACATGCTCTTAAAGTAATGCACCCTAAAACAATTCAAAATGTGATTTCCATTATACCGGATAGCTTCTTTAATTTAGAAAATGTTCTTCAATCTCAGAGGCGATTACAGCAGCTAGCCATATTTCAAAACGCCATTGTTATACCCACCCCTGATACCCAAAATAAAGTAATAGATTATTACTTTGATCTGGTTTTGCAAAACCGCTATAGTTTTCGTTTAGGCTTTGAGGCTTTCCAATCAGAGGATGTTCGATTTAATACTAACCTCCCAGGTTTTGGTCTTAATTTTCAATTAGCTAAACGAAATGCTTTTCGAAGAGCGGAGCGGATTCACTTTGAATTAGGAGGAAGTGTAAGTATTTATGATCCTAACCGCAGAGAATCGATAGAAAGGAAACCAATTCAATTTTTTTGGCAGGGCGGAGCAAGGGTAAATTATACTTTGCCACGCCTATTGTTTTTGGAAAGTTTTTCTGAAAAGCAAATAAATAAAAAATGGCTTAATATTTATGCTCCTTCTACTAATCTTATATTAGCCTACAACTACGAAAGACCCCTTGAATTTCAAAGAAAGAGTTTTAATATCAATTTTCAATACCAGTGGTCGCATAATTCTGAAAATAGCCTTATCAGTATTTTTACGCCTCTTGCTTTAACGCTTGTAGAGAGCCAGCTTTCTCCTACTTTTGAAGATTCGCTTCGAGTGCCTCTTGTGTCTGGTGGTGATTTTAATACACGCCAGCTAGCAGCCTTTATTATTCGAAGAGATTTTCAGCCTCGCTTTAATTCTTCTACACGTTATCAGCGGATATATAGTTATAATTACGGGGTGAGCCGCACCCAAAATACCTGGTATTTAAGAACTAGTGCCGAGATGGGAGGTAATATTCCATTTTTGGTAGATTGGCTACTGTATAAGCTTAAAAGAGAACCTTCTTTCACCGATAACATAATTGATACGGGTAGAGTTGCTATTAGTTATGCGCAATTTTATAGAGCTTCAGTAGAATTCAAGTATTTTATTCCTTTTAGGCAAAATGCAGAGTTAGTACTTCGTAGTTTTGTGGGTATTGGAGGTACTTTTCGAGATTCGGCGAGTATTCCTTTTGAGTATCGCTTTTTTTCGGGGGGGATTAATTCTGTAAGAGGGTGGCAGTCTAACACGCTAGGGCCTGGTACCTTTCCTACAGGGCTTATTACACAGGCATTTGCTTTTGGCGGCGAGTATAAATTTGAATTTAATCTTGAATTTCGTCATAATTTTATCAATCCTTTGAAGCTAGCTTGGTTTTTAGATGCGGGCAATGTTTGGTGGTCCAAACGTACTAAGCCGCACGATGGTAGGGAGTTATTAGCTTTAAGCAATCTTCGTTTAGGAGTAGCAGCTGGTATTGGCTTTCGTTTTGATTTTAGTTTTTTAGTAATTCGCCTGGATATAGGCCAACAAATTTACGCCCCTGATGGTCGGGGCTTCGTTTTAGAAAAAATTAAGGATTTAGCTGGACAGAATATCCAATACAATTTAGGAATTGGCTATCCTTTTTAAGGCTAAGGCTCAAAAGGCGTAGTATTTGGGTTTTTAGATTTAAATTATTAAAATTAAGGCCTTAAATTTACTTTGGTATAAAAATTGATTCTTGCTGAGAAAGAATAATAGATATAAAAAATATGTTGAGGATTTTGTGTTTTTGCTCTCTTTTATTTGTTCTTTTTACGGGGGCATCCTTACCTTCAACAGTAAGCAATTTGCCCGATGTAAAGGTAAAAGACCTAAATGGAAAGACTGTTTCTACTGCTTCTTTTAGTAATAACGGTAAGCCTATAATTATTAGCTTCTGGGCAACATGGTGTAAGCCTTGTATTCAGGAGCTAATGGCTATTCATGAGCATTACGCAGATTGGCGAGCGCAAACCGGAGTTAAGCTTATTGCTATTTCTATTGATGATGTGCGTAATAGTGCTAAAGTAGCGCCCTTTGTAAAGGGCAAGCGCTGGCAATACGAAGTTTATTTAGATGAAAATGAAGAGTTCAAAAGAGCAATGAATGTAGCAAATGTGCCCCACACTTTTCTCTTGGATGGCAAGGGCAAGGTAGTGTGGCAACATAATTCTTATTTACCCGGCGACGAAGAAAAACTTTTTGCACAGATTAAGAAAATAGCAAATTTAAAGTGATAATTAGTTATTTATAAAAAAGTTTGAGCTCGGCTAGCCTATAAAGTAGCCGAGCGTTATTTTTTAGTAAGACTTGGATTCTTATAGTTTTAGGTTATATTCATTAAAATTGGGTATACTTTTGAAGTATTCTTTACATTTTTTCTTAGTTATAAAACTAGCTATTTTTTTTATAAATGCTACTCTTTGGGCACAAGATACTACTTCAAAAGAGGTAGGAAAAGTAAATGGTGTAATTCAAATAGATGCCCAAAGCTATTTTCCTGATTCTACTATCGAAACCACTCCTGTACCTGAAAAAATGTTAATGAATAGTTTTGCCAATTTTACTTATACTCTAGGAAACTTTACTGCAGGAGTTCGTTATGAAGCCTATTTACCCCGTCCACTATTAGGAGTAGATCCGCAATATGGGGCGCCAGGCGGTAAGGCGGGTATAGCTTTGCGTTGGGCTACTTACACGTACAAAAATTTCTCTTTAACAGCAGGTAATTTTTATGAGCAATTTGGGAGTGGACTCACTTTACGTGCCTGGTGGGCTCCTCTATTGGGATATGATAACGCTATGGATGGAATAAGAGTAGCTTTTAATCCTTATAGGGGAATTTACCTTAAGGGAGTATATGGAAAGCAGCGTCTTTTTTGGGATGTAGGACCAGGCACTGTACGAGGAGCAGACCTAGAAGTAGATATTGCGGAGCTTTGGGATACTACCTATAGAAGTCCTACTAGAATTAATATTGGTGCTAACTTTGTTAGCCGCTACCAGGCGGCAACAGGTAAAATTCCTCAAAATGTAGGGGCTTGGGCTACGCGCTTACAAATTAGTCGTGGGGGTTTTACCTTTTTTGCTGAATATGCCTATAAAATTAATGATCCGGGTGAGGTAAATAAACAAATCTACCGTCCGGGCCAGGCGCTCTATATAACTTCCTCCTATTTTGGAGAAGGATTTGGTATTACTTTAAGTGCTAAAAGGCTAGATAACATGGATTTCCGCTCTGATAGAACACAAACAGGGCAAAATTTACAAATCAATTTTCTACCGCCTTTAGCCAAGCAACATACTTATCGCCTGCCTACTCTTTATTTATATGCTACTCAGCCGTTGGGTGAAATGGGTATTCAAGCTGATGTAGTATTTAATCTTCCTGAGGGTTCTAAATTAGGGGGTAAATATGGCACAAATATTAATATTAATTACGCTAGAATTCACAATATAAAAAGGCAATGGGGAGTTGAGCAGGGCTATGATTCGCCTTTTCTTGCAGTGAGTGATAGCCTTTATTACCAAGACCTAAATATTGAAGTTCAAAAAAAATGGGCTCCAAAGTTTAAGACTACTTTTACTTACATGCGCATTACTTATAATAAAGATGTAGTTTTAGGCTTGCGTGGCTTTGGAGAAATTAATTTGCATGCGCTGATATTAGAGACTGCTTATAAAATTAATACCAATCACTCCTTGCGCTCTGAAATTCAGTGGATGCCTGTTTCTGAAAAAAAAGGAACAGAGCGGGATATTACTTCGGGCTCTTGGGTTATGCTATTGCTTGAATATACTATTGCTCCCCATTGGTTTATTACTGTTTGGGATGAAATGAATTACGGAAATGAAAGAACTAATAAAAATTTGCACTACTATAGTGGAATGGTAGGTTTTATTAAAGACGGTTTTCGTATTTCTTTAGGCTATGGAAGGCAGCGAGCGGGAATTAACTGTGTAGGAGGTATTTGCCGTCCTATTCCTTCCATGAATGGCTTTTCGCTTTCTATAAGCTATACATTTTAGGCTTGCCTTTTGCTACACTCTAACACTCTATCTAGCGGTTTCATTTCTTATGGTTAGTTTTTATTTTTTGCTTGCCTTCTAAATCTAAAGTTAGATTACTTACAGTTCTTGGATTATAAAATCTTGTATCTTGCCCTTATTACCAAGCCACTATCGACACTGTTGCAAAAAAATAATACACCAAAATGCGGGAGTTGTTAGTTTTCTTTAAAGGATAGAAATAGTTTTTTAGGCAAAAGAACTACAGAAAAAATGTAAATTGTAAATTATTTGAAAGTTGGTTATGCTAGGTGCTCCCGAACTTAAAATATTGCACTTTATTCAACGAATCCTATCTGCACCTATTTCGTGGGAAGAAGTAGAACCACTATTAACAAATAGCTTACAAAAAATAATAGGCGCTGTATATTTTGAGATTGATTATCAATTGATTGATAATGAAAATAAAAAAAAAGTGCTATATCTAAAGGGGCCACAGCCTATTTCCGAAAATATATATACTTATCCTGCCAAGCAAGTCAATGTGCTAGGTTTACGTTTATTAGCGTATTTTGCTCCGCAAACGTATGCTTTAAGGCATCCCCATCTCAATACTAAACTTAAGTTTATTGCTACACGCCTTCAAACTTATCTACGTATAAGCTATTCCCTAAAAACTGTTAGACAAGATTGCTTGCAACAAAAGAACTTATACTTGCATATAAAGGAGCTTGAGCAAAAACTTTCAGAATTAAATAAAGAATACGAACAGAAGGTTCAATACATTATTGACGAAGAAGAATTAATTCTACAAAATGAAAAATTAAACGTATTAGGGGAAATTACTCCAATTTTGGCACACGAAATAAAAACACCCTTAAGCGCTATGCAAGGTGCTTTACTTAATTTTTGTAACACTTTCCCCTCTATTCTCAGGGAGCTTGCAGGGTATGTACATAATTTGTCACCTGTAGAAAATGATCTTTTTTGGCAGTTAATTGATCGTATAAAAGATCCTAATAGTAAAATTGCACGTCCGGAAATAAATGAAATGATTCAAGAGGTAAATTTTACTACTCGTCAGCAAAGAAGGTACGTTCAAGAAGTGCGGCGTGAATTAGAGTCTTTATCTTTAGAAAATGCTGAGGAACTTGCTGAAAAATTTGTAAAGCTGGGTTTTACTCGAGACCCGAGTTATTTTGTTTCGTTATTTCCTCAAAGTTTTGAAAAAACAATCGAGACCCTTTATGGTCTTGCTGCCTTATGGCGGCAAATGCAAATTTTGAAGAGTGCTTCTCAAAAATCTCAAAAAATTGTAAGGGCCTTAAATGCTTATGTGGGCCAGCCTGATGCGATTGTTCCTGTATCTGTTATTGAAACTTTAGAAATTGTACTTACTTTATATAACTATTACCTAGAGCAGGGTATTCAGCTACAAACTTTTTGGCAGGAGCTGCCTCCTATTTTAGCTAATCCCCAGGAATTAATCCAAGTCTGGACAGATTTGATAATGAACGCGGTTTATGCCATGGAGGGCAAAGGAATATTAAAAATAAAAGCCGTAACTTCTCATAACAACATTTGTATTACTTTTGAAGATAATGGTCCTCCTATTGAACCGGAAAAAATTCCGTATGTCTTTGACCCTGGCATTATTACGCGTAAAGGAGAAGAAAAAGTAGGAATTGGATTATTTAATTGTAAACAAGTTATTCAAAAACATAAGGGTACTCTTACGGTGTATTCTAATACTGATGGAACTTGTTTTGTGGTCACCCTTCCTATTTCTGCTAATAATTTACCTCGAGTAACCCTTTCTGAGCTAAAAGTTCTGAAGTAGTCAAATTTATTTTATTTACTCAGCCCTATTTGTTTATTTTATTATTTAGTGCTTTTATGATGTTGCCTTTCTAGGGCACCCAGGATAAAAAATTAGGATAAAAAAGCAAGAAAAATTACAGTAGTTTACTTGCTTGTGCATAAACGTAAATGATGGGTAAAGTGAGTAAAAAGCCATCGAATCGGTCTAAGACGCCGCCGTGTCCAGGTAAAATATTGCTTGAGTCTTTTAGGGTATAACTTCTTTTAATAAGAGATTCAAATAAGTCACCGCCTACTCCTAAAGTGCTGACCATAATACCTATGTAAATCCAATTCCAATTAGATAAGTACCATTGGTTTTGTAATAGCCATGCAAGCAAAAGAGTACCTACAATTCCACCCCCAAAGCCTTCAAAAGTTTTACCAGGACTAATATGTTCTAGCAGTTTGGTTTTGCCCCATATTTTGCCGCAAAAGTAAGCTGCAGTATCAGCCATCCAGTGCAAAAACTGTATGCCTAATGGAATTTTCCAATTATATTCGCCGTGATACCAAGCTAGGGTAAAATAGCAGAACCAAGGAAGTACTATGTAAACTATGCCGGTAATTTGTAGCATAAAACGGATAGTGGCTAGCTGTAAATTTTTTTCTCGTAAACTTAGTAAAGATAAAAGTGGAAAGAGTAGGAATCCTACAAAACAGTAGGTGATAATGCTTGGATTTTTCCATATGTAGATAGCAGCTAAAAGAAAATTGCTTATTAAAAGTATAGATAAAATTAATATATTGCTCATCATTTTCAGTGGTTTGGAATCCAATAAGTGCAGCCATTCGTAATAAGAGAGAAGCATTAGCACAGTGCATATAAGCCACAATCCCAAGGGGTGTATATACGTAAGAGTTATTAAGAGGCTACCTCCTAGGATTCCTGTAATGATTCTTTGAAGTAAATTTTTATTCATGTTCACGGCCATGGGTAGGGGTCAAATGACTGTAGTAGTAAAAAAGGTGCATGATAACAGCGCAAGATATTGCTGAAAAAAGTATCCAAGCGTAAGGAATATCGGATGTGTTTTCGGGGGCAAGGAGCTTACGAAAGTTAGGATTTTGTGCCTTGAAGAAAGCAAGGGTCACGTGAAAGGCATTGTTAGTAAAATGCGCTGCTATAGGGGGCAGTAAATTTTTATGCCATAGCGAAAGGTACCCGAAAAATATACCTAGCAAAAAACGGCTCAAAAATCCTAAAAATTGAAAGTGCAAAAAACTAAACAATAAGCTTGTTAGAATTACGGCAGTATGGGGAGCTAAAAAACGAAGTAAGGTATTTTGTAAAAAACCCCTGAAGAAAAGTTCTTCACTAACTGCCGGTACCAGAGCGAAAACTAGTAAATTAATTCCTAGCTGCTTATCTAATAAAACGTTGAGTTTGGTTTGGATACTGTGCTCCATTTCTTCAATTTGACTTTCTAGGCTATGCAAAGAGGGGGGTAGCTCGAACGTTTGACTGTCTATTACTAAAGATAATGTTAGGGGCTGCCCTACTAGGGTAAGCAAACCTGCTAGCACCACTAGAGGTAAATGTGTAGAGGTTTCAAAACCAATTTCTTTTCTAAAATTATCGCTCCAATAACTAAAAATCAATGCGCTGCAACCAAATACGAAGAGTTGTGAAAGTGAGAGTAATAATTTATATACTGTTTTCCAAAGGGGAGATGCTTCAGGTTTTAGAGCATTTTCTAAATGATATCCTGTGAATACTTCACAAAGATTTCGAATTAGGAGAGGAATAGTACTTTGTAGTAATAGTAATATACCTAAACTAAAAGCTGCTACTAGTAAGGGATGCCCCAGACTTTGAGCCCAAAACCCTGAAGAATAGTAAACTTTTATGTTTTCTAGATCTTGCTGCATTTGCCATATTTTAGTTTTTACAAAAATATAATTTTTAAGATAGCTTTAGCTTATCTAGCGTATAGCTAGGTTATGGAGGTTTTATATGAGTTTGAAGGTTGTTAGTTATTAAATAAAAAAAAGAGCAAAGCAATTATCAAATGCTTTGCTATCTTAACCCTATTCAGGGGTGTTTAGTCTTATGTTTAATTAATATAAAAAGAATTAAGAGTTTTCGAAGCGAAAGAAATGGTATTTGGTACAGCGATATTGCATGTACCCAGCTTTACCATTGACATAAAATTTCAAAAATACATTACTTTCTTCTTGGCTACCTGCAAACTTAATTTTCCCCATGAATTGGCGATTCCCTTCTTTATCTCTTTCTAATTCCTGTAGTGTACCCTGGCTAATTTTTCCATCTGGGGTATGAAAAAAAAATTCTCCATCTTCCATGAATTCATAGTATCCTTGAGATTGTGCATCATACCAGACTCCTTTAATGTCTTGTGCCCTCAAAAAGGAACTTGTGCCCCATAGAATAATAAGAAGTACCAATAATTTGAATTTGTATAACATAATCTTTTTATTTTTGAGTTTGTAAGCTATACTTCAATATCAAATATAGCTTACGACTCAAAGAATTGCAATTAACTGCCAATAAATCTAATATATTAGTGTAAAAAGCTAGCTTAGTAGTTTGAATACAGAATTTCTTTATCTTTGTAAGCTCTAAGGGAAAAGTGGATCGGGAATTGAGAACCCTCCTGTTTTAGTAAGCCCAAAACATTAAAGGCCCAGTTTTCTCTATCCTTTTTATTTTTAACTTAGGCTCAGTAATTTGAACTGAAAAACAGTTCCATAATTTAATAATCGAATAACTAAAGAAATTCAAACCATAGGTGCTCTTTAATCTTTGCAATATACGCACCAAAGTTTTTTGTAAAAAATGCTAAAAATAGAATCATTTGAACAATTAAGTATTCGGCCGGAGCTTTTAAAGGCAATTCAAAAAATGGGTTTTACAGCTCCTACTCCTGTGCAGGCCGAGAGTATTCCTATTTTATTGCAAAATGGTATAAACTTTATCGGGCTAGCCCAAACGGGTACAGGAAAAACAGCTGCTTATGGACTTCCTTTACTGAATAAATTAGACTTAAAGCAAGCTGCTGCGCAGGCACTAATTTTATGCCCTACTCGCGAGCTTTGTTTGCAAGTAGCAGAGGAGCTTAAAAAATTTAGTTGCTACCTAGATGGTGTTAGTATTACGCCTATTTATGGCGGGGTAAGTATACAAAAACAAATACAAGCTCTTAGTAAAGGAACACATGTGGTGGTTGCTACTCCAGGCCGTTTACTAGACCATTTACATCACAACAAGATAAATTTAAGTAGCATCAGATATGTTGTGTTAGATGAGGCGGATAAAATGCTAGAAATGGGGTTTTGTGAAGATGTTGACCAAATTTTAGCACATATGCCTCAGCATAGAAGTATCTGGCTCTTTTCTGCTACTATGCCCCAAGAAATAAGAGAAATAGCTAGTCGCTACATGCCCCAGGCAGTAGAAGTGTGCATAGGGGAGCAAAATGTGGCTGCCGAAAATGTAGTTCATCACTATTACGTGTGTTTACCCGCCGACCGTTTTGATACTCTAGAGAGAATCATTGATAGTGTACCTAGCATATATGCAATTATTTTTACTCGCACAAAAGTAGAAGCGCAAGATACAGCTGAGGCGCTTATTAAAAATGGGTATAATGCGGATGCGCTGCATGGAGATTTAGGGCAAGAGCAACGTGATAGAGTAATGAAAATGTTTCGAGAAAAAACTCTGCAGTTATTGGTTGCTACTGATGTTGCGGCTCGCGGCTTAGATGTATGTGATTTAACTCATGTTATTAATTATGGTTTGCCAGATGATACTGAAACTTATATACATAGAGCAGGGCGTACAGCAAGGGCAGGAAAATCTGGAATTGCAGTTTCTATTATTACTCCCCAGGAACAAAAAGTACTTTGGGCTATTGAAAAAGGAATAAAAAAGAAGTTTGAAAGGAAGCTTATTCCTACGGCAGAGGAGGTGATAGAAACAAGGTTCTTGCACTTTATTAAGCAAGTTCAAGAAACAGAATATGATGAGGCAAGGCTCAACCAATTTTTACCTACTTTTACAGAACAATTAAAGTCTTTTAGTCGTGAAGAGTTATTAAAGCGTTTTTGCTGGCAAGCTTTGCGCCGCTTTATTAATGTTTCTGCCGATAAGAAAGATCTAAACAAGGTGCCTTTAATAGAAAAAGTAGGCCGCTACCAAAGATTCTTTATTAATCTGGGTACCAAAGACGGGTTTCATAAAAAGTCTGAGTTGCTAGCCTGGTTAAGTGCTTCCACGGGTTTGAAAGTTTCTCATATTCATCGTTTAGAAATCTTTCAAACGTATTCTTTTTTTGAGTCCTTTATTGAGGAAGCGCCTATTATACTGCAGCAGCTTAGCGGCTTAACTTATAACCGGCGTAAAGTAGTAGTAGAATTGGCCCAAAGTAAGGACAAAAAACAAACAAAAAAATCTAGCAAAAAAACTAAGAGTTCTCTTACAAATGCTACCATTAAGGTAGCACCTCCAGAAAAACAACGCCCCTCTAAAAAGAAAAAAAACAGAAAAAAATGAAAAAAATATGTTTAATGGCATTTTTTAGTGTAGATTCATATTTGACTAAAATTAATTATTTTGGAAAATATTTGCTATAAAGCTGTGTTAGCTATAGTATTTTTAGTATTGTTAGAGATTTTTCCATTTTAGGCAGCGTATGAGGTATGGTTATGTTTGTTTACTTGCTTTTCTATTATTTTTTGAGGCAGGGAGACATATTGCTCAAGCTTGTGTAGTACCTAGCAAACCTTCTATAAATTGGCACAAAGATACACTTACTACTGATTGTGAGGGATATTTCCAGCTGCACATAAAGATGGGAACTATTGTAGGACAAGGATTTGTGCTTTCTGAAAATTCTCAAAAGATGTTGCTTTTTGCTTCTAACGGTGAATACTTGTATCGAGGCCAGCTGCTAACTTCTTCTTATACTGTTTTCCGAATAGCTGCTTTTGCGGAGGATACTCACTGCTTGAGTGAGCCAATTGAGATTATAATCAAAAAAAAAGTATTACCTAATATACAAGTGATTACGCCCACTAAAGTTTGCAGCACTGCTGCCCCTTTTTTGCTAAAAGCTCAGCCCGAGGGTGGAATCTTTGAAGGACCTGGAGTGATAGATAATTTTTTTTATCCTTCGCTTGTAAGTGATGGAAAATATACTCTTACTTATAGCGGTAGCTTCGATTCTTGCCCCTATTCTTATAATTTTGAAATGGAAGTTCAATCATTACCAGCCTTTGAACTTTTAAGCAATGGTACTGTTTTCCCAGATACCGTTTGTCTCCTTTCTTATTTGCCTCTTCAGGCTTCGCCGCCAGGTGGAATTTTACTGGGAAAAGGTATTGTAAGTGGCCAAGAGTTATTTTTTAGTGCTTCTTTAGCAGGGGAAGGGGCTTGGGAAATTCGTTATGTAGGAGAGTATGGGGCATGTCCGTATGCCTTTAGTAGGCAGGTAGTAGTTACCAGGTTACGTCAAGCTAAAATTATACCTGCAATAGGTACAACTTCCCTGAGTGTTTGCTGGGGAGGAGCTCCCTTTCGCGTGATAGCCTGGCCAGCGGGTGGAGAATTTGAAGGTTCTGCTATGGTAGGAGATATTTTTGTTCCCTCAGAAGCAGGGATAGGTAAACATTCGATTCACTATGTTTATCAAGATACGCTAGAGGGTTGTACTTACCGTTCTACTTTGGTTATAAATGTACACGACGGTAGCGGTCCTGTAGGTATGAAAATAGAGGCAGTTTGGGGGTGCCACGCAAAGCTAATTTGGGATAATCTAGGCGAAGAAACCTACCAAATTACATTACGAAAGCAGGGTCAAGATACTATGCGGCAGTATTTGACTTTCGAAAATACTTTGGAACTAAGGGATATCGAGCCTAATTTCCCTTACGAGGCTTGTCTTTATTCAGGATGTTATCGCAGTTGTACTACGTTGATTTTTCCCTGCCCTGAACCTACAGGCCTACAAATGACTTTTATTTCTCCTACTAGTGCTTCTTTAAGCTGGCAAACGCAGCCTTGTGCAAGGTATATTTTGCAGTATCGTCCTGTGGGAGAACTAGTCTGGCAAACTGTGCGAGCAGTGCCACCAGCAATGATAGGAGGCCTTACTCCTAATACTATTTATGAAGTTCGTTTGGGAGCTATTTGTAGCAATCAAAGCCCTTTTGTTTACACGCGTTCACAATTTTGGGCTACATCGCCTTTGGTAGCCGACCCCTGTTTACCCCCCTCTTTTATTGAGCCCTTGCTTATCGCTTCGGGGGAGGCAAGGTTCCGTTGCCAGCCCTCGGCTCCTAGCTCTTTTTCTTGCTTAGAAGTGCGCTATGGAGAACTTACTATTCCGGAAGAGCAGTGGGTACATAAAAAAGTAGTAAATGATTTAGTCTTTAGAATAGACAATTTAAACCCGGGTACATTATATGGAATGAGGGTAAGAAGTATTTGTAGCGAATGTAACAACTCTAATATTTCATCTTCTGAATGGTCTCCAATAGAATATTTTGAAACTCTTCCTACTAAACAAATTAAGTTTTTGCCTAGAGAAGAAGTGAAATTTTATGTTATTAATAGTGTTTGCACTAAGCAATTAATTTTTTCTCTTGAGCTATCTACTCCTACTTTATTGCGCTTGGAACTAGTAGATATCAGGGGGCAAGTTCAGCGTAGTACTATGCTATCAACCGTAGCTGGAGAGCATGTATACGAATGGGACGTGGAAAATTTAAATGATGGAATGTACATATTACGTATTTTGGGCGCAACAATTGCTCTACAGGAAAAGATATGGATAGTAAAGTAGCGGGTTAAGAAAGCCCTTAGAGTAGGTATGGTTTCTTGGGGTAAGATTGTTTTAAAGAAAAAAAAGGAAAGGTCGGTTTGTAATCGTCATCCTTGGTTATATAGCGGGGCTATAGAGTATGTAGAAAATGCTAAGGAGGGGGATATTGTAGAGGTATACACTGCGCAAAAGCAGCTCCTGGGCTATGGGCATTATTCTCCTAGGAGTACCATTGCCTGCCGCTTATTTTGCTTTACTGCAGAATCTCAAAGTATTGATGCTGTTTTTTGGCGAAAGAAATTAGAGAATGCATGGCAATATCGTCAAAATTTAGGCATCCCTCAAAAAACAGAAGCATATCGTTTAGTAAATGCAGAAGGTGACTATTTACCCGGTCTTATTATTGATATTTATCAAGATACAGCTGTCATGCAAATCCGAACAGCTGGAATGCAGTGCATGAAGTATACAGCTCTATCTTTTTTAGTAGAGCGACTAGGAATTGCTCATGTGCTTGAAAAGGGAGAAATCCTAACAGAAAGTACCTGGCTCAAGGGTAATAAAAGAGAAGTTTTTTTTAAAGAATATAACTATACTTTTTCAGCAGAACCTTTAGAAGGGCAAAAAACAGGCTTTTTTTTAGACCAAAGAGAAAATCGCAAACTTGTAGAAACATTAGCGGCTGAGCGATATGTGCTAAATGCTTTTAGTTACACTGGTAGTTTTGGCATATATGCTCTAGGCGGAAGGGCTAAGCACGTAACTTCTGTAGATGTGTCTAAGGCGGCACTAGAGAAGGCTCAAAAGCACGTGGCTATGAATTTTCCTTATGCTCGCAATCATACGAGTATTCAATCTGATTGTTTTGACTATCTGCGTCAAATTTCCAAGGATAGTTTTGACTTTATTATTCTTGATCCCCCTGCTTTTACTAAACATATTTCTACGGTAGAACGTGCAGCCAGGGGCTATAAAGACCTTAATTTGAAGGCTATACAAAAAATAAAAGCTCAGGGGTATTTACTTACTTTTTCTTGCTCGCAACACATTAGTCCCCAATTATTTCGGCAAATTATTTTTGCTGCTGCTGCTGATGCGGGGCGTGAAGTAAGAATTGTACAAATTTTAGGCGCTTCTCCTGACCATCCTATCGATATTTACCATCCCGAAGGAGAGTATTTGAAAGGTTTATTATTGCAAGTAGAGTAAGTAACTGTTTATAAATTTTTTTCTTCTTCCAAAATTCGAATTAGGTACTCGCCATATCCACTTTTGCGAAGGGGCTCGGCTATTTTAAGCAGTTGCTCTGCATCGATATAACCCATGCGATAAGCTACTTCTTCGATGCAACCAATTTTTAGCCCTTGTCTTTCTTCAATGATTTGTACGAATAAAGCTGCTTGCAGCAGTGAGGTATGGGTACCCGTATCTAACCAGGCAGTTCCTCGATTAAGCTTGCGAACTTTAAGCTGTTTTTTATTAAGGTAAGTTACGTTTATATCAGTAATTTCTAATTCCCCTCTTGCAGAGGGACGCAAGTTTTGGGCAAATTCAATTACTTGATTATCATAAAAATAAATACCTGGTACTGCATAGGAGGACTTAGGCTTGGCAGGTTTTTCTTCAATAGAAATTACATTTCCCGTAGCATCAAATTCAACTACTCCATAGCGTTCAGGATCTTGTACATGATAAGCAAAGATGATTGCACCTTCGGGGTTAAAGCAAGATTGTAGTGTTTGCGAGAGCCCTTCCCCATAAAAAATATTATCCCCTAATATGAGGGCTACGCTACTTTTGCCAATAAACTCCTTCCCAATAATAAAAGCTTGTGCTAAGCCTTCAGGGTATGGCTGCTCTGCGTACGAAAATTCTAGTCCTAACTGGTTACCATTTCCAAGGAGAGACTGGAAAAAAGGTAAATCTTTAGGTGTAGAAATGATAAGTATTTCTCTTATACCCGCCAACATTAAAGTAGAAAGCGGGTAGTATATCATTGGTTTATCATATACCGGCATTAGCTGCTTGCTCATTACCAAAGTAAGAGGATAAAGTCGAGTGCCTGCTCCGCCAGCAAGAATAATGCCCTTCATATTCGTATTCGTATGTTATGTATTTATTCTTGGTAATTGGAGTTTTGTTGTTTTTTCCTTTTTTGGTAAAGCAGCCAAGAACGCCCTAACCGAATGAGGGCATATATCATTGAAAACACTCCTCCCATTTGAGAAAGTAAAACATTACTCCCAAATTTTTCTGCATTCAGCACTAGAACTAGTCCTAAAACAAAAAAAAGAGGTCCTAGTATAAAGCCCGAAACAATATGGTATTGTTGCATTTTACCCTGAAAGGAAAAAACATAACAAATATAAGTAATGTAAGGGGCATAATCAGAAATTTTGAAATTATTTTTTATGTTGATTATCTGAATGCTTATGTGATTTTCATTTGCTAAATAATTTGTTTTTTTGAGATAAAGTTAAAAGTTAAATGTTTGTAGAATATTATTGGGGGCATAACTAAACCAACTAAGTTTGCTTAGCACTAAGGCAGTAAAAAGTTTTTTATTTGCAAAATATATTTTTTTTAAATTATGCTTATTGATGCCGAAAATAGGCAAGTTGTTGATTTTTTTTTTGCGCGGCTTTTTGTATGACTAGTTATGAATTTGTAGAGCAACTGTTTGCTGGTGTTCAGTACGTTGAACATGATGATCAGGTATGGTATGATGGAGAAACTATATGTAAGCGGCTTAATTTAAAGCCTGCATATTTGGCTTTGTTGGAGGAAGATGTAGAATCTTTGCGACTTATTGATTTCGGTCAAGTAACTCCCGAGGAAGTAGCTACTTTCCTGGATTTAATTCGAGAGCTTCCTATAGAAGAGCAGCGCGAATGGATTTTTGAAAATGGCCAATGTAGGTATTTTGTTAACCTACTAGGCTTGCATAAGCTGATAGATTGGAGTGGCGGAGATTTTCACAAACATCTACAGCTTTGGTACCGAATGAAGAAAATGGGGCGCACGGAAAATTAACCATACACCCCTAGAGTGAAAGTTTAGGTTATCGAATTTAGTAAGAATTTAGAAAACGAATGTGTATTATTTTATTCGTTTTTTGGTTTTGTACTTAAAAAGTAAAAAAAAAACACCTAAGGGTTAAACAAAGAGCGGCTCACGCAATTTGCCTTAGATTTATGATTAATTAAACTAAAACATTCAGGGGGGGTGCTATCGTAAGAAGCCAGCCCCTCGAAGCTTATAGAATGACTACTTGTAGGTAAAATTCGAAATGTGAAATATAGAGAGAATACCCTAGATTAGTAAAGAAATACTCAACTATTATTAAGATAAGAGCAGAGAGGGTAACTAATTTTACATAGAAAAATTGAAAATATCATAGTAGTACTCAGTATCTACGAGTAAATGTAAGTGGCCCGCCTTTATAGCTTATTAGCGGGCCATTAAATTAATCCTGTGCTAGCATTTGTTTTAGCTTCAGTAAAAGTGGTCGATTTTGCTCCTGCAAACTTACTACTTTTCCCCTTACAGGGGGGTTAAACTTTCGATTGCGCACCTTTGCTATTGCACGCCTACGCCTTACCATTACCCGCTTATCTGGTTTTCGTGCCATATCTACTTTTACTTAAAAATCACGTAGCAAATATAACACATAAAACCAGAAGGTTTTAAAATTTTTTATACTTTTGCTACCTACTCTACGCTAATTACTTTTACAGTGACACGTATTGCCTCGTCTTCGGTAGTATAGTCATACTGTTTATTTACGCCCACTACCACTCCCGTGATTTTACTTGCAAGAGGAGTTTCGCGACTAAAGACAATATACTCATCCAAATGAGGAAGGCGTAAGGCCTCGTGTTTTGAGGCTAAGTAATTAGCCCTATCATCATAGAAGACTAGGTCGAATTTTGATTTTTGTTCCATAGTACTTGAACAGTTGGGATTACGATACTTGAGAGTAGTTTAGTCTAGTAAGCAAAGTAAAAAGGTATTTTAAATAAAAAATGCACGCCCTACGCCTTAAAACTAACATACAGAAATTGTGTTAATATTTGTTTAGAAATAGAGCTTAGATAATTTCCTTTTGAACTTTTTTGTTATATTTAGACTATAAATTTAGCTAGAGTATAGGACTTAAACACGAGTAATTTTTTGAGAATATTAAATTACCCCTAGAGAGTAACTATAGTAATAAAAAAATGAAAATTTTCTATCTTTTCATAATGGAATTGTATTTACAAGCAATATAAGTTATTTTTGGACTAAAGTTGATTTCTTTGAACTCAAATGAAGCGTTTATTTTTAGGGTTTTATTTCCTAATGCTCTTTAGTTCTATAGGCGTTACTTCACTGGCGCAAGTGAAATATACCACGGAGGGGAAAGATTTTTGGGTAGCTTTTCTTCAGAATTACGGGAAGGATGACCCAGCTATAGAGCCATTTGATTTGCCCCACCCTGATTTAGAATTGCGCGTTTTTGTTAGTTCAAGGAAAGCAACTCGTGGTACTATCTCTATACCTAACACTTCATGGTTCGAGGATTTTACAGTTAATGCCAACGATATAAAGGAAATTCGAGTACCCATTCCCGATGCTTATCTTTGGGGCTCGGGAGTAAAAAAACAAGCAGGTGTTCATATTACTACCGAAGATTCTGTGGTAGTCTTTGCTCTAAACCGTATTCCTTTTACAGGAGATGCTGCAATTATTCTTCCTACTCACGCCCTAAGAGACGAATATCGAGTAATTGCTTATCGTGAAATACCAGGATATTTGTTGAATAACGGCATTACACCGCCCTTGCCTACGTGGTTTAGTGAATTTGGCATTTTGGCTGTGCGGGATAGCACAGAAATTATTATTACCCCCACGGCTCCTACTCGTTGCGGTAAGCCGGCTAATCAGCCCTTTACTATTACTCTTAATCGGGGTGAAGTATATCAACTACAATCACGTGGAGACTTAACAGGCACAAGCATTGTGGCTGCTAATCGAACCAGCTGCAATGTTTTTGCTGTTTTTGGGGGCAATGTTTGTACTTCTGTAGGTAATTGTGCTGCCTGCGACCATGTCTACGAACAAATTTTTCCTACCCGTTGGTATGGAAAGCAATATGTTCTGATTGGAGTAGACCAAAAAATTTACGATCGTTATCGCTTTATAGCCGATAGCAACAATACTAAGATTACCCTTTATGAGGCGAAGCAAGGAGGAATAGTAGAAGTACAAGAAAAAGTTTTAAATCGAGGCGAATTTTGGCAGGTAGATTTAATTACTCTTAATCGCGGTCTATCGAGCTTTGTCCAGGGAGATAAACCATTTGCTCTAATGCAATATGGTACAGGTAGCCGGTGCGACCCAGGTAATATAAAATACGATCCCTTCATGCTAATGCACTATCCCTTGGATACACTTTTGCAAACAGAAGTTACCGTGCCCGCCTTTCGTCTAAGTTCGGAGCCTAATGATTTTTGGAATCACTATGCTAACATAGTTACTAAAACAGATAATGTGAATAATATAAGCATTACTCCGGCTCCCTCGAGTGCTTCTCCATGGCGCCAGGTAACTGCGAAGCCCGAGTATTCGTGGCGGGTTGTCCGTTTTAATAACCCAGGCTTCTATACTATTCGTTCTGCGGATCCTAAAAAAGGTTTTTCTGCTTATATCTATGGTAGTAAGCGTGATGAGTCTTATGGCTACATGGGGGCGATGGCTTTTCAATTTCCGCCGCTTCTCAATTCTACTTTGGATAGCATTGTGCAAACCGGGTGTGCTGGTATGCAGGATGCTAGTGCTAAAGTGAGTGTGCTTTCTGGAGAGCCGCCTTTTACTATACAATATACTTGGCGCAATGATTCTACTATAATTAATGGTTTCTCTTACAAAATCCGAAATATCCCCCCTGGTAGCCATACAGTTATAGTGAAAGATTTACGTGGGTGTATTAATCGCTTACCCTTAAAAATGGGGGGGGCGGGTGGGGGGGGTGGGGGGGGGGGGGGGGGGGGGGGTGGG
>JANWXU010000169.1 GCA_025057395.1 Bacteroidia bacterium | reverse complement strand
AGCTATAATTTAAAAAGACAACTTGCTTTCAATCAATTATTAGAAATTTCATTAGCGTATCAATTTATCGAAGAAAGTCGCTATACTCGAAGGCCTCTTCGCCCTAATACCACTGCTAACATAGAAAATGTGCATATCATTAATGCTATTGCTCAATACTACAAAAAATTCAAAAATTTTCACTATCGCTTAGGAATAGAATACTTTTTTAATGACGTACAATCCCGCTCTCAATTCGGACCTGTACGTTTTCCACAAAGTAAGGTTCACAATGTATCGGCTTTTTTTAATACTATTTATAAACCCAATGCTTGGCTCCTATTAAATGGTGGCTTGCGCTACCAATACCAAAATATACATGCTTACTTTGCAAATTACTCTACTGAAAACTTAAGTCGCAATTTCCTACAATCAGTAGGTGCCTTAGCTGGTTCTTTAGAAATACTCCTCAAGTTACCTTATGCATGGGAAATACTTGGGGTCCTCTCTAGTGGCTTTCGAGCTCCTAATATTGAAGACTTTGGCAAAACATTTGAGTGGCGAGCAGGGCAAGTAGTACTCCCTAATACTAACTTACGCCCTGAAAAAACAATTCAATATGAAGCAGGAATAAGAAAATATACACAAAACTTAGAGTTTAGCTTTTTCGGTTATTTTACCCACTACTTAGACATTATTGACCTAGGAAATATGCAATATCAGGGCAGAGATTCTATCATTTTTAATCAAGTACTAAGCCGAGTAAAAGGAAATATTAATAAGGGCAAGGGATATATAACCGGATATGAAGGAAGGTTGCGCTGGCAAGCTAATCCTTCCATTCGCCTTTCCCAAGCAATTACTTATACCTTCGGTTGGAACACAGAAAAACAAGCTCCTTTAAGCCACATCCCGCCCCTTTTTGGAAAAACTGCTATCGAGTTTAAATACAAGAAAGCTATTGTGGAATTGTATGCCCTTTACCAAGGCTGGAAGCCAGTAAATTTATATGGACCTGATGGAGAAGATAATCTAGAAGATGCCACTCCTTTAGGTACCCCTAGCTGGATAACTTTCAATATTAAAGCAATTTATCCATTTAAAAAATTTGTAACCATAGCAGCAGGAATAGAAAATATAGGAGATATCCACTACCGGCAATTTGCTTCCGGCATTAGTGCACCCGGCCGCAATTTAGTCATAGCTCTTTATTTCAACTATTAATTCCCAACTTGAACCTCATGGAGTAATTTATGGTCTCCTAAAATCTCCTAAAATTTAGTGCCTATATGAAGCAATATCATCTTTTTGCGCTCTTATCCATGTTCTTTGCAGGATTAACTGCTGTCCTTGCAAAATTAGGTCTTAAAAACGTGAGTGGAGATACAGGGCTTGCAGTGCGAACTGTATTTGTTTTTATTTTTGTTTGGTTAAATATTTTTGCCTTTAACCCGCTAAAAGACTTCTCTAAGCTTACAATAAAAGATGTTTTGTTTTTAGCTATTTCCGCTCTTACTACTTCTCTTTCATGGATATTTTATTATAAAGCTATTAAGATTGGCAATGTCTCAGAGGTTGCTTTAATTGATAAAGCTAGTATATTAATTACGATTATTTTATCAATTCTTTTCCTTAAAGAACCCATTTCTTGGAAAATAGCTACAGGCTGTTTTCTAATCCTGGGGGGCCTTTGGATTTTGACTTCAAAATAAAAAACATTTATAAAACCTGGCTTTTTTATGCACAAATAGCCAAGCTAGAGGCTTGGCTATTTTGTCAAATACTCACTAATGCTTAGCTACTTCAAGGCTTACTTAGCTGCCTCTTTTTTTCCATAGCGGGCAAAAAATTTATCTACCCGCCCCGCAGTATCTACAAATTTCTGCTTACCAGTGTAAAAAGGATGAGAACGACTACTTATATCTAAAATTATGAGCGGATAAGTTTTTCCATCTTCCCACACAATTGTCTCTTTTGTTTTAGCAGTTGTTTTACCTTTAAATGCAAAATCACAAGATACGTCTTTAAAAATTACCTCTCTGTACTCTGGATGAATATCTTTTTTCATAGCTCCACTACTAAATACAATTAACAAAGATAATAAAATGTAAGCATTGGGTCAAATTTAGCTTGTAAGTTTTAGAATTTTAGATAAAAACAAAAATTGTAATTTTGCAGTAACCAGAAATCCATATGGGAAAATACAACTTTCAGGAAATAGAAAAGAAGTGGCAGCAATATTGGAAGAATAATAAAACTTTCCAAATAGACCCTTCTAACGATAAACCTAAATATTATATTTTGGATATGTTTCCCTATCCTTCGGGCGCTGGGCTACATGTGGGCCACCCTTTAGGGTACATTGCTACAGATATTATTAAAAGATATAAAAAACTGAAGGGCTTTAATGTGCTGCACCCTATGGGCTTTGATGCATTTGGCCTACCGGCAGAAAATTATGCTATTCAAACAGGTACTCACCCCGCAGTAACCACTGAAAAAAATATCCAACGTTACCAAGAACAACTCGAATTATTAGGCTTAATATACACCCCTAACACAGATATTCGCACCTGTGATCCTTCCTACTACCGCTGGACTCAATGGATATTTTTACAATTTTTTAATTCGTGGTATAATCAAAAAAATCAAAAAGCAGAGCCTATCACCACCCTTATTCAACACCTTGAAAACTACGGTACCGATAATTTAGAAGCTGCCACAACTAACGAAAAACCACTAAGTGCACAAGAATGGCGATCTCTTAGCTACAAGGAAAAAGAAGAATTTTTATCTCACTACCGTCTTGCATATCAATCTTACGCAATTGTGAATTGGTGCCCAGCATTAGGTACCGTACTTGCCAACGAAGAAGTAAAAGACGGTGTTTCAGAAAGGGGAGGGCACCCTGTAGAGAGAATTCCAATGCGACAATGGTTTTTAAGAATTACTGCATACGCTGAACGCCTTCTTCAAGACCTTGACCTTTTAGATTGGCCTACTTCGATTATCGAAATGCAAAAAAACTGGATTGGTAAATCCAGGGGAGCGATTATAAACTTTGCTCTACAAGGGCATAACGAAAAACTTACTATTTTCACTACTCGTCCTGATACTATCTTTGGGGTAACATTTATGGTGCTGGCACCTGAACATCCACTAGTACCCGTACTAACAACTGAAACGCAAAGGGAAGAAATAAGTGCATACCTTCAAAAAATCAATGCTCGCTCCGAAAGAGAAAGATTAGCTGAAACCCAAAAGGTAAGTGGAGCTTTTACCGGCGCTTATGCTATCCATCCTTTTAGAGGTACTCTTTTGCCCATTTACATAGCCGATTATGTATTAATGGGTTATGGTACGGGTGCTATTATGGCAGTTCCAGCTCATGATAGCCGTGACTACGTCTTTGCCCAATTTTTTAAGCTCCCTATTATCCCGGTTATCGAAGGTACTGATATTGAACAAGGAGCTAATGAAAACAAAGAGGGTACTCTTATCAACTCAGATTTTCTCAATGGCTTAAATGTAACGCAAGCAATTGAGCGCATTATTAATGAGCTCGAGCGTAGAAAATTAGGGAAATCTAAAATTACCTATCGCTTGCGAGACGCCATATTTTCAAGACAGCGATATTGGGGCGAACCTTTCCCAATTGTTTTTGATGGTGATACTCCTATAGCCCTTAGCGAAAAAGAACTTCCTATAGTATTGCCCCCCGTTCAATCCTACAAGCCTACAGGTACAGGAGAATCCCCACTCGCCGCCTTAACAGACTGGGTAAATTTACCCGATGGCAAAAAAAGAGAGACAAATACTATGCCTGGCTGGGCAGGTTCAAGCTGGTACTTTTTACGCTACCTAGACCCTCTAAACACCGACTATTTTTGTAGCTTAGAAAAGCAAAAATATTGGATGCCTGTAGATTTATACATTGGTGGCTCAGAACATGCCGTAGGACATTTATTGTATGCACGCTTTTGGACAAAATTTCTCTACGACCTTGGGCACTGCACAGTACAGGAGCCTTTCAAAAAACTAGTTAATCAAGGAATGATCCAAGGAAGGTCCAATATCGCCTACAAGTTAAAAGATAGTAACACGTTTATCCCCGCAACTCAAATTGAAGGCAAAGAAGTTATTCCTATACACGTAGATATTAACCTTACTTACGAAGATCGCCTAGATATTGAAGCTTTTAAGCAATGGCGCCCAGATTACAAAGACGCCACTTTTATCCTGGAAAATGGAGAATACATTTGCGGTGTACAAATTGAAAAAATGTCAAAATCACTTCATAATGTAGTTAATCCTGATGAAATTTGTCAAAAGTACGGTAGCGATACCTTTCGACTCTACGAAATGTTTCTGGGTCCTTTAGAGCAGCACAAACCATGGAATACCCAAGGTATTAGCGGGGTAGCCAACTTTCTTCGAAAATTTTATAGCCTATACTTGGATGATAAAGACAATTTACTTATTACAGAAGAAGAACCTACTTTTGAAGAATACAAATGGCTGCATCAAACCATCAAAAAAGTAAGTGAAGATATTGAAAGACTTTCTTTTAATACTGCTGTTCCTCAATTTATGATATTTACTAATGAAATGCATCGCTTAAAATGTCACAAAAGGGCTATCCTAGAACCTATTCTAGTAGTCCTAGCACCTTTTGCGCCGCATTTAGCTGAGGAACTTTGGCATAGATTAGATAATTCTCCTTCAATCTTTGAAGCAAGCTATCCTAAGTGGGATCCCCGCTACCTAGAAGAAACGCATTTTGAATATCCAGTTTCAATAAATGGAAAGTTAAGGGCTAAACTCCTACTGCCCTTGAACTTAGAAAAAGAAGAAATTGAAAAAGCAGTAATAACAGCTCCTGAACTTCAAAAATATGTGCAAGGACAGAGTATAAAAAAAGTAATAATAGTTCCCCAAAAAATTATTAATCTTGTCATCTAACAATATATAAGTTAAATATTATGCAGGATGTACTTGTGTATCTTTTTTCCGTAAAAAAATACAAAATCCGTTTTTCTCAAAAATTAAGTGTAAACCTTTCCATTTTTTATACGTTTCAGCATGCGTAATTTTGGTAACAAAGTATACGTCTCTATCTATGTTTCCAAAAAGCAGCCACTTATCTAAATGCTCCTGATTTTTTTTAGGATTATCTAAATACTGATAATATTCAGGGTGCTTAGGAACAGGAAATTGTGAGTAAAAATAATGAGCATAACTCTTAAAGTGCAAAGTTTTTACATAGCAATTTTTGCCTCGTAAACTTTTATAAAAACCTATGACGCTTCCCTGTATGTGTTTTTCGATTTTAGGTGCAAACTGATAAAGTATAAGGTTTACAAAAAAAGCACAAACTATAAAGCTAAATAAAGCAGCACTTACCACCCTAGCCCTAGCGCATAGACTATAGATAATGACCACAAAAGCAATGAAAAAAATACCGGTCAAAAAATTTAATTCATTCCATGAAACAGAAGCCTTCAAATTGGCTACTGCAAAAGGATCTTTTATGTAAGGAATAACCTGATCCCTGAACAAGCCAACTGCTGGCAACCCTAAAAGAGCAATACCCCATATTATCCCTATCCCTAATAAAAAGAAATTTTGCCAACGCGGCATAGAAAAACTCTGATCATCAGTGTTATCACGAAGACGAGATAAAAAAGCTCCTACAGAAGATTGACGTTCTTGTAACTTATTAAAGTGCCACTCTAAAAAACGAGCAGCTAAAAAAGTAACAGGGAAATAAGCCAAAGAAGAATAGTGAATGATCTTAGACTGCACAATAGAAAATAAAACTAGCACTACTCCTAATAAAATAACCATCCATTGCTGAAAATTTCTATCTACACGACTTCCAGAAGTACTGGCTAAAAGTTCTCTTAAAGCCCAAACTGAGGAGGGAAAACAACCCACTAAAATAACTACAAAATGATATCCCCAAAAACCACCATGGCCCGCATCTTCCGTAGAAAACAGCCGATATTGATACTTAATAAATTCTTCTAAAAACCAAATACCATTTTTAGCATATTCCAAACCAAACCAAGCTAAAAAAACGAGTATACTAATTGAAAAATAAAAAATTAAAGCTGCTGGAGCAATGAAAGCCTTGAAGCGTACTTTTGTCCAATATACGAGTAAACACAAAAACACAAGCATCAGTGCGACTTGCCCTTTTGTTAAAAAAGCCAATCCTAGGGCAATTCCCCCGGCTACCAAATAAATCCATCCAGGGAACTTAAATACTTCCGAACCTTCATACTGCCGCTGCTTCCAATAAAAAATTAGAAGCCCTGTTAGCCCCATGATAATAAATAGATTAAAAAAAGGGTCTATAATTGCAGTTTTGAAGTAAAAGTGCGGCAAAAAAGACCCCCAATAAGCAAGCGCCCAAAATAAGCCTAAAATTGAACCGCTAATTTTTTTACCCAGCCAAAATAAATATTGCAAAGTCACCAAACCACACACGGCATTAGGAAAGCGAGCTGCAAATTCATTTACACCAAAAAGCTGCATACTTAATGCCTGCAACCAAAAAAAGAAGGGAGGCTTTTCCCAAAAGGGTTTATAATCGATATATATTCGAGAAAAATCCTGTAGTACCAGCATTTCCCGAGCACACTCTGCAAAATTCACCTCATCCCAGTCAAACAAGTGGACTTTTCCTAAAAAAGGAAAAAAAGTTACCAGAGCGAGTAAAAATAATAGGGCTCTTGGCCAGGGAAAGCTAATAAAAAAACTACCTATTGCTGAAATCAAGCCTTTAAGAATTTAATTGATTGCTACAGTAAAAATACAATTTTTTAGGGCAACATATCCCCCTTCCAAGGCCCTAAGGTTAAGTATACTAAATACTAAATACAAGCTATTAGCTTTTTCGCTAGCATGTGCACAATTCATTTATTTTTGCATCACTATGCCTCGAAATAAAGCCATTAATTCAGTTTTGATAATAGGAAGTGGTCCTATTATTATTGGTCAAGCTTGTGAATTTGACTACTCCGGAACCCAGGCTGCACGCGCCTTAAAAGAAGAAGGCATAAAAGTGCACCTTATAAATTCCAATCCAGCTACCATTATGACCGATCCTAGCACTGCCGACCATGTTTATCTAGAGCCATTAAATCGCTTTTCTATACAAAAAATTCTTGCTAACAATCGTATTGATGCAGTGCTTCCTACGATGGGCGGACAAACTGCCCTTAATCTTTGCATAGAATGTGAGCGTGCAGGCTTATGGAAACAATATGGTGTTCAAATTATTGGTGCAGATGTACAAGCAATTCAAACTACAGAAGATAGAGAAGCTTTTCGAAA
>JANWXU010000168.1 GCA_025057395.1 Bacteroidia bacterium | reverse complement strand
ACAAAGAATATTTTTCTAAAACCATAGGGGAAAGATTGTGGGAGATTCTTCGCGTCTCTTCTGCCGTTTCATTGATTAACGTTGTTAAATAATCCAAAGATTCTTTAGTTGGAAACTCTTGTTTATTAAGCTTTTTAACAATCAATGCATATCGAAGCAAAACGGTCTGCAACTGTTGACCTAAACCATCATGCAACTCTTGGGAAATACGCATTCGCTCCTGTTCTTCTCCTTGAAGAATAGCTTTTAATAAAAGTAACTGATGTTCAGCCTCTTTTTTTTCTCTAATTTTTCTATCTGTAATATCTTGAATAATTCCACAAATTCTAGAAGAATTTGTTAGTTGATTAAAAACTTGCAAAGTTTCTACAATCCATTTTAAGTTACGCTTCTTTGTAAGAATTCGATACTCAAGAGTTAAAGTTGTTTTTTCTCCACTTAGGATTTGTGCGATGCAAGATGCAACTAGGGCTTTATCCTCTGGATAGATATACAATTCTCGAAAGGAAAACTCTATAGGTAAATTTTTACTTTCTAACTCAAAAAGTGCTAATAACCCCTGACTGTAATAAAACTCGTTACTTTCTGGGTTCCATTCCCAAAAGGTAGCCCCTGAAGCCTCCAAAACTAAATTAAGATGCATAGCCAACTGAAATTGTACCAACTCCAAATAGTAATTACGGCTCACGTCTCTAACCCAAACTATGAAGTAAGGAAACTTTTGTTGGTAAAGAAAAGATTGAGAAATTAGGTTCCCCCAAAAGGTATTTCCCTGAAAAGTTTTATATTCCACATTCACTACTAGCTTTCCCTCCGTTTGTGCGGTATTTATTTCTGTAATTCTAGGGAAGTTTTCAGGCTCCTTATGCAAAAGAGTTCCCCATATCTTAGTTAATTGGTTTTTACTTTGAGCTCCAAAAAGAGAGATAGCCATGGAATTACAGTCTAAAATCAACTGACTAATCCCATCTACCCAAAAAACAGCCTCGGGCGCATTTTCATAAAGCTGCGCATAGGGAGAACTAGAAGCCTCTATTGTCGATTGTATAGGAGACCAAATTATTAGATTGCTATCTAATGGCTGAATTAGCCAAATAATAACAGGTTCGCTATCTTTTTGAAGTTGATATTCAAAATAAAAGCAGTAGGGCTGAAAACAAGAAACATGGTAAAGGTAAAAAGCATGAGAGGATCGTTCAAAACAAAGTTCATTTATAGTTTGAATAATATATTCTGCATTAGGCTTTTCAAAAAATAAAAGTCGAGAAATACAGCTAGTAAGATTTGAAATATCTAAAGCATCATAAGAAATAAATAATCGAGAATAAAAATGAAAAGCAGTGTTAGCCGCCATACAAGAATGGTCTTTGGCATTCCAAATACTTATGCCTAATGGTAGCAATGGCTGTTGATGAAACAGAGAACAAAAGTTACACTGAATTACAAAAAGTGGTTGATCATTATTCAAAAGAATACTCGCATAGAAGCTAGTATGACTCACTTCACTTTGGTACCATACTTCTTCGGCTCTCCAAATAAGAAATTGTTTATTGCCTTCATTTGAGAAGTTATCGGTATTATCAGGAAGAATGCTAGCTAGCAAGTACTTATTAGGTTCAAATTCTACTGGAGGTTCTGGATTAGAATCTATACTTTCTATAAAAGAAGAAATCCTTTTCAAAACTAAGGATTTAATAGATTGTTGTTCCCCCACGCCATATTCCTTCTCAGCTTGCAAAACTCTAAAAAAATTATAGCGATGGCGAAAATCAATAGGAACATCTAGTTGAAAACAAGTAGCATAATAATTCAAAAGCAGTTGAAGTTTTTGGCTTTCTCCTACTAGTAGAAAGATCTGTATACCAATTTCTTGTAACTTCTTTAATTCTGTACTATCCACTTCTTCAAAACAGCAAATTAGAGGCCATCGACTAGGTGTAATTTGAGGATAAAAGCTTTCAAGTAGCGCATGAAAAGCATATTCTTTGGCGGGAGAAACGAATATAACGACGGGCAAAGGGCTAAGAAAAGCAGCCTGTAAGCTCAGTAAATTATCTATCTCCCTAATTACAAAGCCGCTTGTTTGAATACTTTCTATTTCTGTAATCAACCATTCTTTTACTTGCTTACTTGCCCATACTATAATTTCATATGCATTTCTTTGCATTTATTCTAGATAGTAAAGCTAACAAAATAAATTCCTCTGCAATAACCACAATTATATATTGACAAATTGTTAAACTATTTAGGATTAACCGATACGATTTTAAATTTTTCCTAAGCTAGTTTTGTAAAGTATTTTTCTTATGTAATTCCAACTAAACTAAGCAAATTTATTTTTATCTTTGAAATAAAATAACATTCATAACATGCGGCAAATTCAATTTCGAGAAGCCTTACGGGAGGCGATGGTTGAAGAGATGAAGCGCGATGAGCGGATTTTTATTATGGGAGAAGAAGTAGCAGAGTATAATGGCGCCTACAAAGTAACAGAGGGAATGCTAGCCATGTTCGGCCCTGAAAGGGTAATTGATACACCAATTTCCGAGTTAGGATTTGCGAGCATTGGGGTAGGGGCGGCTATGGTAGGACTAAGACCTATTATAGAATACATGACTTTTAACTTTGCACTTTTAGCTATCGATCAAGTAGTAAATAGCGCCGCTAAAATGCTTTCCATGAGTGGAGGTCAATACTCTTGCCCAATCGTCTTCCGAGGACCCAGTGGCTCTGCGGGTCAATTAGCGCAGCAACACTCTCAATCTTTTGAAAACTGGTATGCCAATACCCCAGGCCTTATAGTAGTAAGTCCTAGTACCCCTTACGATGCAAAGGGACTTCTAAAATCTGCTATTCGCAATGAAAACCCAGTAGTATTTATGGAATCTGAATTAATGTACAGCATGAAGGGAGAAGTACCCGAAGAAGAATACCTAATTCCTTTAGGAAAAGCGGATATTAAACGAGAAGGAAAAGACGTAACAATTGTCTCCTTTGGTAAAATGGTGCACCAAGCGCTTGCGGCCTGCCAAGAGCTAGAAAAAATGGGGGTAGATGCCGAAATGATAGACCTTAGAACCCTCCGCCCTATTGATTATGATACTGTAATTCAATCTGTTAAAAAAACTAATCGTTGCGTAATTGTAGAAGAGTCTTGGCCATTAGGATGTATTGCTACCGAAGTTGCATATATGGTTCAAAGGAAAGCTTTTGATTATTTGGATGCACCTATCTTAAGAGTTACGGGCCGTGATACGCCTTTGCCTTATGCACCTACACTTGTAGAAGCTTATTTGCCTAACCCTAAACGAATAATAGAAGCCGTTAAAAATGTCATGTACATGAATTAACTTTTTATTCTAAAATTAGGGGAAAAAATATGTTCTCTAAAGCTTCTTTACTAGCTTTTTTAATAATCTTTTGGAATAGCCTGATGATTAATTTACTTTTTGCTCAACATTGTTTAACTGACGAACTTTTCTACCAAAGAGCTGCCCAAGACCCCACTCTTTGGCATCAATTAGAAAGATTTAACTATTTTGTTAAAAACTTTTCGCATGCACAGGCAGATAAAACTCAGCGTACTAAGTATATAATACCTGTAGTAGTACATATTATTCACAATAATGGCCCAGAAAATATTTCAGATGAGCAGGTATGGAGCCAAATTCAAGTGCTTAATGAAGATTTTCTAGCTATTGCCGGAACCCCGGGAGGGCAAGGGGGTGCTTATGCACAAATTGAGTTTTTTCTCGCTCGCAAAGACCCAGATGGCAATCCTACTCGTGGCATTACTCGTACACAGTCTCCATATACTGAGCATTGCCCTAGCGGTGCTAATGAGGGCTCTACAGAAGCCCAACTTAAAGGCCTAATACGCTGGCCCCCCGAAAGGTATCTGAATATATGGGTAGTAAAAAGTATCTGTAATAATACTTTAGGATATGCTTGGTATACGTGCTCCCAAAAAGAAATTGATGGCATTGTAGTAGCCGCTAGCAATTTTGGTAGGATTGGTAATAATCTAAACCCACGCTACAACAAAGGGCGTACTACTACCCATGAGGTAGGGCACTGGCTAGACTTACACCACACATTTAATGGCTGCTACGGCGGGTCGTTAGGAGAACCAGATTGTGAATTATACGGCGATTTTGTTTGTGATACGCCTCCTAGTGCTATTGCTAATTATGCTTGCCTAAGACCCGGAGGCAGAAACACTTGTGTTGAAATACCTATTGACTATCCTGATATGACTGAAAATTATATGGACTACACACCAGATGAATGCATGTTCCGCTTTACCCCAGGGCAAGTACGCAGAATGCATGCTGCTTTACATCGTACTTGCGAACAAGCGGGCCAAGTAGACCGCAAGTACATATATACTGAAGAAAATCTAGAACGCACAGGCTATGCTTTGTGGTTAAACACTTCTCCCGCAGAATACCAAACGCCACAATTTTTGGTTTATCCTAACCCTAGCTCTTATTATGAAAGTGCTACCGTGCAATATGAAGTTACAAGCGCAGGTAAACACGAACTAAGTATCTGGGATGTAACAGGAAGGCTGCTTTGGTCACAAGTATTTGATTTAGCGCCGGGTACGTTTACATACCAACTTCCGTCTTTTAGTCAGTCTTTTTACTTTCTAAAAATAACAACTTCTCAGAAAAGCACGTATACCCTAAAAATATTACGTAACTAATTAACAAGTAATATCTTTTCAACAGCTTTTTGGGCAGTATAACTTTCCAAGTTTCACCTACCTATGCATTTATTTTGCTTACTTTGAAATTCCAAATTTCAGTTTGCCCTAAAATGTGTTCTTGTTACGTATGCAAATTAAAAACTAGCAAGTGGATTCTATTGCTAGGATTGATTATAGCTCCGTGGTGCAATTTAAAGGCTTATAAAATTTTATCTCAATTCAATTTTGAGCAAGGCATTTGGGAAGTAGCTGCTGTAAAGCTTTTTAATTACAGAATGCACCCTATTCAAGAAGAATTATCTACTTTCGTAATAAAAGATAAAAATATTCTAAAAAAAATGCAGCAAGAATGGGAAGTACGCCCTTTTTTCGAAGATTATTGCGAATGGCATTATGCTCTAAAGTTTTATTGTAACCATAAATTGATAAAAACTCTAAAAATTAATTTGTATTGCAATTATATCACCGATGGTGTTCTTTCCTATACTTTTGCCCCCGAATACCTTACTAAATATAAACTTTATTACCAAAAATTACCGTGGGCAAGCATAGGATTTAAGGACTTATATCAACTTCGTTATACTATTCGTGCATTGGAAAAAAAAACAGACGTCTATTTTTATCACGACATTAAGCCCTACGAATATGATGGGTATTTTGCAATTGGAGTAGACGGCTTAGACTGGGGCGTTAATCGCGATTCGGTAATGAAAATGATCTATAACAGATTGTATGCTTATACAAATAGAAAAGATTTCTACATAGAGCCCTACCTTTCTTTCATGGATAGCAAAGAGCTAATTTGCATGCGATTTCATGTATATTGCAATAAAGATTTTGCAGACTTATACTCCCAAAAAGATCCTAATATAATAGCTTCTTGGCGTAATCACTTCGATTTCCGTGACCCTGGAGAAGAGATAGATTTAGTAGTAATTGGTCTAACTAAAGCTCAACTCCGCCTCTATACACAAAAAGAAAAGTGACTTTTGTGAAAATAAATTTATTATAGTTTTAAGTTGTTGCTCTCCTTTCGTAGTACCTGAATTTGTTCTATAGGCAAATTAGTAATGCGCGCTATTAACTCATCGCTTAGTCCCAACTGAATAGCATTAATTGCATCTTCTACTTTACCTTCCATTTTACCCTCTATTTTGCCCTCTATTTTACCCTCAGCTCTACCCTTCTCAATTCCTTGCTGGTATCTAATATCTGTTTCTAAGTCATATTGTAAAGCCATAGCTTCTAAAGTAGTAACTATCAACTCTTGTAAGTTACGTAATTTTGATAGTACTTCCAATTGTTTTACATATTTTTCAAATTCTGCTTTTGTGCAAGTAATTGAGCGCAATTGGGTTATTATTTCCCAAGCTACTTCTTGCGCTGCCTTTTCTCCAAAATTAGCTAAAATTCCTAATATAACTTCCTCAGGAGTACCACAACCCACAAACTCTGAATAATCTAGCTCATAAAAATCAATTAAATCAAAAGAAAAGTACCACCTTCGACCACTAATCGAAAGTGGCATTCTCGGCCTCTTCTTACCAATATAGACCACATACTGCTGAACTTCCAGCTCATATTTTCTAGAAAGAATACCACAATATTCATGCAAGCGATATACCATTTTAGGGTCATCTTCGGTTTGAATTTCGATTTGTAAAATGATCGGTTTGTTAGAAGTGTGTACAAGTTTCAGAAAATCAGGTCGTCTTTCTAAAGTCACTTGTAAATCATCGGGTATTTCTTCCAAAGTTACGTATTCCAGACCAATAACTCGCTTAATTAAAACAGGACAAATTACCTCTATGTTTTGCCTGAAAACTTTATCAAAATCTTGTGGCATAAAAAGTTTATCTTTAACAAAAATAGGGGATTAAAAATCCCCTATTTTCTCTATTCTCGAATAAATTTTAGCCTTCGGGTATGTCCATCAGCATGTATTTCAAAAATATACATCCCTGGTAGTAACTCATCTAACTCGACTTGCTGAACAAAGTAGCTAGTCTCCACTACTTTTTGTTCTTGCCAAAGAACTTTTCCTTGTAGATCAATTACCTTCAAAACCAACTTTCCACTTATAGATCCTTCAACAGCAATTTCGAAATTTCCTTTATTAGGATTAGGCCATAAGGAAAAGTTCAAGAATTCACAAGATTTTTGTTTGACTTCCGCTACCTCCCTTGTATTGTTAGCAGTCATAAAAATGACAATTGGTGAGTAGGGTGTACGTACTCCTGTACTCGCTTCACATTCGGTACAATTAGTAGCAATAGCAAAACCATAGCGCCGCTGTGGAGTTAAATTTTGCAATACCAATTTATAATTTGGATGTGGCACAATATAGCGCTGCCAGTTTTGGGAAGGAATATCTAAAGGACCCGCCATAATAATATAACATCTCGCATTGCCCTCGTTAGGATTCCAACGCAATTCTACACTACTAGTCGATAAGGGCAAGATTCTTAAATTAGTAGGTATTGCACAAAAGCCTTCTTTTACAATAGGTCGGGTGCGAAAAGTAGTATTAGCAACTGCTATACGTCTTCCATCAGCACAATTTATAAAAAGAGCAGCTTGATACTCAGTTTCTGGTTCCAAGTTTGTAATACGAAA
>JANWXU010000167.1 GCA_025057395.1 Bacteroidia bacterium | reverse complement strand
CCTATCACTAATGCTACATATATATGGCGAGGTCCCAATAATTTTAGTGTTACTACTACAGAACCCCAAGGGGCTTTTCCATCTATTGGGCTAAATGCAACCGGTACTTATACCTTAACTGTAAGCTTAAATGGCTGTATTTCCACACAAACAAGCAATGTTATTATTAATCCTCGTATTGCTCCAGCTTCTACAAGTAATAGTCCTGTTTGTGTAGGTAATTCTTTGCGTTTAGTAGCTCCTACTTTAGCTGGTGCTGCTTATAATTGGAGTGGTCCTGCAAGTTTTAGTTCTACTTTGCAAAATCCGATTATTACTCAAATTTCAACTTCTCAGGCGGGAGTATATACTGTAATTATCAATTATCCGAATTGTCCTACTGTTACTCAAACAGTGAATGTTGAGGTTAATGAACCTCCATTGCCTATACAAATAACTTCAAATCCTGCTCGCGTGTGCCAAAATGGTAGCTTAGAGCTTTTTGCCAATTCTCAGCCCAAAGGTGCTATTTTTAATTGGACAGGTCCGAATCGTTTTAGCGCTAGTACTCAAAATGTGGTTCGTCAAAATATTGCTTTTGCAGACGGTGGAAATTATACTCTTACTGTTCGAACACCAGGCTGTCCAGAGCGCAGCGAAAGTATTTCTATAACTGTGAACCCTACACCTAATTCGCCTATTGCTACTCTTTCTTCTCCTATTTGTGTAGGTCAAACTTTATCTTTAACAATACTAAATCCGCAGAATAACCTACAATATTTATGGCGGGGGCCTAATAACTTTAGCAGTACCTTACCTAATACCCAAATTAATGAACTAACAGAAGCTGCAGAAGGAGTATATTCGGCCACAGCTATTTTAAATGGTTGCACTTCTTTGCCTTTGGTATTACTTGCGGAAGTAAACCCTATTGCTATAGCTACTGCTACTATTACGCCTACAAGTCGTCCTGGTCGTAATGATGGCTCTATTAATGTTACTTTAAGTCAAAGTGTGGCACCTGTTCGGTATGCTTGGGGTGGACCTTCAAACTTTAGTGCTACTACTGCTAGCATTAGTGGTTTAAGGGCGGGTACTTATACACTTACGCTTACAAATGGTAATGGCTGTGTTTCTACTTACACTTATACGGTAGGTACGCAGCCACCAATAACAGTATCTATTCTTGCTCAGCGTCCAACTTGTTTTGGTGCAAGTAATGGCTCTCTAATGGCGCAAGTAACTGGTGGCCTACCCCCTTATCAGTATGAGTGGAGCGGCCCTAATGGTTTTAGTGCTACCACTCCTTTAATTCAGAATTTAAGGGCAGGAACCTATCAACTTTTAGTTAGTGATTTTGTAGGAAATTTGGAGCTGGTAGATTTTACTCTTACAGAACCTAATCCATTGCGCCTTGTAGGGGATATACAACCTATATCTTGCTTTGGTGCAAATGATGCCAGAGTTCTATTGAGTGCCACAGGCGGAACTTCTCCTTACGTGTTTACTTGGCAAGATGGTATAGAGAGCCCTATTCGTAATACCGTTGCTAAAGGAACTTATGTAGTAACTACGCGAGATATTAATGGATGCACTCGTCGTGATACTCTGAATATTGTAGAGCCGCCTTTGCTTACTACTACTTTTACTATTACACAACTTTTGGCTTGTTTGCCTGATAGTAAAGCAAAAATTTGTATTAACATAAGCGGCGGAACAGCTCCATATCAATTTTATTATGCTGAAAGTCAGGAAACTACTCTTGTTTCTACGCCAGGTAATTGTGTATTGGAGCAAAATCAAGGGATTGGAACCTATCAATATTTTGTTCGAGATAGTAGGGGTTGCATAGCTAGACAAAGTTTTAGTATTACTTCGCCTCCCCTTCCTACGGTACAGCTTGTATTTTTACGCAATGCAGGCTGCCTAAATGATGGTTCTATTTTAGTAAGGGCAGTAGGAGGAAGAGAGCCTTACCAGTATGTGTGGGAAAATGGAGCTACTACTAATGCGCTAAATAATCTTGCTCCTGGAGATTACCGCCTTCTAGTAATTGATGCTGCAGCCTGCCAGGCAGAGACCACTTTTACAGTAGGTTTGCGCGAAGATTTGCCACGGCCTATATTAAATGTAAATACCGTAGGAGTAAGCTGCCCTACTACTAATGATGGTCAAATTTTGGCTACTGCAATTTTGGAAGGTAAGCCTACGGCAGTTATAGAATATTCTTTAGATGGGCAAGTATACCAAAGAAATGGAACTTTTACTCAGTTAGCCGCAGGTAACTATACGGTATATGCTCGTGAGGTAGGCAGCCGTTGTGTAGCCACCATTGATGTAAGTGTTTCTAATTATTTCCCTGCTTCGGCACTTGTAATTTCTCAAGTTACTACTAGCCAAGCTTTTGTGAGTTGGATAGCGGCAAGTAGCTCACAAACACGTTATCGAGTGGAATACCGTGTACAAGGAGCCCAGGCGTGGAGCTCTACAGGACTTATTTTGGGAACTGATACGCTGCTACAAAATCTCCAAAATAATACTCTCTATCAAGTGCGAGTTATTAGTATTTGTGGTAGGGGTACTGAAATAGCTTCAGATGTTGTAACTTTTCGTACGCGTATTAGTCCCGCTAGTTGTCGGGTTCCGGGTTCAGTTTATGTGAATACAATTAATCCTACTACTGCCCTATTGAATTGGGAGGCAATTCCTGGTTTTACAGGGTGTTATGTTATTGAATATCGTCCTCTAGGTAGTCCTAATTGGCAGGTAGAGTTGGCAACTAGTGCTTTTTCTCGATATGAATTGAGGGGCTTACAGCCGGCTTCTGAATACCAGGTGCGGGTTCGGGCTAATTGTACCGCATGTTCTCCAAGTGTTGGTACTTTTTCTGAATATTCCCCAATTGTTACGTATCGGGCACCTACCTTGCGCCTACTTTCAGAAGAATCAGAAGAAGTAAAACCACAGCTAACTTGGAAAGCTACCCTTTATCCTAATCCTACTAATGGCATTTTTGAAATTGAAATAAGTTTAGAGCATGCACTAGAGGTAATGCAAAATGAAGCTATTTTACAGATTTTCGATTTACAGGGTCGTCTTTTGCATAGCGAGCCTTTGCAATTGCAGCTAGAAGGAAATATATTGAAAACTGTTGGTAGTCAATACTTCTCCTTGCCAGAATCGCAAGGGCTCTATTTAGTAGGTATTAGCTTAGGGAACCAAAAGCAAATGATTAAAGTTATTAAGCAGTAAAGTGTATTTTTCATAGTAAGTGAAGGAGCTCCTAAGGGGGCTCCTTTTTATTTTTTACTGAAAAATTAAAATATTTGTGTTTTGCCATATTAAGCTTTATAAGTATGCCACAGAAAATATTTTATGTTCTTAAGGTAAAAGGAATAGCTAAAATTCCAGATTATATTCAAGTGCGAGATGAAAATTTTACTCTTATTGGCTATTTTCGAGCCGGAAGGATGGAATTAAATAAGCCGGATGTCTCCAAGGAAATTTTCGTACAACTAGAAAAAATGACTGAAAACATACCCTTTGGCAAAATTACTCCTATTACTCTGGAAGTATGACGGCTCAATGGAGCGACGTAATTGTAGAATTTAAGAATGTACATATTCAAATTCGGCAAAAAACTATTTTAGAGAATGTTAGTTTTCAGATTCATAAAGGAGAATGGGTCTATTTAATTGGCAAAACAGGAGCGGGCAAAAGTAGTTTATTACGCGTTATCTTCGGAGACCTTCGCCCCGTGGCAGGAGAGGTAAGGGTGCGTCATTTTGACTTAGCTTGTATTGAGCGCAAGAATATTCCTTTTTTGCGGCGCCAATTAGGTATTGTTTTTCAGGATTTTCAGCTTTTGCCAGATCGTACGGTGGCGGAAAATTTAGCTTTTGTGATGCGGGCTACCGGCTGGAAAAATTCTAAGAAAATCAAAGAGCGTATTGCAGAATTACTAATGCAAGTAGGCCTGGCTACTAAGATCCATTATTACCCTCATCAATTATCGGGGGGCGAACAGCAGCGTACAGCTATTGCACGAGCGCTTATAAATGAACCTATTATTTTGCTAGCTGATGAACCCACGGGTAACTTAGACCCGGAAATTACTCTTCATATTATGGAGTTATTACAAAAAATTAATCGTAATGGTACCGCAGTATTAATGGCAACCCATGATTATCCTCTTATTCAACGTTTTCCTGCAAGAGTCTTGGAGTGCATTGCAGGAAGAGTAATAGAAAGGAAGTAATAAAATACAATCTTGAATTTTATAAGTAGGGGGGTTTTCTCAGGCGGATTTTGTATTTAGAATGATGCATAACCCAGCGAGCTAGGGTATCTGCCCATATTTTGCCTGCTGCAAAAGTAGGATGGGCACCGTCTCTATCTCGGGCTAAAGTAAGATTACGAGAATCAAAAAAGCGGCCCTTTCCGACGTATTCTAGGATTAAATCATTAATACCCGTATCTTTCGCCCAATTGGGGGGACCTATCCATATAAATTTACGGTTTTTGAATTTTTTCAAAATCATTTCTACGTAAGTAGCACGTTCAGTTTTAATTTTAGGAATAAAAAGTTCGTTTGAACCTAAAGTTAAAAGGATAATAGTAGGCTGAAATTGAGTAATGAGTTTATCAAGGGTATCACTTTGAGAAAGGCTTTGGGTAGTGGAGCTATAGATAGGTACAGCTAAAAATTCGTGCTGATTATAGCGGCAATAGTGAATAAGGGGAAAAAGTAGTCTTTCTGTCATTGAATCGCCAGTTAGAAGAATCCGTTGCTTGGAAGTATCAATAATCGAAATGTCAGATGTATCAGGTGTTAAATATTCATAAGCTATAGTAGATCGGGGCCTAGTAAAAAATTGAGCACCATTATGCAGAGAGCGGGATGTATTTTGAGTAGGCTGTAGCCGCGAGGAAGAGAACCAGCTTGCTGCTTCAGATTTTTTAATTTGCCACTTTCCAATTCGGAAGGCTTTTGGCCAAAAAGAGTAACCTAGTATGCTTCCAATGCAAAAGCTTAGAAGGAAAAAAAGCCCTTGAAAAGGAGACCTATCCAAATTATTTAACCCTAACATTACTAATTAACATAAAAAGTAAAAAGCAGACTACTAAAATTTTAGGGTCTGCTTTTTATTAAAGTTTTATGTATATCTTCAGGAGTCTTTTAGTCGGCTATTTTTATTTCCATAGGCAAAATAAATAGTTAGTCCTATTGCCATCCACCCTAAAAATATTACCCATGCAATAGGTTCTTTGGAAAGCATTAAAAGAACACAAATAGCCGCTCCTAATGCTGGCACAACTGGAACGAAAGGCACTTTGAAAGGGCGATAAGCTTCGGGATTTTTTTTACGTAGAATAATTACTCCAATACTTACAATTGTAAAAGCTAATAACGTGCCTAAAACAACTAAATCACCTAAAATGCCAATGGGGAAAATTCCTGCCAGGAGTATGGCTATTCCACCTGTTATCATAGTGTTTATATGGGGAGTTTGGTAGCGGGGATGTACCTTGGAAAAAATAGGAGGTAATAAGCCGTCTTTTGCCATTGAATAAAAAATGCGCGGCTGCCCCATTAGCATAACTAGAATAACGGTAGTTAAACCGGCAAGCGCTCCTAAATTTACAAAAAAACCAAGCCAAGCCATGCTGCTACCCATGTAGTCTACCATTCTTTGTACAGCAAGAGCAATAGGCTCTTGGTGGACGGCAAGTTTTTGTAAGGCTTGGGTGCTCATTTCTTCGTATTTTACAACTCCTGTAAGTACTAAAGATACTCCAATATAGAGCACGGTAGAAATTGCTAGGGATACTAATATGCCAAAGGGCATATCTTTTTGTGGATTTCGGGCTTCCTGAGCCGCAGTAGAAACGGCATCAAAACCGATGTAGGCGAAAAAAACTGTTCCTGCACCTGCAAGAATTCCACTCCACCCAAATTTACCAAACTCGCCTGTATTTTCAGGAATGAAGGGTTTCCAATTGTCAAATCCATTTCCTAATAGATAGATAAATCCAAAAAGAATAAATAGGATGATTACGGAAGTTTTAATAAATACAATGATATTGTTCATTTTAGCGCTTTCGCTAATACCTATTACTAGTAAGGAAGTGAGCAAAGCGATGATGGCTACAGCAGGTAAATTAATGATGCTTCCTGTTGCTACAAATCCAAGTTTATCATCCCAGATAATGGGGGCTTTAGCAATAATTTGAGGGAGGTATATACCATGCTCTCCTAAAAAGCTTGTGAGGTAGCCAGACCAGCTTACGGCAACAGTGGAGGCAGCAAATAAGTATTCTAGTACTAGGGCCCAGCCAATGATCCATGCAATAATTTCTCCTAGTGTTGCATAAGCATAAGCATAAGCGCTTCCAGAAATGGGCAGCATAGCTGCAAATTCCGCATAACATAAACCCGAAAATCCACATCCAATGCCTGCTATAATAAAAGAAATAGCAAGGGCGGGCCCAGCGTGATCTCCTGCTGCCTTACCCGTCATAACAAAAATTCCTGCTCCAATGATTGCTCCAATCCCTAAAAAAGTGAGCCCCCATTTACCTAGTACTCTCTTTAAATCACTTGATTGAGCCGCATTGGGATCAATAGGCTTAATACGAAAAAGTTGGTTTGGCATAGACTCGCTACTCTTCTTGTTAATACTTAATTTTTGCGAATATTAATGTAATATTAATAGTTTTGTAGCTTATTTTAACCCTGAAAATGCAATTTTACTCATTTTGACATTACATTTTTTCAAGCTATCCAAAACTTATGGATTTAAAACTATTTAGTGTTCCAATTGTAGCTATTTTAGTGCTACTTTTCACTTATTGGCGTTCTTCTTGGATTGCTAAACAAGATGCGGGGGACCCCAAGATGCAAAAGATTGCAAAAAGCATTGCTATAGGAGCAATGTCTTTTTTGAAAGCGGAGTACCGGGTATTAAGTGTTTTTGTAATAATAGCTTCTATTTTGTTAGGCATCTTGGCTTATGGAGATCCTACTTCTTCGCCGCTTATTATTGGTAGTTTCATCACCGGTGCAGTGCTTTCTGCTACTGCGGGATTTATTGGTATGCGAGTTGCCACTTTAGCTAATGTACGAACCACCCGCGCTGCGCAAATAAGTTTGAGTAAAGCCCTTGATATCTCTTTTGCTGGTGGTTCGGTAATGGGCTTAGGGGTAGTGGCTTTGGCACTTTTAGGGCTAGCAAGTTTATTTGCCCTTTTTTTGCAGCTTTTCAATCCTGATATACAAGCAGGCAGTTTGATGCATAGGGTGCTTAATGTTTTGACGGGGTTTTCTTTAGGGGCAGAAAGTATTGCTCTTTTTGCT
>JANWXU010000166.1 GCA_025057395.1 Bacteroidia bacterium | reverse complement strand
AAAAGCTAGCATGGAGTTAGGTACAATATTACTAAAAATAAACTAAATTGCTTTAGAAATATTATACAAGAAAACCCGCTTAATGCGGGCTTTCCTTGTGCAAGGAAGAAACTTAGGAAAGAGAAGTCCTAAAGTACTATTCAATAATTTGTATTTTTTGATAGTGTATACCCTGTGCCGTTTGGAAGGTTATTATATAAATTCCAGGTTTTAGGTTTAGTTCTAAAGTTTGAGTTCCGGGAGTATTGTGGAAAAATATGTTTTTTTGAAAGGCTTCTTTCCCGTGAGGGTCTATTATTTTTAATAAATACGATTGTTCTTTGGGGTAAGAAGTTAAATTGAAATTAATATTAAAGTAACCATTACTAGGATTAGGGTAAATAGAGAACAAAGAATTATTTTCTTGGCTTTCACTCAAAAAGGTGGGTGGACAATCATTACCCAAGTCTTTAAATCTTTGACTAAATTCCTGGTAATAAAGATTAGCTATTTCTTGGTCGTGGATAATTAAAGTATTTTCATCGTTAAAATTATCTGCGGTAGCAGACCAATTGTGAGAGCCAGTGAGTACAGCGGCGGTGGTACTATTGGGTTCAGGATCGCGTATAAAGTATTTGTGATGAAAAATTTCTGGAAAGCAATGGAAACGAGCCTTATTTTGCAGGCTTCTTCTTAAACTAGAATATACATTCCTGGCTGCCTCAGAAGAAGTATCATTTAATATCACTTTTACGTCCTTGCCACTATTATGGTGGTTGATTAATGCGTTGCTTAATTCAGTTCGGGTAAAAACCATTATAGCTGCGTAAGCAGAGTTTCGTGCAGCAGAAATAGTAGAAAGGATTTTGGCATTTGTTCCATCGGTAGGGCTAAAGTGGCATTCCACTTTTTTGCCTCCAATATTTAGAACCTGCGGCGTGTTTTTGACTTTTTCGGCTCCAAATTTAGCATTAGTACGATTAGGCATTAAACTGTTACTTCCCCACATTTCCTCAAATTCTAGTTTAAAAACTTTAGCTAAGGATTGGTCTTGTATAATAATAACATTATTTTCATCTTCATTAATTTGCTTATCAGTAAGATTGGTGGAGCCAGTCCAAACAATAGGAAGGTTAGGATCGGTAGCATCGGCATCAAAAATGATAAATTTATTGTGCATAATTCCACGACCTTCAGGTCGGCCTAAGCGTGGAATTTCACCAAAAAGGTCCATTACTCCCTTACTAAAAGTACTTTCATCATGAATTACTCGTATTTTTACTCCGCGCCGATAAGCCTCATTGAGGGCCTGAGAAATGTTGGAAATTCCATCGTTATTAAAATTATAGATAGCCATATCAATACTTTGGCGAGCTCTTCGGATGTAGGCAATAAGAGTATCGTCTATGGAGCGGTGTAATACCTGTGCCTTTTTACCTGTGGAAACCGAAGTATCTACAGGACGATTAAAATAAGCTAATATCTTGCCGCTAGAAAGTGACTTACTGACAAAAACTTCTATCGGTGATTTAGCAGTATCTCGGTTGGTGATACTAAAGGCTTGAACATAATAAATGGTGGCAGGTTCAGTAGAAAAGCTAACGGTGTGGATAGTATTATTAGTTCTAGCTGCTACTATTCCTAGTTCCAGATTAGGAGTTTTTCCATAGCGAATAAAGGAAGTGCCTGTAATATTGGTTTGCCATTCTAAAGTAAGGTTACTAGTATTAATTTGTGTAGGCTCCAAGGGTTGAGTAAAGAATATGGGGCAGCGAATTTGAATATCGGCGCTATCGCGTAGAAGCAGCTGATAGTTATCATAGAACTGGGAATTGATTCCCACAAGGTCTACAGGGCAGGTTGGAATTAAAGTGCCTACTAAAGGGTGCCCACTACGAATATAGATAATACCTTGTTGATTAGAAGCTACAAAAGTGTATGTTTGATTGGCTGAAAATTGGTTAGTACCGTTGCCTTCGCGAATCGTAGCATTTTCAATACGGATAAGTTGTGATTCTAGGGACTCATTCATTAAGTTAGGAGTAATAGTTCGAGGCGGAGGCAGAGGATTGTTGCTGGAAATAACTCTAAAACTATTTACAGGGTCTAACTCTAGAAGGTTATTAAAATCTTTCAACTTTCCAGTAGCAATTACCCTATCGCCTCTTCTTATATTGCGAATATTATTTCCAAAAAGGGCTAAACCTCCTGTTGCGTCTTGAATGTAGCGTATGTTTCCAAGTTCAGGACCATTAGTTATAATGCCTTCTATTGTAACTTCTGAACCTAAGGGTCTACTGCGTGCTTCTTGAATAGGAATAGGATTTTGTGTAAATCCGTAAAAAGCTATAAAAGTAAGGAGCAAGCATTGGAAAAGGATGTTTCTTAGTTTCATCTTTAAGCTAAATTTTTTGTAGTTATGGTTAAAAGCTAATTTTCAGGGTAATATTCCAACGTCTTCCAACACCCATATATACAGTAATAGGGGTGCCTGTTAAGCCGGTATCACCATTTTGGGCGTCTGAGATAAAAACAGTATCTAGTACATTTAAAATATTTCCACTAAGGCTTAGAAAATATTTATCAATTTTAAAACTGTAGCCGGCATGGAAATTAAGAATACCGTAGGCAGGTATTTGCCAAGATTCTCGGTTAGCTCTTTCTCCGGTTAGCAGGAAGGGGTCAAAATTCGAAAAATTTTTATCAAAGTAAGTGTATCGAAATTTAATGAAGGCTCTTTTGATGGGCGCGTAGCGCAATCCTATTACAAATTGGTGTTGGGCGGCATCTCCTACGTGTACTCCTTTAGCAGAAAAATAGACTGTATCTACTACTCTTCCCCCCTCATCTGTAAGATATAGATTTTGAGCAGAGTTATAATACCAATCTCCTATGGAGACTACCCCGTCTATTTCTAATTCTTGTTTTTTTACTCCTAGTAGGCCTAAAATATTTACTTTGCCGTCTAATTCAACTCCTCGATGAATAGATTCCATTGTTACGTTGTAGGTATAAGTTTCATCCCCGATGCGGATAGTAGGTTGAAAATCAGGGGGTTTATTTCTCCAGATGGTATAATATCCATTTAAGTTAGCAGCCCAGTATCTATAACGCGCTCCTGCTCCAATTTCTAGAGCATAGATGGTTTGGTTGGGTGTATCAAAAAACCTATTTTGGGCACCTAATACATTGCTAAAACGAGGAGCTATGCTTAAATACCCTACATTCATATATACATTATGATGATTATCAATATTGTAATTTGCTCCTGTTTTAAGGGTAGCCCCTGGAAATAGTTTCCAGTCAGATTGCGCAGTTCTTGCTTCAGGAGAGTTTATATGATAAGCTTTACCAGTATAAGTTCTGGTGTCTCCAAAGCGTTTAAATTGAAATATTTTTTTACCTTCAGGTCCTTCAGATACAAAAAGAGTATCTCCCCAGGCAAGGGCATTTCGTAGGATTGTGTCTTTGAGAACAACATCTTTGGGTAAAAAGTAATCTATACGTTGGTAGCCTGTTAGGGCGGCAGTAGCAGTTGCGAATATTGACCAATTATCTTTACTCCATTCCACTTGTCCAAATAATCCTCCCCACATTACGCGTCCGTCCCAGTAATAATTAAGCTTATCGCCTTTTCGCTTCATGGCAAATTGCTCGTTCCCTCGTCCTCTTGGCTGCATCGCATTTCCGGTAAGATTTTGAGCATTAAAGGTTTCAACAAAATAATCTCCCCCTAGGAGGTCATATAATTCGCGATAATGTTGACCTACGAAATAGCGCATATCAATGCCTGTGGTAATTGTGACTTTTCTATTGAGTTTGTAAACGCCCGTGGAAAGAAAACCTGCCCAAACATGGTTATTAATAGAACTTTGCAAAATACGCGAGCTTTTGAATTCTGTTCTACTATAAACAGGGTCAGGATTAATGCCTGGGAGTGGTTTTCGGTTAGCATCGAAGGCGGCTTGTAAATTTAGTTGACCAGTAAAGGGGTCAGCATTAATAGCAGTATTTAATCTTGTGCCTCCACCCCAACCTAGTGAAAGGTAAACTACGTTAGAAAGAGTAAGCCTATCTGTGACGGTCCAGGAATGGGAGAGGTTAAAAAGAGGCTTGTGATAATAGTTAATTCTTTCGGTTTGGGGTTTGCCATTCAGATGACCCCAATGAGGATTATAGCGACGCCCTGCAGGCCTTTGTCGGGGTATGTAAATTATATCTGTACCCTGTACAAAACGTATGGGGGCAGGGATGGCAATTCCTATAGAGCGGGCAAAAGCAGTATCGTATTCATACACTGGTAGGCGCGTTACTCTTTGCCCGTGCTCCTGAGGCGCGGCATTTACACTAAAAAACAAAATATGCCGCTTCCAATTTTTTTGAATCTTAAAGAAGTAAGAACCACCTTTTGCCCAGGTTTGGTCTACCCAGCCGTCTTGTTGAAAATAAGTGCCTGCTATTGCAAAGCCCCACCCTCCTTTGAGTAGACCAGAGTTATACGATATGCCTGTTTTTAAGTAGCCGTTATTCCCCACTTCTTGTCTTACTGTGCCCCCCATTTTAGATTCTATGCCTTTAGTAATAATGTTAGTAGTTCCTCCTACAGAAGCCACTGCCAGTTTAGTTGCGCCTAGACCTCGCTGCACCTGCATACTTTGAGTGATATCGGCAAGTCCTGCCCAGTTTGACCAGTATACCCATCCATTTTCCATATCATTAACGGGTACCCCATCTACTAGTACGGCTATATTTCTTTGGTCAAAACCTCGAATATTGATTCGTGAGTCTCCTAAGCCTCCTCCTTGCTCGGTTGCGTATACACCAGGAGTGTTATTCATAAGCATACTTAGGTCGCGACCCCCTAGTTCTTCTTGGATTTGTCGAGTTTCCAGGGTAGAAAAGGCTACAGGTGTTTTTCGAACTTGAGCATAATCGGAGACAATCTCTACCACTTCTGTAGTGATGTTAGTCAGTTCGAAGTTTAGGCTTAGGGTTTCTGCTTCTGCTATTGTAATTTCCTTTGTTAAATCATTATAGCCTACATAGGTTACTTTTATTTGATAGGTTCCTGCGGGTAGAGTCAGTTCATATTCTCCCTCTAGGTTAGTTTGAGTAGCTTTTCCCTCGCCTGCGGAAATAATAGCATAAGGAAGTAATTCTTTTGTAGATGCGTCCTTTACCACTCCTTTTAGGAGACCCTGTGCTAAGGTACTAGACGAAAAAATAATAATGAATATGGATAATGAGTAAAAATACTTCATAAGTTTAAGGTGGTTTCAAAGTTAAAAGGCTATAAAATTGCACTAAGCCTTTTTAGTATGATTAGTTATTAATAATTAGTTTAGAAGTAGTTATGTGGTGCTGCAAACTATGTACCCTTACAAAATAAATTCCTGCAGGCAGCCCTTGCATAGATAGCTTGGTTTCAATAAGGGGCGAAGACCATTTTTGATGAAGTACTAGTTTTCCGTTACTATCTAATACTTCTACTTTATCGAAAGGAATTTCTGTTTGGATATTTAGAATTGCCATGCTAGCATTGAGGGTATTAGGATAAAGCTTTACATAGAAAGTGTTTTTGGAGTAAAAGTCTTTTCCTCTACTAGCGGGGTTACATTCACAATTGTGTTTACGCAGCTCCGTCCAAGTATTAATAGGCAGAGTGTCCCATTGAGAGAGAGCATCAAAATATTCAGGATTTTCTTTCACTCCTTTTTTGATAGAAGGCTTTCGAATAAGGGTTAAGTTAGCTGTAATCCACTTACCTTTTACAGAACCATCGTAAGGAAATACGTTAGTCCAAGCAGTTTGCGGACGCTGCCCAATTTTTCCAAAAATATCTACAAATTCCTCAATTTCGGATAAATCACTACTATTTGATTTTACAAGTGCAATGGCGTCATCTCCATTGAAGTAGCAGACTGCAGGATAAGTTCCATCGAGCATATCAGCTAAAGCCTGGAGGTTAGGGTCACAAGCAGGTGAATTTTGTTGAGATTCTTTTTGACCATTAACTATTACAAAGGTACCATAGGGGGGGATAGTCACGTTATTAAGTATGATTTGTTCTGTAGGTGTTTGTGAGCCGTTAGAGAATCGTAGCAGCTTATATCCCCTAAGGCTAAAGGGTCGATTAGTTGGGTTGTATAGCTCTAATGCTTTGTTATTACCACTGCCTTCAACATATTCCGAAATAAAAGGCTCACTGCAATCTTGAGCTCTCAAAGAAACACAAAAGCTTGTAACAATGACAAGGATAATGAATAATTTTTTCATAATCTTACTAGTTTGTAAAAGCAATCTTCTAATAAATTGTTAAGGTAATATTAACTCAAATTAAAAAGAATTATAGTTGTTTATTGCTTTTACATAAATTTTTGCATACAAAAATGTGAATAGTTAAGAATTAGAGATATTTAGAAATAAAGAAGCCAGGCTTTGACAGCCTGGCTATAGAAATTACTAAAAAAGCTTAAATTTATTCAATAATTAATTTGAGCGTTTGAATTTGGCCTTTTTGTTCTAATTGGAGTAGGTAGAGGCCTTTGGAAAGATTTTCAAAGTGAAGATTAAATTCATTTTCTTCATTGCTTATCTCTAAGTTTCCACTTTCTATTAATTTTCCTTGTAGACTAAGCAAAGAATATTTTATAGGCTCTTGCAACGGGCTATTTACCCAAAGCCAGAAATTTCCTTTATTAGGATTAGGGTAAATTCTGAAAGTAGCTGTAGAACTTAATTCTTTTAGAGCATTAATGCGAGCCGCAAGGGTCTTAAATCGATGTGTGTTGCTCCAAGCGGAAAAGGCACCACTATTAGGAGAACAAAAGTTACAATTGCTAAGTACTTCGAAGCCGTACTCCCTTCCTGCTAATAAATTCGAAACATAAATTGCATTTTCTGGGCTTTGTACGGGAAGCATTGTCCAACTAGATTTAGGATTTATTAGAAGACCATATCGAACGATATAACAGCGCACGTTATCTGAGCCAGGTGAGAAATATAGCAATGCTTCATTAGCGGAAATTTCTACAGCTTTTAACAATTGCGGTGCATTACAGTCTATGTAGTTATTAGTTCTAATAATTACAGGGTTACTATATGGAGTAGGAATATTGTTTCGGCAGAGTGCCTGTACTACAATTTCATAAGTTTGCCCTAGCTGCAAATTTTTAATTGTTTGAATAGTTCTTCTAAGGCTAGGGATAATCTCGTAAGGTTGGGTAGAGCCAGCCAAACGGTAGCCTAGATTATAAAATTGTGCACCCGGTATTTCGGTCCATTCTACTGTGATACTATTAGCATTAGTGGTTTGATTAATGATTCGTGGAGTACCTGTACCTCCTATTTGAATAGAAACACTTCTACTGCAAAT
>JANWXU010000165.1 GCA_025057395.1 Bacteroidia bacterium | reverse complement strand
CTCCCGCAGAGGAAAATCCTAGTTCGGGAAAAACTATTGCTCTTTTGTTTGCTGGTTTTGTAGGGGGTCTTACCAATACTTTCTGTGACTCCATGTGGTTTAATTCTGTAGAGGCTGAAGTGTATGCTCTTAGTTCCTTTTTTACGGCGCTAGTTGTATGGCTAATGTTAAAATGGGAAGCGCGTGCAGATGAGCCCGATAATCTTAAGTGGTTAATTTTAATTGCCTATATGATGGGTATTTCTATTGGGGTGCATTTGCTAAATCTGCTTGCTATTCCTGCACTAGGAGCTATATACTACTTTCGGCGCTATAAATTTAGCTGGCAAGGTTTTATGATAGCTATGTTTATTAGCATAGCTATTCTAGGTTTCATTAATGGTTTTATTATCAAAAAAATTTTTGAAATAGCTTGGTGGTTTGAAAGGACTTTTACTGGTACTATTGATATTACTTCGGGCTTTTTCATTAAGAGAGGCTTAGGAATGCCTTTTGGCACGGGGGCTTTCATTTTTTTCGTGTTGTTATTAGGTGCGGTTATTTATTTAATCTACTTCTCACAAAAAAAGCAAAAAGTACTACTCAATACTTTTGGGCTTTGTGTTCTCATGATTTTATTAGGATATTCTTCTTATACTATAATTTTTATTCGTTCACAGGTAGATCCTCCTATCAATGAAAATTCGCCTAATAACCTATTGAAGATTCTTGAATACTTAGGACGTGAGCAGTATGGAGACTGGCCTATTTTGAAAGGGCATATGTATAATGCATACGCTATAGCGGAGAAAAAAACTCAACCCGCTTATTATAAATTATCTGAAAAAATACCTTCTGAGTACTTTGATTATCTTAGAAGGTTAAACCCAAACGCAAAAATTACCCCAGATGATTTAATGAAGCGCTACATTATCAGCGGGTATAAGCCAGATTATGAATGGTCAGAAAATGAGCGCTTCTTCCCGAGGATGCATAGTACACAACACTATAATGACAAAGGAAAATATAGCTATATTAATTATGTTTCTAATAAAGGGAGTGATCCTGAAGATCCTCTTGATGATAAGCCTACAGGGTTAGAGAATCTTAAGTTTTTTTTGGATTATCAGCTTTATTACATGTATATACGCTATTTCTTGTGGAATTTTGTAGGACGAGAAGGAGATGAGCAAGAAAGAATTGATAGTTGGCGCTCAGGACTGGAAATTGGAGAAAGGCTTAAGTTACCTGATTTTACTAAAAACGATCCTTACCGAAATTATTACTATTACCTTCCTTTACTACTAGGCTTACTAGGAGCTTTTTGGCAGTATGATAAAAATAAAAAAGATACTGTAGTGATCAGTTTACTTTTCTTTTTTACAGGAGTTGCTATTATTATCTACTTAAATCAAACGCCTCAGCAGCCACGCGAAAGGGACTATTCTTTTGTGGGCTCTTTTCAAACTTTTTGTATTTGGATTGGCTTAGGCGTTTTGGCTCTAACGGAGTATATTACTAAAAGCCTTAAACAAGAAATTAATTCTAAGATTAGTAGCAGTGTTGGTTTAGTTTGTACTCTGTGTGTGCCTACTCTAATGGGCGTTACCAATTGGTTTGACCATTCTCGAGCAGGAAATTATGTAGCGCCTGATTCTGCTTATAATATGCTTAATTCTTGTGCGCCTAATGCCATTCTCTTCACCAATGGAGATAATGATACATTTCCTCTCTGGTATTTACAAGAAGTAGAAGGTATCAGAACAGATGTGCGTATTATTAATATGAGCTTGGTGAATACTGACTGGTATATTCATCAATTAAAGAAGAAAGTAAATGATTCTGAGCCTTTACCCTTAACTCTAAGAGAAGTGGATTACATGGGAGAAACAAATGCTATGGTGCGTCATAATGAACCTGAGATAATAGTAGAATTACCGGTAGATAAAGAGGAGGTGTTGCGAAATAAAGTTTTGCTCCCTAACGATGAAGCTATCGATAGTTTAAAGCCTATCCTGCCCTGGAAAATAAAGTTAAGAGGTTCTAAGAGTGGGGGCTATTATTTAATGAAGCAAGATATTGTAATCAAAAATCTAGTAGAAAATATTGCAAAAGACGGATGGGACCGCCCTATCTATTTTGCTATAACTATTCCACCTTCTAGCTACTTAAGCTTGACTCCTTTTTTCCAGTTAGAAGGAATGGCTTATCGATTAGTGCCTGTTGTGCGTAATCCTACAGACAAAAATGACTATATTCAAAAAGATGTAATGTTTGAAAATATTTATCACAAGTATCGATTTCGTAATCTCGATAATCCAAATGTATTTTATGATGCCAATATTCGTAGGATGATAGGCAACTTCCGGCATAATTATTTACGCTTAGCTACAGAATATACTGATGAGGCTGCTATGCTTAAAGAAATGAACCAGTTTCTGAAAGAAAGAAAAAAAGATGATACTACAGCCCAAGCATTAATAAGGAAAAATGAGCAAAAGATTAAATTAGCGATGGAGCGTGCAAAAAAGCTTATAGATTACTGTACTTCTAAAATCTCTGACGAGGCTGTTTATACGGAAACTTATCATCTTTCTCAATTTGCACGCTTGTATCATCGTGTAGGAGACGATAAAAAAGCTAAGGAGTTAATTAGGCTTACTATAAAGCGAGCAGATGATGAACTCTATTTTGATAGAGAGATCAAAGGAAGAGACATTACTGAAGACTACAACATTTATGCCTTGCAGTCTACTTACATTATAGCAAAAGACGAAATCAAAGACAAAGAGCTTACTAACCAAGTTATTCGAGTTGTTTACAAACATTACCCTGAATTGGGGCAACAGATGAAACAAGAGGTAGAAAAAAGCTCTGGATTTTGAAAACCTGTGTAACTGAAAGAAAGCTAAACTATGAAAAGCTGTAGGAAGAATCACCTACAGCTTTTTTTATAAATTTTACTTCTTTAGAGGGGGATAAATAAGTTCGTAATTTTCTACTTCCCAACCGGGAGGTAGGCTAATGAATTCAGGGTGATAATATAAAGTTTCTGTTTTTTTATAGGGGAGTATTGAACCTGGGGTCCAAAGCAAGTTTTGATCTTCGTCTTCAATAATTCCTATTCTATAATTTCCAGGCGGTAAATACTTAAAGTGAAAAAAAGGGCCTCTCTGAATAAGCTTTTTTTTCTCAAGTGTTTCTAGAAATATAAGTAAAGGGGTATCTACAGAAGAAATAACGTTTCCTTTTATAGAGCCTAAGTTTTCTGTTGAAGGAATTTTCCAATTGAAGGAAATAGTGGTATCGAGAGGCAAAGCAAGATTAGTAGCAAATCCTTTTGCAAATACTACTTTGTAAAGCAAAGAAGTATCTGCTTTTTCAGTAGCATGGACGGAGACGGTATAGTTTTGCAATTCAATGTTAAAATTAAATGCTTTACCTGCAGAGTCTTTTATTGAAATGAAAGCTTTACTTTGGGGGTGTATAAAAGCTGTGCTTTGGAAGAAACGAGAAAGGGGCATATTATAATTAAACGGGAGTTCATAAATTTGAAAGGTGTTATCAATTTTAGAGGGTATCTTTTGCTGCAATAGAGTATCTGACTTGTTACCGGCTGTATCGGAAATATACCTTAAATGTAGAAAGATAGAATCGTTATGTGTGCTTAAAATAGGGCATAATAAAGTATTTTTTTCTTCCTTGTAATGCTCGTTAAGTATCAGTTCAGAGCCATCACTTTTTACTAGACTAGCTTTTGTGATAGGTTCCGTAAAAGTAATAATAATGTTTTTTGTATTGAGCCATTGGATTTTCTTTACTTTGGGAGGATTTGCATCGGGCATAAAAGCTAATAAAAATATAGGTGGGGTAGAATCATGTACGCTAACAAGGGTATCATCCAAGGGTTGGGCTACTTTTTCAGTAGGTAAATTGTAAGTAAAGGAACGGTCTTTATCTTCGATGGCAAGAATTCGATATACTCCTGCTTTTACATAAGCAATATTAAAAGCACTGCTATCATCTATTTGCGCCACATATTGAGGTCGAGTTTGAAAAATACCTTTTTTTTGTAGGGTGTCTTTATTAAAAAGCAAAACCAAAAAATTTTTAGCTCCTTGGTAGGAATAAGCGTCTTTGATACTTCCACGAATTGCAAGAGTATCTAGAATTTCACCCGTACTAAAAGCATATTGATAGGGCTGAGCGATAGGATTTTTTTCATTAAAATCTTTAATATCTCTTCCTAGGGTAATAACATAAGTGGTGTTAGGTTTAAGTTTGTGTTTGAATTTAATGTGAAGCACCCGCCCTGTGGTAAAAATTTCAGGCGGGGGCTCTATTGGGGGTGAAAAAAAAATGGCTTGCTCAAGGTTATCGGGATTAAGAAATTCATTAAAAGTAAAAGCAAGAGACTTTTCCTTAAAGTGTGTACTTCCATTAGGAAGAGAAGTTGAAACTAACCTTGGGCCTTCTTGATCTTTGAGTCCACCACTAGGTTCTTTTATAGAAGCACAACTTACCACAATTACTAATGCTACAAGCCTTAGACTGAGGTAGAATATTTTACTCACTAGTTTTAGTTTCAGCTTTTTTCTTTCGCCTAGCAATTAGCTTTTGGCGCTGCGATTTTCTAGTTGTTTCATTAGTATTTTTGGTGGTACGAGTGGTAAGTTCATCTAGTTCTTTTCGGTATTGTCCGTTTAATATGGGAAAGCGACACCAAGTACGAGGATCTAAATTGGCATCGTCTACATGAAAGGAAGGCGCATACCTTTCTCGTTTCCATTGGTTGCGCGCCCAAAGAACAAAGAACTTTTTAATATACTTTAAGAGTTGGCTATCTTCTGTAATACCCTTCAGGGACCGAAAGACCTCTACAGGAGACTTATATTCATGGATAGCAGCTCTTTCAATTTTATCTAAAATTAGGTAGGGCATGAGGTCTGCTTCGTCGGTTTGTCCTATTTCACGGGGTCGTAACTCAGCACTGGGGAGGGCAGTATTAACACCACGCAAAGCAGGAAGTTGTAAAGCTTCCTCTGCCCATCGAAGCCAGTGCAATAGAAAAGCTTTATCAATTCCTGCTAAAGGTGCCAAGCCTCCCGCAGTATCTCCATCCATAGTGGTATAGCCTACGGCTGCTTCACTACGATTACTAGTGGCTAGCAGTAGGGCTCCTTTAATATTAGCTACCATCCAAAGTCCTGGTACTCTGCTTCTTGCCTGAATATTTTGAAGGGCGATATCATGTTCCTGCCAGTTAGGTTCCACTTCTAAGGCATTTGCTACCATGTGAGTGTATTTTTCTACAATTGAATCTATATCCCAGTGGTAGAAAGCAGCATTCAAATTTTCAGCAATAGCACGAGCATTATTTAGGGTAGCTTCACTATTGTTACTTGTAGCTTGATATATACAAGTAAGAGTTTGACTTAAGAGTTCTTCCTCTGTATTAAATTGCCAATAAGAAAGTTTATGGCGTATAGTATCAAAGCCGATTTCTTTGATGGCATTCCGGATAGAATGGGAGGCTAAGATTGCACACGCTGCTGAATCAGCACCTCCAGAAAGGGAAACTACAAAGCCTTTACTATAACTTTTGCGCATGTAGTCAAAGAGTCCGAGGGTGATAGCTTGATAAAATTCTTCTTCTTTGGAAAGTAACTGGGCTAAAGTGTGTCTTTTAGGAGTTCCTGCTTCCGGAATTTTCCAATCGCCGTGTATCAAATTATTAGGAATGGTGGGTTGAAAACTAAATGATTTTTTCCTATTTCTACGGGGTAAATCAATATCTACTACTACAGAGAGAAAGTGCCAATTCTTGTAGGAAAAACGTTTATTTCGTCCTAGCAGAGTACCTTGTTGAGCAATTAAAATTTCACCATCGAAAATAATACGCCCCGCCTCATTGCCCAGTAAATTACTATATACATAAGTACAGCCAAAGGAACGTGAGGCTTCTTTTACTAAACCTTCGCGTATAGCCGATTTGCCAAAAGAAAAATGAGAAGCACTGGGGTTAAGAATGATATCTACATTATGGATATAATGTCTTTGTGCAGGGCGAATTCCATTCCAGGCGTCTTCACATATTTCAAAGGCAATTCTTACACCATCAATTTCAAAGATTAAGTCTCCTAAGGGATAGGCATTTCCTTCCCATGAAAAAGTAGCTACTTTACCCTCAGGCCAGGTGCGAAACCAGCGTGGTTCATAATAAATGCCATCTCCTGCAAGCTGTTGTTTAGCAACAAAACCTAGGATGCGTGTATTTTGAATTAAGCACACTGTGTTATATAAACAATTTTCGAAAACAAGCGGTAAGCCTACACTTACAATAATATCCTTACAAATTCTACTGATGGAACGAAGATTACGTAAGGCTTGCTCTGCAACATAGTCGCTGAAGAAAGTATCTTCACATCCATAGCCTGTAATGCATAGCTCTGGTAAACAAAGGATAGAGACATTATCGCGCTTAGCTGCTTCGATTACTTGTATAATATTTTGCAAGTTGCCTGCCCAATCTAAAGGGGTTTGGTTTAGGCAGGTACCTGCAATTTTTATTGTTTTCATAAAATTATATACTTCAAAAGGTTTACCTACTTTTTAATTAGTGCTTTGGCTTTTATACCCTAGTAATAACAAAGATACCCTCAGTACAAAATTACAAAATTTTAAAATGAGTTTTTATTTGTTTTTAGATTTTTACTTTGTGGTTTTATTTCATTTTCCTCTCTAACCCGCTCCTTCCAAAGTCCTAGTTTTTTAGACTTTGCTTCTCGTTCATATTGTGTGTAGAGAGGATCTTCGTTATGCAATTTAAAGTGTTTGGCATAGCCCTTTTTAAGAAGTAGGTGGTTTATATTTTGATAGGGCTCAAGAATAACTTCTGCCATTATCCTTCCTCTTGAGTCTTTTCCATATTCGATAAGTCGTATTTTTTGATTTTTGAGGAGTTTTTGCAAGAATAATTTAGCAGAATCGTTGCATGCTCTAAAGTATTCAGGGCATAGAATACCCCATAGCCTTATTTCTTTGAGGGTACCCCTGTAGTTAACTAATATTATTTCAGTTTCTAGAACTTTTAAGACTGAATATTTTGTTTCCCATCGCTGACAGCCTTGAAAAAGTAAGTTCATAGTAACTATAGAGAATATTGCTTTGCTTATTTTGAACATTTTAGGTGATATTTTAACTTAGCAAATACAATGGAACCACAATATTATCTTTATACTAGTATTCTTCTTTTTTGTATAGGAATTTTTCTAATATTGACTCGCCGAAATGGGGTGATGATTTTATTAGGAGTAGAGCTCTTATTAAATGCGGCTAATTTTAATTTTATAGGCTTTTCTCCCTATTATTCCCGAGAGGGGCAAG
>JANWXU010000164.1 GCA_025057395.1 Bacteroidia bacterium | reverse complement strand
ACATGAAACTCAATACAATGGAGAAACTCTACCTTTGCCTGCTTTACGAAAAGCCAGAAATTATACTTAGCCCCGAACTTATTGAAGCTGCACGTAAGCCTATTATTCGAATGCTTGAACTTAGCTAAAAGTTTCTTACTTTCACTTTTTATTTTATTCCACAGAAAAACTGGCTTTCTTCTTCAAAATTTTTTATTTGTTTTTATAACTTGTTTATAGCTTAGTAAAAAATGTTTACTAACAGTGGTGTGCCTTTCACTTCTATCGAATCAGTAGGAGAGTTTCGCTTAATTGAATTAATCACGCGGGATTTCAAGTCTTTTTCTCCCCACCTTGTTCAGGGAATTGGAGACGATGCAGCGGTAATCGCTCAACCCGATGGGTCTCTTTTATTAATTAGTACTGATGCGATGGTAGAGGGCATTCATTTCGATTGTAGCTATACACCGCTAAAACATCTGGGCTACAAGGCGGCTATCACAAATTTTAGCGATATTTTCGCCATGAATGGAAAGCCCTTTGCTATTACAGTAAGTATTAGCGTGAGCAACCAATTTTCAGTAGAAGCTTTGCAGGAGTTATATTCTGGAATTCAAATTGCTTGCAAAGAGCACGAAGTTGACTTAATAGGCGGCAATACCACGGCTATTAAATCAGGATTACATATCGGAATTACAGTACTGGGGAAAGTAGCAGCAGATAGAATTTCTTACCGAAAAGGAGCTAAGCCCTATGAGATTCTTTGTGTTACGGGAGATTTGGGCGCAGCTTATGCCGGATTACAAATATTAGAAAGAGAAAAAGCAGTATATTTAACTAATCCTTCTATTCAACCTGACCTTTCAGAATTTGCTTATGTTGTGGAACGACAACTACGTCCTCCCTCCAGAAAGGAAGTAATTAATTTTTTTGAAAAAGCTAATATTGTTCCTACTGCTATGATAGATATTAGTGATGGCTTGGTAAGTGAAATCTACCATATTTGCAAGGCAAGCAACGTAGGTGCTACTTTCTATCAAAATAAATTACCTATCGACTATCAAACCATTAAGGTAGCCGAACTTTTTGAACTTCCTGTTACTACTTATGCCTTATACGGTGGTGAAGACTATGAATTACTCTTCTCTATTAAACAAACGGACTATGAAAAAGTATCTGCCTTTCGTGGAATTACCCCTATTGGATACATCGAAGAAACACCTTTGCTAGTGAGAATGGTGCAAGCTGATAATAGTGTAGTAGATATTAAGCCTATGGGCTATGAACACTTTCGCTCAAACTAATCTATGATTCGGATTGTCAGCTTTAATGTAAATGGAATTAGAGCTGCTATTAGAAAAGGACTTAAAGAATGGATAACTAGAAATAATGCTGATATCTATTGCTTGCAAGAAATAAAAGCCGATAAAGATATTCTTGCAGCGCTCGAAAAAGAATTTACAGGCTATCAATGTTATTTTTTTCCAGCCCAAAAAAAAGGATACAGTGGTATTGGCGTTTTATCTCGCTACAAGCCTCAAGAAGTAGTTTTAGGAGTAGAAAACTATAAGTATGACCAAGAAGGAAGAGCTATGTATATTGAATTCGATACTTTTAGACTAGCCAATCTTTACCTGCCCTCGGGTAGCCAAGGAATAGAACGCCAAATCTATAAAGAAGCTTTTATGGAGTATCTATTAGAATATACCCAACAAAAATTTTTATCTTCTTCAAAGTCGCTTATTATAGTTGGAGACTTCAATATTTGCCATCAGGCAATTGATATTCACAACCCTCAAGGATTAAAAAATACATCTGGATTTCTGCCCCACGAAAGAGCATGGTTTTCAGAATATTTAGGCTTAGGACTGGTAGATTCGTTTCGCTATCTCAATAAAGAACCTGGCCATTATACTTGGTGGACCTACCGCACAGCAGCAAAATTGCGAAATAAAGGCTGGCGTATCGATTATCAACTGATTACGCCTGATTTAGAAAAAACAGTTATATCGCATGTTATTCATAGAGAAGTAGACCTTTCAGACCACTCTCCTATCGAACTTACGCTCGGTATTGACTTTTAAATTGACTTTTAAGACTATAAGCTTTATTTTTACTCAAACTTAATCAACATTTAAGAATGGCGCTTTCTGGCAGTCATATTATTAAACAAAAACTTACAAAATTTAAAAAGAAATACTATTTGAACAAAATGATAAGGGGGGCAATTATCCTTGCCTTACTTTCTTCCTCCCTTTTCGTAAGTTTTGTTCTTTCAGAGGGGTATTTCTGGCTTTCTTCCTCCACGCGTACATTTCTCATGGCTGTACTTGCTATTACCTCTGCGCTCATTTTTGCCTTGATGATAGCTATTCCTTTTGTAAAGTATATGAATTTAGGCAAAACCATGAGTGATGAGGAAGCAGCTAAAATTATTGGTAAACATTTCGCTGAAGTAGATGACCGGCTTTTGAATTTGCTCCAACTTTCCTCTATGCCGGTTGCAAATTCTGAACTGCTAATTGCTGCCATTCAAACCAAAACAGAGCAACTCAGACCTATTCCCTTCACAAAAGCAGTTAATTTTAAGCCTAATTGGCGCCTAGCGCGTTACATACTCGTACCCTTATTACTCCTCCTATTGATGTGGCTTATTAATCCTGAAGTGGTTACCAAGGGTAGCTATCGATTAGTAAACTATTCCGAGCATTTTCAGCCGCCACCGCCTTTTGAAATTTTTATTCCCGACCATAGAGATAGGGTAGTGGAAGGTTCTACGTATGCTATTACCGTAAAAGTAGACGGGAAGGAAATTCCCGCCGAACTTTTCATCTATATCAAAGATGCCAACGACGTGAATTTTCAAAAATACATGCTCGAAAAGAAAAATCTAACCCACTATAATTTTACCTTTCGTAATGTTCGTAGTAACTTTCAGTATTATATTGGTAATGAGCTCCATGGTTCAAAAGTTTTTGAAGTGCAAGTTTTAGAGCGGCCTGCGGTAAATACCTTTTTTGTGGTACTAAACTATCCTGCTTATACAGGTCTTGCGCCTGATACTTTACCTAAAAATGTAGGAGACATATCCGCTCTGCCGGGCACTATTGCTACTTGGCATATTCGCACCAAAGGGCCTATAGCAAAGGCTCTCTTTAAGGTAGGAGAGAACCAGCAAATTCCTATTCAGCCCAAAGAAAGTGGTTATCTCGTAGCGACAAGAATAATTAAAGATAAAGAAGAATATCAAATTGAACTAATTTCCGATGCTCAAGTAAGCAATAATGATACAGTACGCTACGCAATTACGCCTATAGCAGATAAATACCCAGTAGTAACAATTCAAAGCCCTCCCTATCAAAGCAACCTCCCCGAATCGGGCATCATTACTTTAATAACTGATCTCAATGATGATTTTGGCTTTACAAAAGCAGAGTTCCATTTTCGCTTTATCAAATCTAACGACCCTACTAAAGTAACCCAACAATATAAAGCCATTCCTCTTCAGGGCATAAAACCGGGGAATCTTCTTTCTTTAACCAACGCCATTGACCTTGTAGAGCACAACGCCCAGCAAGGAGATGAAATTGAATATTATGTAAAAGTTTGGGATAATGACTTTGTTTCGGGACCTAAATCAGCCACCTCGGTAGTACAAAAAATTGCTTATCTTTCTACTGAAGAGTTGTACGAAGATTTTGACTCCACGCAACAGGAACTTGATAATACACTTGCCAACACACAAAAGGAGGCAGAGGAGCTGGAGAAAAAATTTGAAAAGATTGATGATATCTTCCTGAATAAAAAAAATCTGGACTATGAAGATATGCGCCAAATCCGAGATATGCTCAAAGAGCAAAAACAAATGCTGCAAAAAATGGAAGAAACCAAACAAGCATTGCAGCAGCAAGTAGAGAAAGCACAGCAAAATGAGCTCTTTTCGCCTGAGGTCCAAAAGAAAATGGAGCAACTTGAAAAAATGATCGAACAAATGACTAGCCCCGAGCTAAAACGCTTACTAGAGGAGCTCCAAAAAAATATGAACGATATGGATAAAAATTCGCTCAAAAGGCAACTTGAACAGATAAAAATGAATGCCGAAACCCTTAAACAGGACTTGGAGCGAATGATAGAGCTTTTTAAGCAGCTAAAGGTGGAGCAAAAAGTAGAAGAGACGCTCAGAAAGCTAGAAAACTTAATAGAACGTCAAGATTTACTCTCTGAAAAATTACAAGATGCTAAGAAGGAAGAGCTTCCTAAGCTGCAAGAAAGCCAAAAGGAACTTTCGAATAAAATGGAGGAAATTAAAAAAGACTTGAAAGAACTCCAGGAAATGAAGGAGCAAACTCAAACCCCCGATAAGGAGCAAATGCAAGAGCTACAGCAAATGGGCAATGAGGCACAACAAGATATGAAAGATGCTGCTCAAGAAATGCAACAAGGTAATAAAAAGAAAGCTGGTGAGGAGCAAAAGAAAGCCAAGCAACAAATGCAAAAGATGCAGCAAAAATTAAGTGAAATGCAAAACGAAAGTCAGCTAAAACAGCAAAAAGAAAACTACGAGGATCTACGTGTGCTACTTGAAAACTTACTTAAACTGTCTTTTGAACAAGAAGACCTCAAAGAAATAATGGCTAAAATCCGTAATAACGATCCTTCCATAAAAAGCGCTATTCAGCGCCAGGGAAAAATTAAAGACGATATGAGAATGATCGAAGATAGCCTTGTTGCTCTTTCTAAGCGAGCTTTCGAAATTCAAAAAGTAGTAACTGATGAATTAAAGACTATTAAGTTTAGCCTTAACCGTACAATGGAACACCTTGGCAATCGTCAATTACCGCTTGCAAGCCGAGAGCAACATCAAATTATGGCAAGCTTGAATCGCTTAGCCAACATGCTTACCGAATCGTTGAACCAAATGCAACAGCAGATGAAAATGCAAATGCATGGCATTGGTAAATCCTGTAAAATTCCTAGCCCCGGCACACCCACCTTACCCCAATTGTCAAAAATGCAGCAGCAGCTAAATCAAAAAATGCAAGAGCTGATGGAAAAAATGGGCAAAGGGAAAGACCAGGGAGAAAGTCCCAGTGAAAAAGAAGCAATGGAAATCTATGAAAAACTAGCAAAAGAGCAGGAAGCTATTCGCAAAAAACTTAAAGATGCCATAGAAAAAATGAAAAAAGAAGGTAAGCCATGTTTGGGTAGTGGAGATAAAATTGCCGAAGAAATGCAGCAAACAGAAGAAGATCTGCGAAAAAATCAACAGATTACGGCTGAAATGCTAGCCCGACAACAGCGCATTTTGAACCGAATGCTAGATTTTGATAAGTCTATGCGTGAGAGAGAATGGGATGAAAAAAGACGTTCAACTACCGCAAGGGAAAGAAAAGTTGCCTCCCCTGCGGAGCTCACTGAAGAACAACTTAAACAGCGTGTGCGTAAAGAATATTTTAATAAAGATAAGTATCAATACACTCCAACTTACCAAGAATTAATAGACCAGTATTATAAACTTTTAGATAATAAGTAATATGAACTATACTCAAGAACCCAAAAAGCCAGCAGAAGACATAGACCTCCTATCTTCTACCTCTAGCCAGAGTGAGTTTATTGCATTTGAAGGCAATTCAAAGCATAAAATTCAAAAGCTAGAAATTTTTAGTGAAGAAGAAATAGTAAAAGTAGAAGCTTTTATCGATGATCTATATGAAGAGTATAAAATTCGTGAAGACGTGTATGGTCATATTATGACAACCGTTACAGAAGCTGTAAATAATGGGCTCATTCATGGCAACAAGCTAGATCCCACTAAAAAAGTAACTATTACCAGTCGCTTAATTTCTAGCTATTTACTAAGCTTTACAGTACAAGATGAGGGCGATGGCTTCGATTTCGAAGCAGTTATTCAAAAAGATATAGAGACCGTATTAGAAAACTACCATAAAACAGGTCGGGGTATTGGTATTTTTCTTATGCGCTCCCTAACAGATAGCTTTCAATTTATAGGTAAAGGAAATATAGTAGAGTTAGTTTTTCATATTTAGTTATTGGTTAGTATTGGGCGATGATTCAATTCTTTTACAAGCAAATAGCTTGGCGCCTAATTCCTGTTTATACCACTCAAAAGTGGGTGTTGCGCATCATTGCCTGGTATGGCTACCAGGTGCAAGAGCTTAGCTATATATTCACTAATGATGGAGACTTGAAAACCATGAATAAACAATACCTGCAACACGACGAATACACCGATATTTTAACATTTAACTATAATGAAACACAAGAAAGTTACATATGGGCAGAAATCTATATTAGCATAGACCGAGTAAGAGAAAATGCCCAGCAGATTGCAGTCTCTTTTTACGATGAGCTACATAGAGTAATGATACACGGCGTATTACATCTATTAGGATACAACGATATCACAGAGGCAGAGCAGAAAGAAATGCGAAGTGCGGAGGACCGGGCTTTGATGCTGCGAAAAAAATACTAGGACTGCCTGTATGAACTGCCTGTATGAAAAGTGAACAAATAAAAGCCAATATTACTGCACTTGAAAACCAAATTCGAGCAATTGCCCAATCAGTAAATAGAGACCCCAACGAAATACTAATAATAGCGGTTTCTAAAACTCATCCTATTGAAGCTGTGCAGTACGCTTACCAGGCCGGAATCACCATATTTGGCGAAAATAGAGTACAGGAGCTGGTAGCTAAAGCTTCCCAATTGCCCCAGGCTCAGTGGCATTTGATTGGCCATTTACAAACTAATAAGGTCAAGCAAGTACTCCCTTATGTAAAGCTCGTACATTCTTTAGATTCTCTCCGCTTGGCAGAAACAATTAGTAAGCATTCCCTAGCTCTGAATAAAATTACTGAGTGTTTGGTACAAGTTAATATTTCTTATGAAGAACAAAAGTCTGGCATTGCACCTGAAAAAGCAGAGGACTTATTAAAAAGTATTGAAAATTTGCCTAACCTCAAAGTTATAGGTCTTATGGGAATTGCTACCCACACGGAAGATAGTGAAAAAATTCGTCAAGAATTTCGGTTATTAAAACAGCTGTTTGAAAAGTTTCAAAGGGTGTACACTAATTCTTCCGCTATTCAAATGCAGCACCTGAGCATGGGTATGAGCCATGATTTTGCTATTGCTATCCAAGAGGGAGCCACAATGCTACGTATAGGCTCCGCCATCTTTGGTCCTCGCTCTTAATTCCTGGATTTTTTGTTAAAAATAAAATCTTGTTTTTCTATTTTGGCACCTACTTAACCCCTAAATTTGATAAAAATTTAGTGCAAATAGTCTTATCAATGCATCGATTAATATTGATTATATCTTCATTGGTTAGTCTAATATTGGGATGTAGCCATTCCTCTAAGCAGCCCGAAAAAAAGAATATTGCTCTTGTAGCCCACAAAGTAGAAGAGCCGCAGTACAACCGATATTGGAATGACTTAGCTCGTTTTTTAGCGGGCCTACCGCCTTTAGAAGGTAGTGTTTTAGATAGTATTGA
>JANWXU010000163.1 GCA_025057395.1 Bacteroidia bacterium | reverse complement strand
GAAATAAAAAACTTTTACCAAAGCGACGAGGAAGAAGAAACGAAGCGAATTTTTCTTTATGAAGCTCTAGTTTTTTAATGGAATTGTTTTGCTTACAAAGTATACTCTTGCCTAACAAGCTGCGCAAAATTACTAATAATACCATAGGGCAAAAATATGGAGTTCTGCATACAAAAAGTACTTACAACTTACCACCTAATTCCAAAAGCCCCAAATTAAACCAATTTATAAAATTACTGAGCTTCAAATTTATGCTTTACCATTTGTATAAATTCTAGGGTAATAGCGTCTGTTTTAGAAACATCGGGTTTATTGAGAATGCGTGTATTTAAATACTCTTCGGCTTCTTTATAAGAAGAAAAAGAATTAATTTTTTCAATTGTTTCTTTGAATTTAGTAGCATTGCCGCTAAAAATTTTTTGAATAAATTGAAACTGTTTATGAATAGGAATTTGCTCAAGCTTGATACCCTGGCTGTGACTTACAAACTTATGAAGAGTATTAACATTAGCATTGCTAAATTGCTGAGCGATAGTTTTAGGGGCTTCTGATGAAGCAATACCTAGGGGAGTAATTGTATTTGAAGCGGGTTTATTAGAAGCTGCAGTACTAACTAGGGGTGTGGCAATAGCTTCTTGTGAAGTAGAAAGAACAGGTTCTTTTTCTGCAATTGGATGGGAAAGTATTTCTTGTGCTAAATTAGTAGATTTAACATCTTGGTAAAGTGAGCTATTGCTATCTAACGTAATGTTATTAAATACAGTATTAGTTTCTTCTTGCAAGAGGGAGGAATTGGTATGCAAATCACAGCCCAAAGTATCTATAGACTCAGGCTGTAAAAAAGAAATATCTCTTCCAGTTAATTCCTTAAATAATTGGTTTCGATAAATATCAATGCTGCTACCTGTTTTTTCTTCATAGATAGCTACAATTTTATGCATTTTCTCAATAAATCCGTTTTTATCTATATACTCCGAGCCATTTTTTTTGTAATATGTTAAAATGCCATTTAGAATAAAATCAAAGTCTGAAAAATAATTAGCGTACTTTTCAAAAACTTGAGTAGTTACTCTATCTTTACTTAGATAGAAGAAATTAACTAAAGTTTCAACAGGATTAATGATTAATTTAAGCTTATTGAAATATGCTTTTTCTACTAAAATACGGAAATCGAATTTATCTATCTTAATATGGCGCGAGAGTACATTTTGGAAATTTTTTAATGCGTTTTTTACTTCGGAATGAGAAAAATCAAAATAAGGATGCGATATTTTGTTGATATAAGCATTCCACTCCTGGTAAATTTGGAATAAAATAAATTTATTCAATTGAGGATTACTAGAGAATTCTAAAATTTCTTCGCCACATATAAAAGTTTTATAGCTGAATTTTTTTTCTAAAAGCAAGGGGACCTGATCTTGAATAATGATTTTAATTTGCTCGTCATTAATTGGATAGGGTTTCATAGGAATTTTTTGAATTAAAAAAGCACAACTTTATTCACTCAAAATTAACATCATTTTATCAACATTGTTATTCATCTTATGAAGATACTTCTCAAAATTATGTTGATATCTCTTTAAATTTTTCGATTATCACTTTAGTTAGTATTAGCCGTACTAAACAGTAGTAAACAAGTTCTTTATAATTTTTTTATTATAGCTATAAATTAAGAATTTTATTTTCTTTTGTCTAGTTACATTCTATCTTGTTGTAGCTTAAAATAAAGTATTAGGCTCATAAAAAATAAAAAACCGCCCAGCCAGGGCGGTTTTTTTAACATTAAATGCCCCAGGATTACTGCTTAATTAAGCGAGCTGTTTTCTTTGTATTTCCTTGTTGCAATTCTAAAAAGTAGATACCTGCGGCTTTGTTATCCAAATTAAGCGTAATTTGATTTTGCCCTTCTTCTATAGGTATTGTTTGCTCAAGTACTATTTTTCCCCAAGCATCAGTAATTTTAATTTGACCTTCTTGAGTAGGCTCAGGAGTAAAAAACTCAACATAAAATAAACCCATGCTAGGATTAGGATAAACCTTTAAATAATCGCCTAAAGAAGAGTTTATTGAATTTTCTATTTCTTGGCGAGAATAAGGCATAGTGAAAGAAACTGAAGAAGAATAGTGTGTTAAACTTCCAACGTTGGTAAAACAATTTTGACAGTTGGTTCGAATTTGAACTTCATAAGTTTGCCCTGGAATTAAATTGGTAACTTGTAGTTCACAATTAGGATGGGGTACTACTTGTAATGTCCAATTATTTTGTCCTGCTATTCCATAGCGAATAACGTAGCAAACAGCACTTCCTTGTCCATCTAGGTTAGGAGTCCATCTGAAAGTGGCGGATGTTGGACTATTGATTTCTACTCGAAGGTCTTCGGGTGTACTGCAAAACCCTCTTTTTACTTGGGAACAGTGAAGAGGAGTACCCATTGAAGAAGATTGAAAACTTACATTTCCAAATGGACTATCAATCCCAGAAGCACAAATAGCTCTGACTTGGACAGTATAATTTCGGTTTGGGGTAGTGGGAATTATTACAAAAGTATTAGATGCATTAATTGTGATTTCTGAAAAATTCCCGTTATCGTCTCTGTAGCGTACAATGTATGATTCAGCTCCTGGTATGCTATTCCAATTTATTGTGGCTGAAGTACCCATAACATTATTTACCCAAGGTTGGGGAGAAGGCACTTGAGCTTGTATTTCGATATTTTGGTTTATGATGCAATTGTACGAAATATCTCGCACGGTAAGAGCATAACTGCCTGGCCTTAAGTTATTGAAGTTGACGTTACTGCTGGTTATGGTATTTCCATTGATATTAGTCAATGAGTATGAAAAGTTTCCTGAACCTTCATTGGTTTGAACATTTATAGAACCCGACTGCTGACAATTAGCCGCAGTAATACTTGTTGATATTTTAGGACCCATTTGTACAGTTATTTTCTTACGAGGGCTTTCACAACCCTCTATATTGTTATTTGTCGCTACAAAAAAGTCTGAAGTATTATCCACATAATAGGTTATAACATACGGTGGAAATGTTGTGCCTTCTACCGGATCTTCGGAGTTTTCACTTGTATATAAACGCACTTCATTACCAGGAATAGGGCCTTGATTTACAGTGATTGTAAAGGTACCACCCTGACAAAGTATGATGTTATCGGGCACTACTGTAGGAATACTTGGAATAGGTACTATTTTTATTTCTACAGGTATTCGCTCACTTTCACAATTAGTTCCACTTCTAGCTGTTGCTAAATAGAAAGTAGTAGTGGTAGTTACATTTACTACCAGTTCAAAGGGAGCTGTATTATCTGAAGATATAAAACCTACACCTACCGGCCTAGGATATAGTCGAACTTCATTTCCTCCCCTATTACTCTGGATACTAGCTTCTATTTTTACATTGCCTGGTCCACAATTAGTAATAGTACTAGGTACAATAGGAGGCTCCGGAGTGTCGAAATTTACTAGTACAGGAATACGTATACTACGGCATCTATTTTCACTTCCGGCACTTTCTACGTAAAGAGTGGTTGAGGTAGTTACTGAAGTTGTTAGCACATAAGGAAAAGTTGAAGCAGTACTTACAGGTAATCCACCACTGGCTACGGTGTATAAGTACACTCGCTCTACCGCTTGATTTCCTACATTTACTGTAAAAGAAACTTGGCTTGTGTTGCATAAATGAATAGTATTAGAACTAAGAGTAGGAGGAAGAAAATTAGGAGTAGGAGTGGCTGTAACAGGAATTCTTGGACTTTCGCAGTCTTGACTAGCTACTGCTAAATAGTAAGTAGCTATCCTACTAATAGGATTGGGAGGAGATAATATATAATTAGGGCCAGTAGTTGCGGTAGCAATGGCTGTTCCCCCTAATTCTTGAGTATAAAGTAATATTCTATTTCCAGCTGGCGTACCCATTTGGGCGGTAAAACTTACGTGCGTATTTTCGCAATAAGAAATATTATTAACAGTAGGAGAAGCCGGCACGATTGCCGAGCGAATTATTAAGCGTACACGATCGCTTTCACAACCCTCTTTGGCACTTGCTAAAAAGTACACTCCCTCTGGCAACCGAATAGTATTAGTACCTTCAGGAAATGAATGTATCGGGCTTCCACTGCTTAAAGAATTATAAACGCGTAGAGCTGCACTAGGAGGCAAACTTACGGATACTATACCAGGGTTATTTCCACATTGATGTACAACACTTGAAATATTAGGAGCTGGTAATGGAGGCTCAACTCTACCTACAACCTGCACAGGACGACTTTGACAATTTCCATTTCGTGCATATGCAATGATAGTAAACGTAGTAGTGGTAGATACAGTAGTTTCAATTTCATATGGCTCATTAGAATCGGAGCCTAAGTAAGTGCCATTTTGCTCAAATAAACGAATTTCTGAAATAGGTACATTTCCTTGGTAAGTAGCGCTAAATGTAACTTTTCCGCTACCACAGCGTACCACGTTGTTAACAGAAGGTTCAGTAGGACGATCTAAAATAGCCACTGCTTGCACCCGCTCTGTTTCACAAACTCCATTTCGTGCCGAAAAGAAAAAGGTAGTGGTAGTGGAAAGGTTTACACTAAAAATATAAGATAGGTTATTATCTTCTTTAATAAGATTTTGGTTACTATCATACATGCGTATTGCTTCAGTTGGTATAGGTCCCGAACCCGGAATTACAGTAAAAGTCACTGGTCCCGAAGGGCAGCGAAATATATTTTGTACAGTTGGAAGATTGGGTAGGCGCCCTATAGTTGCAACAACTTCAGCTCTTTGACTTTCACAATTGCCAATTGCTGCAGCAATATAGAAGGTGGTGTGTGTTGTAATAGGTGGTGCTGTTAATTGATACGGAATATTCGTTGCACTTACTATAGGATTTCCGCCTGTGCTTTGGGTATATAATCGAATTTCAGTGCCTATTATATTGCCCATGCTAGCAGTGAATACAGGGTTTACTTGCGGATTATTATTACAAATAATAACGTTGGAAGCTATAGGCACTGAAGGAGGTGATGAAACAGTTCGGATAATTACACCTACGCGCTCGCTCTCACAACCGGTTTGGCTGTTGGCTGCAGCCACAAAATAAAACACCATATCATTTGTTGAAACAGGGTAGGTTCTTAGAACATAGGGTGAAGTGCTTGTAGAATAGACGAAAGAACCTCCTGTTGGGGTTGTATATAAACGCATTTCATTACCACGATTACTTCCCATTTGTGCTAAAATATTTACTACACTTCCCCCTCCGCAGCCTAAAGTAATAGGATTGGTAAGAACTATCGGTTCGGAAATAGGAGGGTGAACAGTTACCTCTACAGGGGTACGGCTACTACTGCTGCAGCCTGTTATTGAACTATATTGCTCCAAATAAAAAGTTTTAGACTGGGAAATAAAAGGTGTAGTAATTAGTCCTAGGGTGGAGCTTCGGCTGAAAATAGTGTTAGGAGATGTCGAATCATAAAGACGAAGTTCGGTTCCTTGTGGTGAATCTGCGTGGACTGAAATTGTTAAAATACTTGGATGACAAAGTTGGTATTTAGAAAGATGGGGAGTAGCCAAGCCTAAAGCTGGATTCACCGTAGCTACTACAGCAGTTGCATCTCCTAAACAATTAGTTCTACTATTAAAGGCACGAATATAAAAAGTTTGAGTTTGAGTTACCCTAGCTGGAAGCTCAAAAGGTGCCAACGTGTCTGTGGCTAGGAGATTATTACTAGTATCGTACAAACGCATTGTGTTAGCTGCATCTTGACTTGTAACTGTAAATACTACTTCTCCAACACCGCAACGAGAAACATTAGCACTTGTAGGCGCACTAGGAGGAGTATTTATGATAACACTAAAAGGAATTCTTACACTTTCGCAATCATCTTTTGCACTGGCCAAATAAAATATTGTAGAATTGGAAATAGGTCCTAGAGTAAATTCAAAAGGCGGAGCATTTAATTGTGTTTGGCTTCGACCACCTATAGCTTGAGTATAAAGACGTAATTGATTAGCGCCTGCAGGCATCTCTTGAATAGTTATAGTAACTTGGCTAGCAGGTCCACAAGAAACAAGTTGGGAAGAAAGTAGCTTAGGAGCTTCAGGACCAGGAAGTACCTGTGCAACAACTGGTATTCGAGAATCACTTTCGCAGCTAGAATTAGAAACCGTTATATAAAAGGTAGTAGTAGTATTAATATGAGGAGTTTCTATTGTAGCAGTAGTGGGCATAGAATTATTTAAATTTACCTCTCTTAAAGGTAAGCCCCCTTGCGCTGAAGCATATAGCTTTGCTTTATCAGCTACCCCATTGCCGTTTACTGCTATGGTAAAAGTAACACTGCCAAAGCCGCAGCGGGTAGCTCCTAAAGCATTAATTTGCCACCTGTTATCAATAATTCTCACTTCTATTGCTGTTTTTGGGCTTAGGCACTTTTGCGTTGCACTAGCTATATAAAAGGTAGTAGTAGTAGCTTGGGGAGAGATAGTAAATAAAAATGGATTGGTTGTACTATCTATAGGTGTTGCTAAATCATGCGCTTCTCGAAATAAATAAACTTTCTGTGTTGAGCTCGAGACGGAAACAGTAATTGTAGCAGACCCAGACCTACAAACATCTATATTTCTTGCAGTAGGTGGTTCGGGTATGGGAATAATAATTCCTCTTACTTCAATTCGGCGGCTACTGCAGCTATTAGAATGCTCATATGCTATCCAAAATTTGGTGCTTTGGTAATAAATGCCTGTGCGCAATTCAAATATAGACTCATTGGGGTTTTGCGGGTTAATAATCGAAGGATTTTGGCTTTCTGCTAAAATTGCGCCCCCATCGGTATACAGTCGCATAGTAGAGCCTGTGGTGTGATTTTGTACCCTTGCCGAAAAGACAAATTCTCCTTGGCCACATCTTGTTACATCAGCTACTCTTGGTTCAGGTACCTGGGGATATACTTTGGCTTCTACTGCTATTCTTTCACTCTCGCAGCCAGTTTGAACATCGTAAGCCGATATATAAAACTTTGTATCTGCACTTGTAGGCGGAGATTTTACTAAAAATCTATTTCCATACCCAGCCTTATCTTCATCATGAAATTGAATATCCTGTCTATCACGATACAAACGAATGGCAATGTTCTGCCTATCATTATACACTACTGTAAAAATAACTTGTCCGGGTCCACAGGTATATGCCATTAGGGTATAAGAGTCATTGCCCGTATTAGAGGGTGGGCTAGGTCTTTTATTGACTTTAATAATTACTTGCCTACGATCGCTTTTGCATCCTGTTCTGGTATCAGTAGCTTCCACGTAATAAGTATATGTACCAATATTATCAAGGCTAAAGTTTAGGATATATGGCGCAGCATTAGAAGCTGCAATAGGGTTTCCACCATGACTTGTAGTGTATAGTTCTACTAGATTGCCTGCAGGCGTACCCATTTGAACGGTTAAAGATACTGGTATTTGTGTTACACTATTGTCAGTACATAAAAGAATAGGCGAACTTACTAC
>JANWXU010000162.1 GCA_025057395.1 Bacteroidia bacterium | reverse complement strand
AAGAGCAAATCTAAAACCAGTTCTGTTTACAGGTTTACAAGTTGGCGGTCAGTTAACGATAACCTCAGAAGTTGAAAATTACCCTGGTTATCCGAATGGTGTTCTAGGACCTCAAATGATGGAAGATTTTAGGCAACAGGCTGCCCGCTTCGGAACTGATATTCGCTACCAGCATGTGGTAAAAGTAGACCTTCTGCAATCACCCAAAAAAATATGGTTAGAAGATGGTACTCAGGTTCAAGCACAAGCTGTAATAATTGCTACGGGCGCTTCTGCTAAATGGCTAGGTCTGGAAGCCGAAAAACGACTCTATGGAGCAGGAGTAAGTGCTTGTGCCGTATGTGATGGTTACTTTTATCGTGGAAAAGAGGTTTGTGTAGTCGGGGGAGGCGATACTGCAGCAGAGGAGGCTACTTATCTATCCAAACTCTGTTCGCAAGTACACATGTTAGTACGTAGAAATGTGATGCGCGCTTCTAAAATTATGCAACAAAGAGTCTTTAATACTCCTAATATAAAAATACATTGGAACTGTGAAACGGTAGACATTTTGGGTCAAAACCAAGTGGAAGCAGTGCGCGTTAGAAATAACCAAACTCAAGAAGTATTTGACCTACCGGTCAGTGCTTTTTTCGTGGCTATTGGTCACCAGCCCAATACTGATATCTTTAAAGGACAATTAGATATGGACCCCAATGGATATATTATTACAGCTCCAGATTCTACCAGAACTAATATTCCAGGGGTTTTTGCAGCAGGCGATGTAAAAGACCCTATCTATAGGCAGGCGGTAACTGCAGCGGGGACAGGCTGCATGGCTGCTCTGGAAGTTGAAAGGTGGTTAGCTACTCAAGAAACTAATCATTCTTAATTTATTACCTTATGCTGCGCCAAACTGATTTTCAATTTCCTTACCCTTTTGAATATTACCAGGGCAAAGTACGCGATGTGTATAATATTGAAGAGCTGTATTGGGTAATGGTTGCTACAGATCGAATTTCGGCTTTCGATGTAACTTTTCCAGAGTTAATTCCAACCAAAGGACAATTACTCAATCAGCTGTCAACTTTTTTTTTTCAAAAACTTCCTTCTACCTTCCCCACTCATTTTATTGCCGCTCCCCATCCTAATGTAACTATTGCTCATAAGTGTATTCCCTACCCTGTAGAAGTGATTGTACGAGGGTATTTATGTGGACATGCCTATCGCCTATACCAACAAGGGCAAAGGGTCTTTGGTAACATCACCCTTCCAGAAGGATTACAAGAGAATGATTTACTCCCTGAACCCATTCTTACGCCCACCACTAAATCCCGTATCGGACATGATATTGATATTACAGAGCAAGAAATTACTAAATCTGGCTTAGTTCCTGCAGAGGAATGGATGCAAATTCGTCATATGTCCCTTGCCTTGTATAATTGGGGAAAAGAATATGCTCTTTCTAAGGGTCTAATATTAGCCGATACTAAATTTGAATTTGGCTATCGTGACGATAACATTTACCTTATTGATGAAATTTTTACCCCTGATTCTTCGCGCTTTTTTAGGGCTAAGGATTTTATAGAAGAAAATAAGCAGGAGCATTATTCCAAAGAGTTTCTAAGGCAGTGGTTATTGTCGCAAGGATTTCAAGGCCAAGGGGAGCAGCCCCCACCTTCGCTGCCCCAAACTGTAATTCAGACGATTAAAGATAGATATACATACGTTTTTGAAACGCTTACGGGAGAAAAATTTATAGTCCAAGAAAGTAGCTTGCTTACAGAAGAAATCTACCATGCTATTATAGCTTATTTACAAGAAATTTTGTAAACATACAAAGATATGTCTAAATCATTTCCTGGTTCTCGGCAAGCTACACCTACTAATAAAGAGGAGCAGCAAAAGAAGTCCAAAAGAAATCATTTTTACACTTTGCTCCTATGTTTCATTTTAGGTAGCTTTTTACTTTACAGTAATACCCTTCTCAATGGTTATGCTTTAGATGATGTAGTAGTAATTACCCAAAATGCGTATACTACCCAAGGCATTGCAGGCATAAAAGAAATTTTTTTACACGATAGTATTCATGGTTTTCAATTGAAAGGCGGTAATGAAACTAATATTAGCTATTACCGCCCTCTTTCCCTAATTACTTTCGCCTTGCAGTATCAGTGGTGGAGAGATACACCTTGGGTGTTTCATTTAGGAAACATTTTGATTTTTGCTTTAACAGTCGGAATTTTCTTTCTTTGGGTTCAACAACTTTCTTTACCTAAAGAGATTCCCTGGCTTGCTACTTTTATATTTCTTCTTCATCCTATTCATACCGAATGTGTAGCCAACATTAAGGGTAGAGATGAGTTACTGGCACTTTTCTTCTTTTTATTTGCTCTGTGGAGTGCTAGTAAAGCCCGTAGTAATAATCGTTATAAGTTTCTTTTCCAATTTTCGAGTATTTTTAGCTTTTTTTTGGCCCTGCTTTCTAAAGAAAATGCTGTCACTTTCTTATTCCTTTATCCTTTAAGTTTGTGGATTTTTGCAAAACAGAATATTCGCTCCTGCCTTCTTAGTGTTTTGCCTTATATAGGTATTTTTTTGTTTTATTTTGTTCTGCGCCTCTCTATTATCGGCTTAGACCTAGAAATGGACGCTGATAGCATCATCAATAATCGCTTTTTTAGGAGTGATTTTAGCCAAAAATATGGTACTATTAGTATCATCTTGTTACACTATTGGCGGCTTCTTCTTTTCCCTTATCCTCTAGTGTGGGATTATTCATACCGTGCTATCCCTATGCGTAGCTTAAACGAGCCCCTTACTCTGCTAAGTGTTTTGCTACATTTAGGTTTGTTGCTGTTAGGTACCCGGCTTATCTGGAAACGCCAAGCTATAGGATTTGGTCTTATATTCATATATGCTTCTCTATCTATTGTTTCAGGAATTTTTATTGATATAGGTGGCTTTGTGGGCGAAAGATTTTTATATCAGGGAAGTTTAGGCTTTTCTTTACTTTTAGCACTCCTACTTTATTACGCTATCCAATATTTTCCTTTAAGGCTGAGATTTTATGCTCAACTAACTATTTTAGGACTGCTAAGTATACTTACCATACCTGTTACGTGGGCAAGAAATGCAGAATGGAAAAATAACGAAACATTATTGATAGGTGATGCTTATAAAACTCAGGGCAGCGCTTTAGTATACAGAAATGCAGCTAGCGCCTTGCTTACCAAAGCATTAGAAGATTCCACGCAAAAAGAAAAACATTGGAAAGAAGCAGAAAAGTTTTTGCAAAAAGCAATTGCTATAGTGCCTGATTACTTTGATGCATGGATAGACTATACCCGGCTTTATAGTGCTCGCAGAGAATTAGCCCAGGCCAAACTCGCTCTAAGCAAAGCACAAGCTATCTACCCTAATCATTTTTATGTGCAACAAAATTCAGAGTTTCTAGCTTCTTTGTACTTGGAAGCGGGCTATAAAGCCTTTCAAGCACAGAATCATTCCTTAGCTATTTCTTATTTGAAAGAAGCTGTAGGCTTGAACTCGCAAAACCATCATGCCTGGTTTGGTTTAGGAATTGTGCATGCCCGCTTGGGCTTATTTTCACAAGCCGTACAATATTTTGAAAAGGCCACAACCCTTAACCCTAAAGCACCAGAGTACTGGTATAACCTAGGACTGGCTGCTCAAAGCGCTAATGAACTTACTAAAGCTCAAAACGCCTTTCAAAAAACCCTTGCTCTTCAAGCTAACTTTGCCGACGCAGCCGCAAGGCTAAAGAATTTAGCCAAGTGATAAAAGCTTAATCTCTTCCAACATTTTCATAATTTTTTACTCCTATCAATTATCTAGAGGGTAGCAAACTCTAAAAAAGTTTTTGGTAAAAGGTAATTTTTTATATCCGTACTTTTACGCGGAATTGTTAGCTGCTCGAGATTAGATAACCAATTTGGTACTATTGTATGCCCAACAGTGTTCAAGATTTCAAAAAAACTATAGTTTGCGTAACTTTGCGGTAACATCAAATTTATTTTACCTTGGTAAAAAACCTCGAAGATACTATTACCGCAATAGCTACGCCTCCGGGTCGTGCTTCTATGTCTGTAATCCGGGTAAGTGGAAAGGAGGCAATACCAATAGTAAACCGAATTTTCAAAGGAAAAAATCTTGAGCTAGCGGCAGGCCATTCTTTGTATTATGGTCGAATTGTAGACCCTAACACTGAATCAATGGAAACTATTGATACAGTAATGCTAGCTCTTTACCGGGCTCCCCGTTCCTTTACAAGGGAAGATGTGGTAGAAATTTCTTGCCACGGCAATCCTTATATTCTTAACAGAGTGATTGAATTGCTTATTCATTATGGCTGTCGTCTTGCTGAACCAGGAGAATTTACAATGCGCGCTTTTTTGAATGGAAGGCTAGATCTTGCTCAAGCAGAAGCAGTAGCAGATTTAATTGCTGCTAATTCAAGTGTTAGCCATAAATTAGCAATTCATCAGTTACGAGGGGGCTATTCAAAAGACTTGCATCAGCTGCGCCTGAAATTACTCAACTTTGCCTCTCTTTTGGAGCTAGAATTAGATTTTAGTGAAGAAGATGTAGAATTTGCTAACCGCCAAGAACTTCTCGAACTTATAAAGGGCATCCTAGCGGAGATAGATTCGTTAATTCTTAGTTTTCGTGCGGGCAATGCTATAAAAAATGGTATTCCTACTGTAATTGCCGGTAAACCGAACGTAGGAAAATCTACTTTACTTAATGCTTTATTAAATGAAAGCAGAGCTATCGTTAGCGCTATTCCAGGAACTACACGAGATATTATTGAAGATCGCCTTTTTTTAGGCGGCTATGAATTTCGGCTTACCGATACAGCCGGCTTACGTCAAACTTTTGATCCTATTGAAGAAGAAGGTATTCGTCGCTCTCATGAAAAAATTATTGCTTCCAGTATCTTACTTTATGTTTTTGATCCGCAAATAGATACTTTTGCCCAAGCACAAAGTGAAGTAGAAAATTTGAAATTACCTAGTACCACACAAGTTGTTTACGTGGCCAATAAAATAGATTTATATCCTGTTGCTTTACCTAGCTCAGTAATAAGTATTTCTGCCTTAATAGGTACTAATTTACCTTTATTAAAAAACGAGTTAGTAAAGATAGCCCAAAATCTTCTACAAACAGATACTGTAATTAGCAACCAACGCCACCTAGAGGCTCTAAAACGTTGCCACCAAAGCTTAATAGCAGCTCAAAAAGGAATTGAGCAAAGTATCAGCAGTGAATTAGTCGCAATTGATATTCGTCATGCGCTTCACCATCTTGGAGAAATCACAGGTGAAGTGACTACAGAAGATATTTTAGAAAATATCTTTTCTAAATTTTGCATTGGCAAATAGCTCTAGGACAAATTTAAAATGAATTACCCTCAATTACATTCACTTCTCTTTCTAAAGTAATACCAAAATTCTCATAAACGTCTTTTTCTATAGCTTCTGCTAGACGTAAAATTTCATGACCTGTAGCATCTTTTTTATTTACTAAAACTAGAGCATGGTGTGGGTGCACAGCAGCCCCTCCTATTGCTCTACCTTTCCAGCCGCATTTTTCTATCAGCCATCCTGCAGCAATTTTATATCGTTTTCCTGGTAAAGCAAAAGCTACTAAGTCCGGATGCTTTTCTTTAAGTAAAGTATAGTGCTTAAAATCAATTTCGGGGTTTTTGAAGAAACTTCCAGCATTTCCTACCGTAGCTGGATCAGGTAGCTTTCTTCTTCGAATTCTACACACAGCTTCAAAAACATCTTGAGTACTATAAGGAGATGCTTTCATTTTTTCTAATTCTTGCTTTAGGGTACTGTATTCTGTATTAGGCTGCCTATTTCTAAATAATTCCAAGATAATTGCCGTTACAATAAACTTATTTTTTAGGGCTTTCTTGAAAATACTATCTCGATAACCAAATTCACAAGCTTGCTTAGGTAAAGTAAGAAGCTGGAAGCTTGACAAATCAAGTCCTTCCACAGCATAAATAAACTCTGCTATTTCTATACCATAAGCCCCAATATTTTGAATAGGAGCAGCCCCTACACTTCCTGGTATAAGAGCCAAATTTTCCAACCCTTGCCAGCCCTGTTGTAAGCTATAACTTACTAAAAAGTGCCAATTCACTCCAGCCTCTACTCGCCATAAACACCGGTCAGCATTCTCTTCTAGTACTTCAATTCGCTGAAATATAGGATGTATTACATAGCCCGGGAAATCACCCACTAATAAAACATTACTTCCTCCCCCTAGAACTAACAATCTTTTAAAGTCCGGCACTAAATGGCACAATTCTTGCATTTCTCCAATACTCCTAGGACTTGCAAAATAAGCTGCCCTGACGTCTATACCAAAAGTATTATAAGCTTTTAGAGAAAAAGAAGTTTGAAAACCAAGCTTATTTTTCATTAAAAATGCAAACAATAAAAAACATGCTAACTATACCCAAAATAATAATAATAGTATTATTTGTGATAGTAGGAACAGCTATTAGCTGTGAAGATTCAAGTGAGCCTAAAGAATTACCTCCTCCTGAAACTTTATATGATGTTGCTCCCGAGGCTGAACCTGGAACTGGACACTTGCAAGTGTATGTTTTTAAGCTTGCAGGAAGAAAGTACCGCCCCGTACCTAATGCAGAAGTAGCAGTTTATCTTAGCTTTCATGACTTTGAAAGAAAAGTACCCCTAGACTTTGGTGTCACCAACCCAAATGGAAATATTAACTTTGGGTCTTTGAACGTAGGGAATTATTATATAGAAACTACTCTATTTGAAAATAATCTTCCTCCTCGCTCCCGTCTACTGGTGGCTCAAGTACAAAACAAGCGCCTTGTAACTAAAAACTTTGTTTTTGAGTAGCTTATTACTTTACTTTTGTAGTATATTTGTATAAAGATTTTCGAAATTCTATAAAAATAAAGCATGTCTGATAACTTTTCGTACGAACAAAGCATTTTGCGCATTCAAGATATACTTTCTCGTCTACAAAATCAAGAACTTAACTTTGAAGAAAGTCTAGCCCTGTATGGAGAAGCCATCAAGCTAATTAAAAACTGTGAAGAATTTGTACGCAATGCAGAATTAAAGATTGAGCAAATTTCCATCGATAGCACCGGAGAAATACAAATAACAAATTTCCAACCTTAATATCTGAAAAAAATTCATGGGCTTTAAAATTACTGGTAAACTATATCACATTAGTGAGACACAAACAGTCAAAGAAACTTTCCGTAAAAGAGAATTTATTGTACTCTATAATGAAAATCCGGGTGATATTTATAGTAAAGACCAGTATCTTAAATTCGAAGTAATTTTAGATAAATGCAATTTACTTGATAAATTTAAGGAGGGAGACACTGTAGAAGTTTTTTTTAATTTACAAGGCAGAGAATGGATTAATCCTAAAGGAGAGAAAGTCTATTTCAATACTTTAAGTGCTTACGATATTCAAAAATTAACTTCTGAAGTTGAACAATACCCACAATATTCAATAGATGCTTTTGAAGAATCATCCATGCCTGTAAG
>JANWXU010000161.1 GCA_025057395.1 Bacteroidia bacterium | reverse complement strand
AATAGAACTATTAAATAGGTCAATCAGCTATAAACCCACTAATGATAGTTATTTTGAAAGAGCATGGGTATATCTTGACTTAAAACGTTATAATTTAGCCTTGCAAGATTTTAAAGCAGCTTTAGCAAGCAGTGGGAATAAAAAATTATTTGATATTAAAGCCAGTCTAAGCTACTGCTATTATCTTCTAGGAAGATACAGGGCTTGTATTGCTTTAGCAAACGAAGCTTTGACAGAACAACCAGACCTAATTCTTGCTATATACTATCGAGGGTGGGCATTTTTAATGCTTAAAGAATGGGACGCAGCATTACAAGATTTTGAACACGTAGCTAAAGCTAACCCAAGAAATCCACAAGGTTTTTATGCACTACACCTTGTGTTTTTTCATAAGGGTAATTTTCCTAAAGCTTTGGAATATATTAACTATGCTTTAGAACTGCAAAATGATAATGTACAATATTGGGAGAGGAAAGCAATAGTACTGCATAAACTGGGTAGGAAAGAAGAAATGCTTTCCATTATTGAGCAAATTATCAGGCAACCTTCTCAAAACCAAGCCACTTGGAAATTAATAGGTGATTTATTTCTAGATAATCAGGAATATACCTTAGCAGTTGAGTATTACAACAAAGCTATTGAAATTTATCATCAAGAGTTGGCTAAAGACCCTAAATACCGGGAACTGCAAAAGGAACAAATGCACAATGTTTATTTGAGTCGTGGTAAAGCTTATAGAGCCCTGGGTAATATGGCGCAAGCTTTAGGAGATTTTGCTCAGGCTTTGGATTTTAAAGACGATTCTTATTTAGCATATAATCAAATAGGGGCACTGCAAAGTCAAAAGAAAAACTATTGGGAAGCAATAGAGGCTTATTCTCGTTGCTTCACCTTGAAAGGAGACTACCTCGAAGGATGGGAAAAGTGGGGCGAAGCTTACTTATATCTTAATCGCCCTCAAGAAGCAATTAATATTTTATCAAAAGCCCTAAAACTAGAAGATGTGTCCCAAAAAGCCCAAATTCTTAGCCTAAGAGGAAAAAGTTATTTACTTTTGAAAGATACCAATAAGGCACTAAAAGACTTTGAAGAAGCACTCAGCGAAGACCCCGAACTCCCTAGTGCCCATATAGGACTAGGGGAATTATTTCTTAGCCAGGGCAATTATCCAGAAGCTATAAAAAAACTAGAATACGCTCTGAGCATAGAAAATATTTCCCCCGAAGAAAAGGAAACAGCTCTCTTGAAAAAAGCAGTAGCGCATGCTAAACTACAACAATTTCAATTAGCTCTCCGGGAGCTAGAAAAAGCCTCCCAAATCAATCCTGAAAATGTTGAAATTTTAGAAAACTTAGGAATTGTTTACTACCACTTTTCAGACTACTGTCAAGCACTTACCTATTTAGAAAAAGCTAGAAATATTACTCTAGCACAAAGAAAAACAGAAAGCACCGAAGCTCAAACCACTCGTCGAAAAATTCTAACCAATCACCCAAACCCTTGTAAATAATTTGAATTTTTATTTCTAAAATTATTATATATTTGTGAATAATTACCTTTAAAGAAAATTGAAAATGATTCATATAAAGGATATGAAGAAAGTAGCACTCATTTCATTATTACTCATGTGGGGGTTCCAGCTAGTGTTTGCTCAACAAAATTTTATTCAATTCGAGAAGACAGAACATGACTTTGGAACCCGTAAAGAAGAAGAAGAAAATTTGGAGTATTCCTTCAAGTTTAAAAACATCTCCAACCATCCTATCAAACTTATTCAAGTAAAAGCAGGATGTGGTTGCACCACCCCTTCTTGGAGCACGGAAGTAATTCAACCTAACCAGGAGGGTTTTGTGAAGGCAAGTTACGGAGCTAAAGGACGACCAGGGCAGTTTAATAAAAGCGTAACTGTAAAAGCTGCAAAGGTAGACCCCAAAACTCTACAAGTAGTAGATAGTAACGACGTAGATAACAAAATATTATACATTAAAGGGGATGTTTTGCCTCGCCAAAAAGGAGTTAATGACTGGTACCCTATTGAAGATGGCAACTTACGTTTCTCTACTAACCACCTTGCCTTTGGAAATATAAAAAATAACGAAGTAAAAACAAAAGACTTTACTGTATACAACCAAGGGAAAAAGCCTATTACGATATCCGGATTCAAAAACGACTACTCCTATATCTCGATTAACTTTCCGGGTAAAATCACGCTGCAACCTAAAGATTCTACTAAATTTACTCTCACTTTTGATGCAGCTAAATCCAATGAGTACGATTGGACTCATCTAACACTTTCTATGATTACTGACGATGATAGTACTTCTAATAGCTGGTATAAAAATACACCAGGAGACAAAAAAATCTACGTAAGCGCCACCATTGAAGAATATTTTGACCCCAAGAACTTAGCTAATGCACCTGCTATCCAGTTTGACAAAGAAGTACATGATTTTGGCACTATTAAGCAGGGCGAAAAGGTTTCTACTTCATTTGTATTTAAAAATGTAGGTAAATCCGACCTAATTATTCGCAAAAGTAAGGCTAGTTGCGGTTGCACTGCAAGTCAGCCTGAAAAAACGGTCTTGAAGCCGGGAGAAAGTAGTAAGATAGACGTAACTTTTGATTCTACTGGAAAGGAAGGACCTACTTCTAAGACAGTTACTGTGGTTTGTAATGATCCTAATAAGCCGGTTACGCGGCTGGAAATTAAGTGTACTATACAAAAGCCCGAAGGTTCGAATACTGATAGCCATGCGGGGCATAATCACTGATGCTCAAATATTTATTCGTTATCAATAAAAAGGAGGCTGCTTCCATAAACAGCCTCCTTTTTACTTCTAGTATATATGATAACTAAGGTTGAAAACCTAGTTGTAGGGCTTTTGCTATATCAGCAGCAGCTGTTTCGTCTTTAATAATGTTTTTGACTAGTCCGCGAAAAAAATAAGCAGGCCCATAGTCTGGTTTCATTTCAATAACTTTGCTGTAATCTTCAATGCCCTCCTGATAATTTTGAAGAATTACTTTTAGCCCTGCCCGGCTAATCCAAGCGGTTGTATAAAAAGGATCTATTTCTATAGCTTTATTATAGTCTTGTATAGCAGCCTCAAAATCAGCAAGCTTTTCCCTTGCATTTCCACAAAAATACCAGCCATTTGCATTTTGAGGATTTAATTCAGTAACCTTTATAAAATCTTGCAAAGCACCTGCGTGATCATATAAACTAATTTTGGCTGAGCCACGTATGAGCCAGTAATCTGGATTTTCTGAATTAATTTGAATCGCTCTAGTACAGTCTCGAATAGCACCTTTATAGTCTTGAAGCCTAAATTTAGCAGTACCACGTAAATACCAGGCCTCGGCGTGTTGCGGGTCTAGCTCTACTGTTTTAGTAAAATCCTTTATAGCGCCCACATAGTCTTGAATTTTGATTTTAATAAATCCGCGTTTGAACCAGGCAGGTATATAATTAGGATCATTTTCAATTGCTTTTGTAAAATCTTTAATAGCACCAATAGGATTATCTAGCATAGCTTTGGCAATTCCTAAGCCGTACCACGCTAGCGTATTTCCAGGCGTAAGTTCAACTACTTTTGTAAAATCTTGCAATACGCCAGCATAGTCATTTAATTTTATCTTTATAAAGCCACGCCGCATCCATGCAGCAATACTTTGAGGTCTTAATTCAATGGCTTTGGTATATTTTTTTAGCGCCTCATCATATTTTTCGAGTTCTTCATAAATCATTCCTAAATTAAACCACGCATCATAATTATCCGGCTCTAAAATAACAACGGCTGTAAAATCCAAAAGGGCTTCCTCATCTTGCCCTAACATTGATAAAACATATCCTTTTCGAAACCTTGAAAGAGCATCGAACGCATAAATATCCACCGCTCGGTCATAATCTTCTAGAGCACCGGCATAGTCCTCAAGTTTTTCTTTAGCAAGGCCGCGGTTATACCAACCATAAAAGCTATCCGGCTTAAATTCAATATATTTAGTGAAATCTTCTATCGCGCCAACATGGTCCCCTATTTCATTTTTAGCAAATCCACGTTCAAACCAAGCGCTGGCATTTTGGGGATCTAGTTCAATAACTCTTGTCCAATCTTCTATTGCACCCGCATAGTCTTTCGACTCCATCTTTAATTTAGCAGACTCTAAGTAATTTATTTCCATTGTTTTTTTTTACAGGTAGAGCATAATATACAAAAAGTTTGCCTTATGAAAAATTATTTTCTTATGTAGCAATACCTGCAAGGCCTAAGCTTTTTCTGTTGGGCTTCGCTAAGTAATATTTTTCTTATTCCAGCTCTACATTTTTTTAAGCCCGTACACTCTTTAGAGTGATAGGCATAAGCATTACTACTATTACAAATCAAGACTATAACATCTTGCTGATAAATAGAACTTTTATTTAACTTTTTATCACCCTGCCATGCTCGAACATATGGAAATACAAATTCTGCTCCAATAAATTCATGATGTAACTTTAAATTATATATTATACCCTGCCCCAATAAATTGACACTAATAATTTCAAGCAAAGAAGTAATAGCAATAAATATAACTAAAAATCTCATAACACTTATTAAATTTAAAAGATAAGAGTAAATATTACTACATTTTATGTAAATATTAGATATTCATATTATATATTACTACTAGTATTTCTCTAACTGATTAAAACAAAACTTAAAAAGTCATTTTTTATCTAAAATAATTTTATTGATTATAGGATATCTAAAGACTACTTACTATTGATATAATAACATTAAAATAATAGAAATATATTTTAATCTTTTTATGTAAATTTACCATGTATTTAATAGGACCTATTAGATAAAAATAAAAGTAGCTTATTTCCTAATGTAAGAGGTGAATGAATTTTGATTTGAACTGTATGAAGATACTTTGCCAAAATTTAATCTATATTGGCTTAGAAAAATCAATTTTAATTTTCAAAAAAAATGAAAATACTACATACTTCTGATTGGCACCTGGGTCAAAAGCTAATTGAAAAAGATCGAGCTGAAGAACATAAATTATTTTTGGATTGGTTACTCGAAGTATTGGAAGAAAAGCAAATAAATATTTTAGTAATAGCAGGAGATATTTTTGATACCCATAATCCTCCTAAGGAAGCAGAAAATTATTATGCAGATTTTTTAGCCAGGGCTAGCAAAATTACAGAGCATATTGTAATAATAGCAGGCAACCACGATTCTACAGCTACCCTAGAAGCATATAAGGCCGTACTTAAAGCTCTAGATATACATGTAGTAGGAAGTTTTAATGAAGACCCGGCGCAAGAAATTTTACCCTTACGAAATAGAAAATCCAAGCAAATCGAAACCGTAGTAGCAGCGGTACCTTTTCTGAGAGATAACCTTTTGATCCGCTCAATTCCCAGGGAGGATATCCAAGATCGAAAGGAACGTATGGTTCAGGCTATGTACGATCATTACCAAAGAATAGCCGAAGCAACCTCAGCTTATGAAAAAGAAAAAATACCCCTCATTGCTACAGGACATTTGTTCGTTGCAGGCGCAAAAGATTCAGAAAGTGAAAGGCAAATTCATGTTGGAACCCTAGATTGCATGAAAGCAGATATTTTTGCTCCTATTTTTTCGTATGTTGCTCTTGGACACTTACATCGCCCTCAGCAAGTGGCTCAAAAAGAATTCATCCGTTACTCCGGCTCCCCCATTCCTTTAAGCTTTGGTGAAGTAGAAGATAAAAAAAGTACAAAAGAAGTAGTACTCTTGGAGTATAATGGTTCTCAATTACAAAAGATTAGTCCTATAAGTGTTCCTACTGCTCGCTCCCTTAAACGTTTCAAGGGCACTTTTGAAGAAGTAATGGATGCTATGGAAAAATATAACTTTGAAAATATAGAGGGAAAATTGGAGCCCTGGTTTGATGCTGTTATCACCGCTAATACTTTAAGTAGAGTTCAATATGAGAAAGTCCAAGAAGTAGCTCGCCAAAAAAAGATCGAATTGTTATCTATTAAACTAGAAAGCAGAAATAAAGACCACTCAAATAATTCACAAATAGAAGACTATGGTTCTTTGGATTGGGAAAGGATCAAACTGGATCCCATCGAACTATTTAAGAAAAAATACCAAGCCGATAATGGAAAAGAACCTAGCAAAGAGTTAATGGATGCTTTTTATGAGCTTTTTAGCATAGTACAAAATAATGAAAGTACGAGTTTATTTTAATTTTTTTACTTTTAACTCTTCAAATTTATAAACAATATGAAAATCATATCAATAGCACTTAAAAATTTACATTCTTTACAAGGAGAGCATTTTATTGATTTACAAAATCCTAACTTTTTAGATTCTGGTATATTTTTAATTACAGGGCCTACAGGAGCTGGCAAAAGTACTATTTTAGATGCTATTACCCTAGCATTATATGGCAAAGTGCCCCGCTATACAACCACGCAGGTAAAAGAAATTTTATCGAGGGGTAAAGCAGAAGCATACGCCGAGGTCGTTTTTGAATTGCAAGGCCAACGCTATCGCTCACGCTGGGAAGTAGAAGTAAAAAAACAAAAACGAAAAACTGAAGAAGAATTAAAAACAGCAATGCGCATTTCTCGGCTAAGCAACGATGGTAGCAGCGAAATAGATATTACTCCCGAAGGCCGCTCTAACCTAGTCGAAAAAAAAGTAGAAGAACTAACAGGACTCAATTACGAACGTTTCCTACGCTCTGTAATGCTAGCCCAGGGGCAATTTGCTGCCTTTCTAAAAGCTAAATCTACAGAAAAGGCAGAACTACTTAGCCAGATTATGGGTGCTGATATTTATAGACGTCTTTCTACCGAAGCTTATCGAATCTTTCACGAAGAAATCAAAAAAGAATATGAGGACTTGGCAAAAGAAATCGAAAATTTCGAAAAACAAATTCAACAAATTTCACCCAACCGAGAATCTCTCGAGCAACAACTCGAAGAAATAAAGAACAACATACATCAGCAAAAAATAAAAAAAGAAGAAATAGCAACTAAATATAATACACTACTAGAACTACAACAAAAACGAAATAACTACCAAGAGCAGGAGCAAAAATTAAAAACTTTAGAGAATCAAAAACAAAGTATTGCAGACCTAGAGCTTCAAATTCAAAAACACCGCCAAGCATTTGAGGCAAAAGCTCAAATGCAACTAGATACCCTTAAAATATTAGAAGAAGAATACCAAAAAAACAATCAAACAATTTCTTCTTTGCAAAACGATATTGATAATAACCAACAAAAACTCAATAACTTACAAGTTGAACACACTAGCATAGAAGAGGAGCAAAAGCAGTTTTTACGACAAAAAGAAATACAATTGCCCTTGCTAGAGCAGGCTATCGAATTGGATGTGAAAATAAAAACCATTCAAGAAGAATGCTCTGCTTCAAAAAATAATTACAACAGTTTACAAGCCGAATGTAAAAAGCACCAAAACCAACATGATATCAAGCAGAAGCAATATGAGCAGGAACATGAACAACTTACTCTGTTTGAACAAGAGTTAGAAAAAAAAGGCCAAGAAAAAATACTCCAATCAGAATTGCCTCGTATTATCGAGCTGCATAAATCTTATGCAGAAACGCAAAATCAAATTACTCAAGATGAACTTA
>JANWXU010000160.1 GCA_025057395.1 Bacteroidia bacterium | reverse complement strand
TATTAGGTCCACTCCAAAAGTAAACAGCATTCGGAACTGTAGCAGTTTTAAGTCGAATTGTATCACCTACACATACTATTGTAGAAACAGGCTCAATAGAAGCAGTGGTTAGAATTTGAGTATTGACCCTTTCAATTTCAGATCTACACCCTTGACTATCCATAGCTCGAACCATGTAGCTTCCCACCTCTGCACTAGTTACATTATTGCGAGAAACAGTAGCACCCGTAGCAGCAAAATTATTCGGACCTGTCCAATGATAAGTTAAATTAGCAGGACCGTTAGCAGAAAGATGTAGAGTTTGGCCTGAGCAGATAGGAGAATTCGAAGAGGGATTAAAGGGACTAAACTGCGGACGAGTATTATGATTCCATAGTTCTAGATCATTAAGTACCACTTCTGCTGCTACCTGCTGTAAAAATAATGCCTGTTGCGGAGTGATGTCTGCTGGATGCCATAAACCTACTGGTGATTTATTATAAAGCCTTGCAAAAAATACGCAGGCAGAAAGGTAAGCCCCTAAAGCATTTTGATGACGATTATCTGCATCCCATAAAACAATATTGGGATTTAACTGCAAGGCTCTACGAAAAGCCCATCCTACAGGAGAGACGGGTTCATTAAGCTCTTCAGCAATATTCATATACCCATTATAAAGGCGCTGCTGCATGCCCGTGTAGGTATCATTAGGTACATTCATATTATCGCCGTACCTATACCCCCAAGTCATATAAAACATTACACGTGTACAAGGATTATGTGCTTTAATCTGCTGATTTAATATACGTACGGGCTCATAGAATTCATTATTAACCGCAGTTAAGTTCAACCATGCTGGCTTTTGACTTTGCTCTTGTAGTATTACATAATCCCATTGGTCAGAAGTAATAGCTGCTGAAGTTTGAGAAGTATAGGGGCCACTTCCTACCCGTTCATCCAAATGAGAGCCCATAATAATTTGACTCGTATTTATTGTAATGGTATTGCCATCGGAAGCAACCATATTCGAAAGATATTGCGGCACATTATAAGGACCGTATATACTAAAGCTATTACCTATCCATAGAATCTTTAAATGCTGTGCGTTAAGGTTCGCGCACCACCCCGAAAATAATACTGCCAATACAACCCAGCAGTTGAATTTCAAGGCCGATAAAACATTCTTCATAGTTGAACTTAACTTAACTGAAAAGAAAAAAAGAGAAAAATGACAAATAAAAACTCTCAATAAATTTACTCAATTTATCTTTAGATGCTGATTTCTAACTCTTAACTAAGAATAAATTTTGTATAAAGTGCCCTAGTTTATTATCTAAACAAGAATAAATTTTTTCCGACCTGAATATTTACTTTAAAATCTAACCTGTTAATAATGAATGCTTTTTCACAAATTTTATAGAATAACTTGCATTAAAATACTTTAAATAAACATAATAATAGGGCACTTAAGTAAAAATTAACTTAGTGCCCTATTCGTAAAGTTTTCGATTAAAATTTTTAGGAGTCTTTCAGGCAAGCAAAAATAAATTATTCTTCTTTTCGTATTTTTAAAACTTGGGCTTTTCCATCGTAGTTCACTTGCACAATATACCAACCACCTGGTAGGGTAGAAAAATCTATAGCGAAGTTATTTTCTTCTGTAACCTCCATAACCGGCACCACTTGCTTGCCAGTAATATCAGTTACTTGTAAAATGCTACCTTTCTTGACACCCTCTAAATATAATTTTGAAAAAGTGGGGTTAGGGTAAGCTAAAATTTCCTCTTTTAGGTTATTAATATTTTGCGCTAGGCGTAAAGGAGTAGTATAAAAAATACGTTCTCGCCAAGGAGAAAAACTACCCTGCGTACCACTACATATGCTACAATTTACACGTAAATCAAAGGCATAGGTGACACCTGGTGTAAGGCTAAGGATAGGAAAACTAGGTGTAGTAGTGGCAGGTACCATCTGTGAAATCCAATTCAAAGTGTCTGTTCCTGGTGCACCATAGCGTATATGGTAGCAAACTGCCCCTGCTATAGGCTGCCAACTAAGAATTACACCCGTATTACCCCTAGGCGTAACTCTTACTTCTGATATTGCATCACAAATACCTAGGGTACGGACTTCTATTAAAGCACTTTGAGAATTATTCTGCCCTTGACACGAAGCAGAGACTATAATGCGATATTGAGTAGCAGGAAGTAAGTTTTCAAAAGTATACTGTAGATTAGTAGTAGTATTTCTTTCTATCACTCTTCCATTTTCATGAATAAGTACTACATGATAGCTTACATTTTCTCCTATGGCAGACCACCTTACGGTAATACTCCTTCCAGTTACAGAAACTATTTCTACTGCTGGCTGTGCTAAAATAGCCGTTTCTATACTAATTGAAGAAGTGACTTTACAGACGCCCTGAGTATACTCTACAATATAAGAGCCTGCGGCTAGCCCTTCAAAAATGACTTCTGATAAAGCTACCTTTTCCTGTAAAATTTGTCCTCTAAGGTTTTGCAAAGTCCAATTCCCTTGTTCTCCAGCAACACTAGCTATAATTTTGCCATTATTTCCACAAGTTGCATTTTGGCTAGAAACCACAATTTGCGGCAAGGGTTGAACCTGCGGCTGTATTCGCAAAATCGTTGGTGCACAGCCCTCTATTCCCCACTCAACTCTTAGAGCATAATTTTCACCTATCCCAGCACTAGGAATAATCACTTGCTGTCTGGTAGAGCCTTCAATTCCTTTTCCGCTCCATCTTATTGAAGCACCAGAAGGTAATGAAGGAGCTTGGAGTATAAGGGGCGAGCCTTGGCATATAGGAGCATTAGTAGTGATATTCAAATTAGGACTATTAATAATAAAAACCTTCGTACTAGCACTTACACTAGAACAACCTGTTACAGAAATTATTACTCGATAGGTACCTGTATCGGAAATTTGGAGGTTTTCGCGAATAAAGGTGGAATTGGTAGTGATAAAATTACCTTGAGGGGTTTGCCATTCAAAAGTGGTGCCTTGGCTATAGTTAGGAATTACTGAAAGTTCCAAGCGTTGACCTATACACAACGGAGCATTACTTTGAAGCGTGGGCGTAGCTAATGAAGAAAGTACATTTACTTGGGTAGTAGCAATCTTTTCGCCGCAACCAGGCAATGTAAAGCGTGCTTGATATTCTCCACTATTCTGTGGAGTAATATTTTCTAAAACAAGCTCAGGAGTAAAAGTAACATTTGTATAATTTCTTCCTTGCCAAAGAATAGGAACCCCAATTGGCACATTTTGTAGAGTGAGACGGAGCGTTGCACCACTACACACCGGCATATTACTTAATAGTTGCGGCACAACATTAGGAGAAATAATAACAGAGGTAATTACTTGCGTGGCAGGGCATGCAGTAGGAGTTATGGTTAGAGTATACTCACCTGCTGCTTCTGTGGTTGCATTATTTCTTTGTATTCTAAAGAAAGTACTACTAAAGCCTTGGGGTCCTTGCCATAAATAATTAGCACCCGAAAAAATTGGAGCACTTAGTTCTAAATCTTGTCCTTCGCAAAGGGGTGAATTGTTTCGAATAGAAATAGAAGAAAGGGGAGTTTCAATATGGAAAATAGTATTGTAAACTTCTAAAGAACAACCTATGGGCTTTACTTCTAAGCGCCAAACTCCATTCAATGTTTGAGTAGCGCTAGGTATAAAAAGTAAAGGACCTGCATACCTCAAACCACTAGGACTTACCCACTGATAACTTACATTAGGAAATGTAGGTACTCTTAGCGAAATTTCTGAACCCTCACAAAAGGTATAACGAGCATTAAGTTCTATTGAAGGACGAGTTTGTATATCAATTCTGAAGTTTCTACTATTTTGTTGGCAAGCTATTGGATAATTAGGATTATAAGCAGAAAGGGTATACACTCCAGCTTGTTCTGGCTGCACATTAGACAGAAGTAGGGTGGAGTTCGTAATAGAAAAGCCATTAGGCCCTGTCCAACTATAAATTACGCCTGGTTCTGGATTTACTGAAATTTGAATATTGCCTCCTTGGCATAAAATAGTATCACTTACAGAAGGCAGTACTGGCAAAGCAACAATCTGCACAGCATCAGTTACAATACGCTGGGCAGAGCAGGTGGTATCGGTTCGGCTAATAGTAACAGTATAAATACCAGCATGCATAGAGGAAACTGTATTAATTACAGGATTAGGCTGCGTAGAACTCCAACCATTAGGACCCTGCCAAAGATATACGGAATTTATTTCAGGAGTAGGTTGTATAGTAAAGCGAAGTGAAGAACCAGCACAAAGCAAATTTTCAATAGGCCTTACAGAATAGCGAGGTAGCGGCTGTTGAACTTCAACAATCACAGGCATAAGAGGACTTCTACAATTGCCACATGTACTTAAAGCCGCCAAATAATAAGTAGTAGTGGTAGTGATATTTTGAGTAAAAGTATAGGGAAAACCATTTCGAATATCAATAGGCTGGGTAGCATTTGCTGATGTGTATAATTCTATAGCTTGGCCTATAGGGCTTGTCATAGAAGCGGTAATTGTAATTACTCCAGGACCGCAACGCGCCATTCGCACGGGTACTAGAGGAACACCCGGAGTAAGATTAAGAGTAATAGGCACAGGCATTCTATCGGGTCTTTCGCAGCCTGCCGGGTAAATTTGGGTACGAATATAAAAGGTAGTATTTTGAACAAGAGCAGGAAGTTTTAGTGCATAAGGAAATGTGCTATCTTGACTAATAGGCTCAGAAGCATTTGCTGAAATATAGAGCAAAAAACGCAAGTTAGGAGTCGTATTATTTAAATTCAAAATAAATTCATTGCTTCCACTACAAAAAGTTGTTTGAGAAATCTGGGGCAACTCGGGTAGCGAGGCTATATTTACTCGAACAGGAGTACGTAAACTTGGACAATTTGAAAAGGTTTGGCTACTTTCTATGTAAAAAATTGAGTTTTGGGTTATCAAGGGAGTAGTTAAAAGGTAAGGAGGAAGGCCTAATATGCTACTAACTTCAGGTCCTCCACTTGGCTGGGTAAAAAGAGCAATTTTATCTGCTGTTGAGTCAACATCTACCACCGTAAAAGTAGCAACCCCAGGGCCACAAATGGTAACATCCTGCACTTGTGGTGGGCGCAAAGCATAGCGTAAAATCACACGAATAGGTTGACGCAAGCTAGTACAGCCATTGCTAGCTGTAGCTTGGACATAGTAAGTAGTAGAAGTATTAAGGATAGGAGTAGTGTAAGTATAAGGGGGTTGCCTTAGGGTAGCTATTGGTAAAGTAGCGTTCAAAGAGGGATAAATATCATAGGATATTATGGGTTGACCCGCTACATCTGGCGAAAGAGTAACTGCCTGCGGACGGCAAATAATAATCGAATCTGGCAATACTACTACTGGTTGGGTTAAAACTTCTGCTAGCGTACCTGAACGATTTTGACTACGACATTGAGTTTGAGAATCAATGGTTTCGAAGTAAAAACTGGTAGTCCTCGTTATATTCAGGGTAAAAAGGTAAGGGGGAGTACTTAAGCTTGCTTCAGGCATGCCCCCTTGGGGCACAGTATATATCGCAATAGTAGCTTGTGCAAAAGAAGTTTGTGCAGTAAGTGTAACAGTACCCGCTCCACACCGAGAAAAGCCTCTTACTTGAGGAGGATCGGGTATAGGAGATACTTTTACTATTACAGGATTTCTACGTATACTTATACATCCTTCAGCTGAAGCACTCTCAAGAAAATAAGTAGTCGTTGTAACTAAATTAGGCGTTGTATAAGTAAAAAGAGCTTGTGTTACTGAAAGAAGAGGAGCACCCCCTACAGATTGAGTAAATATACGAGTGATATCCCCTTGTGGAGTACCTGCCCGAATAGTTAAAGTAACACTTCCGCCACCGCAAATAGTAACATTTTCGGCTGTAGGAGGAGCCGGTAAGGGTAGGACTCGCACTACTACTTCTACACGTCTTTGCGAGGCACAATTTCCTTGGGATAAGTAAGCTTCTAGATAATAGCTCCGCGTAGTATCTGCATTCAAGGTAAATACGTAAGGCGCAAAATTTTGAACTTCTAAAGGCGTAGCTACTAAAGGACTTGTATAAAGACGTAATTCTTCGCCTGCGGGAAAGCCCATAGAAGCTGTTAAAGTAACTACTCCTGGTCCACAACGAGAAATAACTGTAGGTGCAGTAGGTACCCCTGGGGCTTGTTGTATATGCACAGTAATAGGTAGTCTATCACTGCTGCAATCAACTCGATTTTCTAGGGAAGCAGCAAGGTAGAGAGTAGCAGTAGTGGTTAGAAAAGGAGTTGTAATTATGAAAGGTGGATTTGCTTGGGCAATAGGTTGCCCACCACTAGGCAGAGTATAAAGCAATACCTGCGATCCGGTAGGAAAGCCCGGAGTAACAGTAATAGTTGCTACGCCTGGGCCGCAACGATAAAAATCTTCCGCTGTAGGGCGAGCTGGGCGACTGGAAAACGGCGTAATAATACTCGTTCTTGTATTGCTAATACAAACGCCTGAGGAATCTGAAGATTCTAAGTAAAAAGTAGTAGTGGTAGTAACAGGAGGCGTAATTAAAGTATAGGGAAAAGTACTAACAGTAGCTATAGGAGTACCCCCTATTGGCTGTGTATATAATTGAACTCGATCTCCTGGCGGATTACCCATTATTACATCGATTTGAAAAGGACCAGGCGAACATCGCGGTACAGCCTGAGCTAAAGGTGGCGCGGGCTGCGGAGTAATACGAATATAAATTCGACTACGCAAGCTAGTACATTGTGTACTAGGATCAATTGCCTCAAGCCAATACACTGCATCTGAAAAAAGCTCAGGTGTAAGAAAAGTACTGGTAAAATTGGCAATAGGCCGACCTCCTACCTGCTGTTCATACAATACATAGTTTCCTGTACCAATAGGAACACTAATAATTGTACTACCGGCACCGCAAATAGGGGTATAGGTAGCAGCGGGGGGAGAGGGCAAGGGAAGTACCCTTGCTACGATCGTGGTTCTTTCAACACTAGGACAGTTGCTTAAAGAATCAATTCCTTCAAGATAAAAAGTAGTAGTCGTAGTAACAGCAGGAGTAACAATTTGGCGCGGATTATCCAAGTACTCCCTTAAAGGAGTACCACCTGTAGGAGTAGTATACAAAGCAAAACGATAACTCTGAGTATAAAAGTTTAGGTTTCGTATGGTAAAAGTTCCTTCGCCGCAACGTGGAGGCACATTAGTTTGAGCTTGCGGAGCATCTAGTACGTAAAGCACAGGTTTAACTGCCACTCTTGCACTAGTACAACGCGTAACCGGATCTATGGCTTCAAAGTAGTAAGTGCGATTGCCCGTGGCAGAAGTAAGAGTAAGAGGAAATTCATAGGGAGGTGTAGCATCTTCTTGTAGCAGTATTCCTCCTACTGCGGCAGAATACATTCGAAAAATAGAACCTTCAATTGGTCCACTAGGAGTAGGACGTAGAACAATTGAAGTAGGATCTTTGCACCCATACATTTGCGGAACTACCGGTACCCCCACAATATGGATAATTAACGGAACGGGAGTTCTTTGACTTTTACAATTTGTACTTGCTGAAAAGGTTTCTAAATAATAAGTAGTAGTAGTAGTTATTTGGGGGGTAGTAAAAA
>JANWXU010000015.1 GCA_025057395.1 Bacteroidia bacterium | reverse complement strand
GGTGGTAACCGATGCTAACAATTGTACTGCTGCTTCTAATATTGTTACTACTGTGGTTTCAGCTTCTCCGGGTATTCCTACGATTAGTGTTGCATCGCCTCCTTATTGTACGGGTCAAAATTATACGTTAGGGGTATTGAATCCTGTTGTTGGGGAGACATATAGTTGGGTAATTGGGGGGAATGTTTCTTCACCGGCGGGTGGTACGGGTACGAGTTTGGTGGTAAGTTGGGCTAATGCGGGGAATGCTGTTGTCACATTAACGGCAACTAATACGGCAGGCTGCAGCGCTAGTAGTACAACGAACTTGCTTATTAATTCAACACCAGTAGCACCTACAATTATAACGAATGTCCCAATTTGCAGTGGCTCCAATTTAATACTAACTGGTCCGGCGGGTAAAACAAGTTATTTGTGGAGTGGACCTAATGGATGGTCTGCAACGAGTACAAGTGCTACAATTACACGTCTTAACGCTAATAATACATATACTGGCCTTTATGCTCTCCAATATGTGGAGCCTGTTAGTGGTTGCACTTCGTTAGTAGGTCAAACTTCAGTGAATGTTATCACACTCCCTACTACTTTTAACCTAGGTAGTAATTCTCCTGTATGTGCAGGAAATACTCTTTTACTAACAGCTACTGCTATATCTTCTGCTAGTTATACTTGGGTAGGCCCAGATAACACTACTTATAACAGTCAAAATCTAATTATTAACAATGCGCAAGTTTCTCAGCATAGTGGCGTTTTTGTACTTACTGCAATTGTTCCAGGATGCACCACTTACGTACAATCAATAAATGTGCTTATAAGTAACCAGCCCTCACCTCCAGCCCCTACGAGTAATAGTCCTGTATGCGTAAATGGCACACTAAATCTTACAGTTGCAGCTACACCAAATGCTACTTATACATGGAGTGGTCCTGCAGGGTTTAGTTCTACGCTGCAGAATCCTTCTCGTTTTAATATGAATTCTTCTACGGTAGGGGTTTATAATGTAACGGTTGCTACACCAGGCTGTGCTCCGGCATCAGGCCAAGTAGCAGTTACGGTTTATGACCCAGTAATTACAACCAACTCTCCGGTATGTAGCGGAAATGTACTTAGCTTTACTGCCACTAACTACACAGGTGCTACCTATTCTTGGCAAGGACCAAGTGGGCAAAGTCAAAGTAGTGCTTCATTTAGTATTCCTAGTGTTACTACAGCTGCAAGTGGAATTTGGGTATTGAATTTTAGTGCACCCGGGTGTGTGCTGGCTCTATCTACTCCGGTAGTTGTAAGTCCTGCCCTTTCTACACCTATTATTAGTGTCAATTCAAATCCTGTGTGTGTAGGGAGCACGCTTACACTTAGTACAAACACAGTACTCGGAGCTACATATACATGGAGTGGTCCTGCAGGTTTTACAGGTAATTCTGCTGTGCCGCCACCAATAAATAATGTTACTTCTCTTAATGCAGGTACATATAGTATTACGGTAAGTTTACCAGGTTGTAATCCTGTATCTAATAGCATAAATGTAGTAGTAAATGACCTAGCACAGCCCATTATTCAAGCAAACAGCACTACGATCTGTGAAGGGCAAAATATTAACTTGGCAGTTCTAAATCCGGTTTCAGGTGCCACCTATACTTGGCAAGGACCCGATGGTTTTGCACAAGTAGGTACATCAGCTACAGTGAATAATGTTACTACCTTGAAAGCAGGGGTATATTCCGTAACAGCAAGTCTTCCAGGATGTGCTAATAAAACCAGTACTATTACCATATCGGTAAATAAACCTCCTGTTGCTCCTAATCCTACCAATAACGGTCCGTTATGTGCAGGGCAGCAGTTGCAGCTAAATGCAACTCCCTCGCCAGGGGCTAGTTATAGCTGGGCGGGTCCTGGTTCTCCTAGCTTTAGTGGAGGCGGTACAATTATAAATCCGACAGTTGCTAATATAACTACCTCAAATGCGGGGGTATATACCATTACGGTAACTGTTCCGGGTTGTGTTCCAGTAACGGGTACTACTACAGTAGTGGTAAATACGCCGCCTAACCCACCCAGTTTTGTAACGAATTCCCCAACTTGCGTTGGGCAAACTTTGTCTCTAGGAATTACCAATCCTAGTAACAATGCAACGTACACTTGGAGTGGTCCTAATGGGTTTACAAGCACAGTTCAAAATCCTACGCTTACAAATATCACAACCGCTGCCGCAGGAATTTATTCGGTAACAATTAGCGTACCCCCTTGTAGTGCAATAACAGGCACAGTAGGGCCCATTGTAGTGAATATTCCACCCCCTACTCCGATAGTAAATAATGTCTTACCTATTTGTACGGGGGGTGTGTTAACGCTTTCAGTTTCGAATGTTGCTTCGGGAGTTGCTTATAATTGGAGCGGGCCTGGCCTTTCTCAAAGTGCGTCTACCGTTACCACTCAAGCACCTACTGCACCAGGTACTTATACATATAGTGTTACAGCCTCAGTATCGGGTTGCTCCCCCGCTACTACTACGACTAATGTAGTTGTAAATGCGCCAATTACTAGCATAGCGGTAAGCCCGGCGCAAGTGGTTTGCACAGGTAGTAACTTGAACCTTACGGCGAGTCCTACTCCGTTATTAAATAACGTGAGTTACCAGTGGAGTGGTCCTGCAGGGTATTCTTCTACACAGCAGAACCCTACAATAGCAAATGTAAATACTTTACGCTCAGGAGTATATACCTTAGTGGCTAGTACTCCAGGGTGTAGTACAATAAGCGCTACGGTAAATGTAACCGTAAATACACCGCCTGGAGCTATTACTTTACAAAGTAATTCTCCAGTTTGCATAGGGAAGAATTTACAATTAACAGCTACTAATGTAAGCGGCGCTCAAAGTTATCAGTGGAGTGGACCCAATGGATTTAGTTCCACTACTACTGCTCCTACTCTTTCTTTAAATAATGTAAATTCAGCAAATGCGGGGATTTATTCAGTGGTAGTGACTGTAGAAGGCTGCTCGGCTACTGCTACCGCTACTACTACGGTAGTAGTACAAGACCCAAGTGCCGTAACTATTGTCTCTAATTCTCCTGTTTGTGCGGGCTCTACTTTAGATTTACAGGCAGTTGCTAATGGAGGAATTACAGACGCAACTTATCAATGGACAGCCCCCAACGGGTTTGTGTTTACCGGGAGAAAAGTAACTATACCCAACATTGCTCCTTTCTTTGCTGGTACTTTTACGCTTACTACTACTATACCTAATTGTACAAGTGCAACGCAAACTACTAATGTGGTAATAAATAATTCGCCAGCAAATCCTTCGCCAAGTAGTAATTCTCCTGTTTGTGCTGGTAATGATATTATTTTAAGTGCTGTAGCAACCAATGGGGCCCTTTATCAGTGGGCAGGTCCTAATGATTATATTGCATTTGGACAAAATCAGACAATTAGTGGCTTTAGTGTTACGACTGCTAGTAGTGGGGAGTATACTGTTACAGTAAGTTTAGGCTCTTGTAGCCGTACTGGTACAGTTCGAGTAATAGTAAACTCACCTTTGCCTGTTGATTACGTAATTCGTAGCAACTCACCAGTTTGTACAGGCGAAACATTAAATTTTAGTGTTAATAATGCTCCCGGTGCTTCATTTATTTGGAAGGGGCCTAATGGTTTTAGTGCTACTACACAAAACCCAAGTATTAGTACTACTACAACAGCAAACATTGGTACTTATAGCCTTACGGTAAACATACCGGGTTGTCCTTCTGTATCTCTTACTCACACTCCTACTATTCGTTTAACGCCCGAGAGTCCGAACCCCCAAAGTAATTCTCCAATTTGCGAAGGAGGAACTTTACGACTTACGGCAGTAGGAACACCAGGCGCAAGTTACGTATGGACAGGTCCTAATAGTTTTACTTCTACTTTACAGAACCCAGTAATTAATAATGCGCTTGCAGCACAAAGTGGAACGTATAACGTTACGGTAGTAACTGAAGGATGTGCACCTAAAACAGGTTCTGTTAATGTAACTATTAATTCGGTTCCGCAGATTGAAATAGGTAGTAATTCTCCAATTTGTGTAGGAGGAACGTTGAATTTAAGTGCTACAGCAGTACCAGGTGCTACTTACGAATGGCTAGGTCCTAATAGGATAAGGTTTACGCAGCAGAATCCTACGCGTACTAATGTGCAAACCACAGATGCGGGTACTTATACATTGATAGTTACAGTTCCTGGGTGTGATCCCATTATCCGTACCACAACGGTAGTTATAAATACTCCACCGCCTACACCCGTGATAAATAGTAATAGCCCAGTTTGTAGCGGTACTACTTTGCGCTTTAGTGTAAGTAGTATTTCTGGGGCAACTTATAGCTGGAGTGGACCTAATGGATTTACTTCTGCAGAGCGTAACCCTACTATTAATAATGTAACTTTAGATGCTGAGGGAGAATATTCTCTTATTGTAAGCCGAGCAGGTTGTCCTTCGGCTTCGGCAAATATTAATGTTCAGGTGATTCCTGCTCCTACTAATGCTAGTGCGAGTAGTAATTCTCCTGTTTGTGTGGGTGGAGTGGCAAGTTTTAGTGCTGCTCCTATAGAAAATGCTACTTATCGGTGGAGCGGACCTAATGGCTTTAGTTCTACGGAGCAAAATCCAATTATTTCAGGAGTCCGGGCTAATCAGGCGGGCATATATACCCTCACAGTAACAGTTACTGGATGTGCGCCTGTAACTAGGACTACTGCTTTGGTTGTCAATACTCTGCCGTCAAGTATTACTCCATCAAGTAATAGTCCGCTATGTGAGGGGGGGGTGTTACAGCTTAGTGCCCCTAGCATAAATGGTGCTAGCTATAGCTGGAGTGGACCTGAAGGTTTTTCTGCTACCCAAGCAAACGTTAGTCAAGGTAATTTAACCACAGCAAATAGTGGTGTTTACAGCGTAACAGTAAGTGTACCTGGCTGTGGAAGCGTAAGTGGTACAGTTGCAGTAGAAGTTAATCAAAGCTTGGAGAATGCTGCTGTTATTAATAATGGTCCACTTTGCGAAGGGGGAGTTTTGAATCTCAATGTTAATGGGGTTAGTCCTAAAACTACTTATAGCTGGAGTGGGCCTAGTGGCTTTTCTTCTACAGAAAGTGCTCCTAGTATATTTGGAGTTAGCCCAGCTAATGGTGGTGTATACCAAGTAGTATTGCAAACACCAGGATGTGGAAGTATTACCCGCAGTACAAATGTTATTGTCAATCCGGGAGTTAATAGTTTAAGGATTAATACAAATTCTCCAGTTTGCCAGGGGGGCACTCTTCGCCTAAGTGCTACGCCAGTAGCAGGTGCTATATACCAATGGAGCGGTCCACGCAATTTTACTGCTACTGGAATTATCGCTACTATAAGTAATGTAACATCAGAAAACGCAGGTACTTATGAGCTTACGGCAAGTATTCCTGCATGTGGTATTGTAAGACTTAATGTAGAAATAGCTATTAATCCGAGTTTATCGCAAGTAAATATTAGGCATAATAGTCCAGTTTGCGAGGGTAGTAGTTTACAATTTAGTGCTACAGGGGTAGAGGGGGCTAGCTATGTTTGGAGTGGACCTGCTGGTTTTAGTTCTACAGAGGTTAATCCTGTTATTCCTTCGGCTTCTACTATTAATAGTGGTGTATATAGCTTAACAATAAGCTCTGCCGGGTGTGGTACTCGTACGCTTACTACTACGGTTACAGTAGTGCCAGGAGCAAGTAATTTTGCAATTACTACGAATTCTCCTATTTGTGCGGGCCAAAATTTGGTTCTTAGTGTGCCACAAATACAGGGTGCTACGTATACGTGGTCAGGTCCTGCGGGCTTTAGCGCGACAGGCGCTGCTATTAATATTCCGCAGGCTAATACTACAAACGGCGGTACTTATACAGTAACAGCAAATGTACCCGGCTGCGGCACTTTAAGTGCTACTGCTCAGGTAATAGTAAATGCTTCGATAGCTTCGATTACGGCAAGTAATAATGGTCCTGTGTGCTCGGGTAGTAGTTTAGCCCTGACGGCTTCTGCTTCTGTAGATGCAACTTACTTATGGCGTGGACCTAATGGTTTTACCAGTACCTTAGCTTCGCCAGTAATTAATAATCCAACAACCGCTAATAGTGGCATTTACACAGTTACCGTAAGTACACCCCAGTGTGGAAGCCGCACAGCCACTACGCAAGTGGTGGTGAATCCTTCACCAGCAGAAATTGTTGCTTTAAATAATGGTCCACTTTGTACTAATGGTGTGTTAGTTTTGAACGCAACTTTTGTTCCAGGGGCTAGTTATTTTTGGAGTGGACCGGCAGGCTTTACGAGTACAGAAGCTAGTCCTATTGTACAGGGCGTAACTTCGCTAAACTCTGGCGCTTATAACGTAAGTGTACTTTTACCAGGGTGCGGCCTAGTAACGCGTACTACCACTGTGATAGTAAATCCGTCGCTAATAGATATTGTAGCGAGTAATAATGGACCTGTTTGTACGGGAACTACTCTTAGGCTGACAGTAACTTCTATTCCTGGTGCTACTTATCGGTGGAGCGGTCCTAATGGTTTTAGTTCAACTTTACAAAATCCGACTATAGAAAATATTGTGCCTGAAGCAGCAGGTTATTATACAGTAGAAGTAAATTCTCCGGCGTGTGGTAATATTACGGTTTCTACCTTAGTGGTTATTCGAGAAGGATTAGGTGAAGTTAATGTAACTAATAATGGACCCCTTTGTGAAGGACAGAATCTGGAATTAAATGCTACTTTGGTAGCGGGCGCAGAATATCGATGGAGTGGTCCGAGAAACTTTATAGCTACAGGAGCTAGCGTAAGTCGAATTGGCGTTACATTAGCAGATAGTGGAGTTTATAGAGTAACCCTAATAGTACAAGGATGTTCTAGTATTACCTACACTACGAATGTAGCAATTCGAAGGGGTGCTAACGTACAAAGTGTAAGCCAAGCTCAGAATGCAGTATTATGCCAAGGAGAAGAGACGAGTTTTGAAGTAACATTTGCAGGCAATGGCCCCTGGCTTCTGACATATTCTGAAAACGGAGTAGGCCAAATAGGTATGGAAGTTAATGTTTCTCCCTTCCGCTTAGTGGTAAGACCTAATGGTGTGGGTGAGCGCACTTACGCTTTTGGATGTAACGGACTTACTCGTAGAGTGACGGTAAGACCGGCAGTAACTCAAACTTTGATAGAAAGTCTTAATGCAGGATGTAATGGTGGAGGCGTTCTAAGAGTAAGGGGAGGAGGAGGTAGCGGAAGTTATACTTATAATCTTTCTCCAGGTAATGTTACTAACTCTACAGGTGAATTTACGAATTTAGTACCAGGTAACTACACAGTTGTAGTTCGAGATGCAGAAGGGTGCAGTAGTACACAAACCTATACTGTTAGAAGTTTAGTTCCAAGTGCGGCACCAACGGTAACAAGTGTTAATACATCGAGTGTTGCACTGAGCTGGGCAGCAGTAAGCGGAGCAGCTAGTTATACTATTCAATATCGAGTATTAAGTTCAAATGCTGGCTTCAACGCCATAACAGGTATCACTACCACCTCGTTTACTGTAACTGGTTTAAGTTCTAGTACTACTTACGAATTTCGTTTAATAGTACTGTGTGCGAATGGAGCTAGTTCTGAGCCATCAGAAAGTGTAGTGGCCACTACTTTGCGTTCGCAAGTGCCGCAAGGTTGCAGTACTCCCGAATTGTTACCTGTTGTTATTGAGAGCAGTACTACGGCTCTACTTCGCTGGATACCTAATCAGACGGGAGCTGTTTGTTATGTAATTGCGTATGGTCCTGCTAATCAAGACCCTGCTACATGGCAACAGTTTTTGGTAACTCATCCTACGAGCGAGGTTTTGTTGGTAGGCTTAACACCAGGTGTAAGGTATGGTATTCGTATTCGTACTAACTGTACCTTATGCTCTACCCGGAATGGTCAATTTACCCCCTTCTCTTTGGTGCAAGAGTTTAGTATGCCAAATACTAAGCTAGGCAGTCAGGAGGCTGAGAAAAATCCCGTAGTAGAAATATATCCTAATCCTAGCCAAGGTATATTTGCAATTCGCTATGAAGCTGAAAATTTACTACCAGCACAGATTGTAATTCGTAATGTAGCAGGGCAAGTTATCTATGAAGCTACTATAGAGCTTCCAGAAAATGGAATAGGTACACAATTTATAGACTTACAAGGTGTGCTTGCTGGTATTTATGTAGTAGAATTTATACAAGGGCAAAAGCGTAGTCAAGCTAAGTTACTGCTTCAGCCCTAATAATTCTCTTAGTGAATTCAAAAAGGTTGCTCCACCTGGTAGCAACCTTTTTTTTATTTTAATGCAAGTAAAATTTAAATTTTTTGTTATATTGAAATTAAAGCAATATTTTAACTTTTTAGATCTAATGGTGATTAGATTATTATTTATTTGGGGAATGTTAATTAGTTTAGGGGTCCCCTTAAGTATTATGGCGCAAAAAAAAGCATATTGTATTTTTACAGCTCGGGGTAAGAAAACGGATTATGGGGCTTTATTTAAAAAAGCACAGAAAGCTCAGGTTATTTTATTTGGCGAATTGCATAATAACCCTATTGCTCACTGGCTACAATATGAATTAATAAAAGATTTGGTAGAAAATAATATTCCCCTAATAATAGGGGGTGAAATGTTTGAAGCAGATATACAAAATAATATTAATGCTTATTTTGCAAATGAGTGGGATACTCAAAAATTTGAAAGCTCTACCGAGCTTTGGCCCAATTATGCTACTGATTATAAGCCAATACTGGAATTTGCTAGGAAATACAAAATTAATTTAGTTGCTACCAATATTCCGCGTAAGTATGCTAGATTGGTAGCTCGTAGTGGGCTAGCAGCTTTAGATACTCTTTCTGAGCGTGAAAAACGTTGGATGGCACCTTTGCCTATACAGGTAGACTTTTCGCTTCCTGGTTATCAAGCAATGAAAGCAATGGTGCACGGCGGAGGAACTGTAGCTACGGAAAATTTTATTGCTGCTCAGGCAATGAAAGATGCTACTATGGCTTATTTTATTTACCAAAATTTGCCTGCTTCAGGTGTTTTCGTTCATCTAAATGGCGCCTACCATTCGAATAATTATGAAGGAATATATTGGTACTTAAAAAAATATAGTTCAAAGTTAAAAATTCTTACAATTTCTACCGTTGAACAAGTTGACTTAAAAGAATTAGATAAGAAGTCTATTAATTTGGCTGATTTTGTTATTGCAGTTCCTATAACAATGACAAAAACATATTAGTTTATTTTTTTATTCTATACTTTTTCCCTGGTAAAGACTCTACAATTTCTAGAAATTCTAGATTTAACAGAAGGGTAGCAAGGTGTGCTATAGGTAGATTAAGTGCTTCGTGTAAAGTATCGATATGGGCGTTTTCGCAAGAAGCTAGAAAACGGTAGATTTTTTGTTCTTCTAACGAGAGTTCGTTTAGATTAATTTTAGAAGTATTAGCAGCTTCTTGAGCTGAAGGACTTTTAATGGTAGAGGCAGGAATTTGTAAAAGACCATTTATTTCTAAATCATCAATTACTTCCTGCGGGTGAGTAAGGATTCTAGCTAAATTTTTACGAATTAGTTGATTGCATCCTTCGGAAGTTTTTATACCTAAATTTCCCGGAATAGCGTACACTTCTCGGTTGTAATCATTAGCTAATTTTGCTGTAATTAGAGCTCCCCCTGAAACAGCTGCTTCCACCACAATAGTTGCCACACATAAGCCTGCAATAATCCGGTTTCTTTCTGGGAAAAGCATAGGCTTAGGCTTTTTGTGATAGCTGTACTCTGTAATTAAAGCGCCCTTTCCTAATATTTGCTCCGCTAAGCTTTTATGACTAGCAGGATAAATAGTGGAAAAGCCGTGGGCGAGAACTGCAGTAGTAGTGCCATTAGCCTTGAGAGTAGACATATGAGCAAAGCTATCAATGCCATAGGCTAGGCCACTTACGATATTGATACCTTGGCTGGCTAGGTATTCAGCAAAGAAAGAGGCTTGTTTTTTACCATACTCTGTAGGTTTTCTTGTACCTACAATTGCAATTGAAGGACGAGTATTTAAATTGAGTGGCCCTTTTTGGTAAAGGAGAATAGGGGCATCGGGTATGTTTTTTAGAAAATTAGGATAAGTTTCGGCAAAGTAAGGATGGACGGTAATTCCCAAACTTTGTAAAAGGCGATATTCTTTTTCACTTTTTTCTAAGTTATTTTTTTGGGTTACAAGCCTAGCTAGCTTAAAACCAATAGAAGGTATTTTTTCTAGTTCTGAAGCTTTTTTCTGAAAAATAGCTTCTACTGAGCCACAGTAAGCTATTAAGTTTCGAGCAGTATAGGGGCCTATACCATTGATGTTTTGCAATGCCAATAAATGGATAATTTCTACATCGTTTATTATTGACATTAGATTTCATGATTAATTTAATATTCGATGATTTCAAATTCTACTCTTCGATTCATTCGTAAGTCTTCTTCTGTAAGTTCGGGGTCTCTAATTTTTTGAGTAGCAGCAAACCCTTTGAATTTAAGTCGTTCCACGGGAATACCTTTTTTAACTAAGAAATCTCTAACTGCCTTTGCTCGCAAGGTAGATAACTGCATTTTGGTAGCTGGATCTCCTGAGCCATCTGTGTGACCATTGATCTGTATTTTTACTGTCTTATTTTGCATCAAAAAGTCATATAGGCGATCTAATTCAGGATAAGATTCTGGAAGAATATCAAATTTACCTGATTCAAAATAAATGCCATAAGAGCGAATTGCCTCACCTACTTTAATAGGTTCCAAATTTACATCTAAGCGAATTTCTGAGTAGCGTTGCTCATTAGAAACAGTAACATCTTTACTATAGAAAAGATAACCTTTAGCAGAAACGCCAATACTTGCCTTATCGGTATCTGGTAAAAATACTTCATAGATACCAAAAACAGTATCAGACTTTACAGTTTGAAGTCTTTTATTTTTTCTATCGCTTACTAAGCGCACCTCAGCAGCTACAAATTTTTTAGTTTTAGCGTCTCGAATATAACCAATAAGAGTAGTTGGTGTTAAAGAAATTACTTTATGTTCAATAGCAGGGTCTTCAATTTTAACTACCCAGAAATCTTGACCCGTCGTTCTGTAGAGGTTATTGAGGTCGCCATCTTTGGAATCTGTAAAGCCAATTACAATAAAATCACCGCCAGGTATTTCTTTAGCTTGTAGAAATTGATCCGTTCCTTTTCCTCCGATGGTTTTAGACCAGAGCATGCTACCTCTAGTATCCACTTTGAATAACCATGCATCGTATCCGCCCTTATTTTCTAAAATATCATGGTCTTTGGAGCGTGTGGTACCCGCAATTAAAAAATTACCATCATATACAGCCGAAATGCTATTAGCACCGTCTTCTCCACTGCCTCCATAGCTTTTTTTCCATAATAAATTACCCGATAAGTCAACTGCTGCTACAAAAACGTCACTTGCTCCGTATTGGGCTGTAATATCTCCTGTGGTAGAGGTAGTAGTTCCGGCTATTAGAATAGGCCCATCTTGGGTAATGGCAGTAGCAGCATCAAAAGGAATATCAAATCCTTCTCCGCCGTACGTTTTTTGCCATAGAATGTTACCCCTAGCATCGATTTTGACTAGGAATAAGTCGGTTTTCCCTTTGGTAGGCGGCACGTCTACGCCGCTCATATCACTAGAGCCTATAAGTAAAAAGTTACCATCGGCAGTAGGTTCTATGGAGTATAGATTGTCATTTCCAGGGCCGCCGTAAGTTTTTTCCCACATAAAGTTGCCTCTTTTATCTAGTCGGATAACCCAGTAGTCAATACCGCCCCTATTTTTAGTAACATCTCCATTTTGGCTACCGGTTTCTCCAGCAATAATAAAAGAGCTATCTCTAAGTACTACTGCAGAAGTAGCAATATCGTTACCTGTACCTCCGAAAGATTTTTGCCATAATTTAGTGCCAATTGCATCTAGGCGAACGATGAAGAAGTCTTTTTCGCCTTTTGTAAAGTTTGGGGAATCTGTAGAACCAACAATTAAAAAACCACCATCGCGAGTTACTCTCACCGCTTTAGCTTCCTCGGTACGTTCCGCACCAAAGGTTTGTTGCCACAAGAGATTACTTTTAGAATTCATCTTGAAAACAAGCATATCAGGATCTCCTGTGGTTTTTGAAAGGTTAGCAATATCGTAGGAACGTGTAGTTCCTACAATTACATAGCTACCATCTTTGGCTATTTCAAAATCTGAAGCATTATCAAAAGCACTTCCGCCAATACATTTTTGCCATAATATTGCCTGGCCTTCGACCGAAAAGCTAATTAGCTGCAGCAATAAAGACAGAATTATGTGGTTGAATTTCAAACAAGGCTTCTTGCAGTAACACATTTTTACTTTATCTCAGAGCTAAAAAACGAGTAGAGGGCAAAATTTTAGATAATCAATTAAGGTGATACTGTGGGTTTATATGTCATAATCTACTATTACGGCAAATTTACAAAAAATAAGTTCTCTAGTATAGGGATTAGAATCTCTTAGTACAAATATGGCTCAAGTATGCAATGAAAATTTAATCTGGCTAGCTTTATAACTAGGGTAGATTAAAAGTCTAAGCTGGGCTTTGCTGTTGGATTTTAGTTTTTAGGATTTTTTCCAGGCGAAACATTTCATCTCGATATTTGGCAGCTTTTAGAAAATTTTCTTCTGCACTTGCTGCAAGCATTTGGATTTTATATAATTCAATAGCTTGCTCTAGTTCAGAAATTGACATTTTTTCTAATTCAGGGTTATGCTCTGTTTCAGGAGTCACAGGCTTTTCTATTTTAAGATAGTTTAAGACGGTAGGCGCTGTTTCTATGGTTTCATAATTTTTCTTAGCGGGCTGAGGAGTAATATTGTGTAGTTTATTATACTCTATTTGCTTTTTTCTTCTTCTTTCTGTTTCCCATATAAGTTTTTGCATAGAGCCAGTAATTCTTTCAGCATAGAGAATTACTCTTCCATTTACATTTCGGGCGGCTCTACCCGCTGTTTGGATAAAAGCTTTTTCAGAGCGAAGAAAACCCTCCTTATCTGCATCTAGAATAGCAACTAGGCTTACTTCAGGTAAATCTAAACCTTCCCTTAATAAATTTACTCCGATAAGTACATCAATTTTACCTAGTTGCAAGTTCTGTAGTATTTCTACTCTTTCTAAGGCATCTATTTCAGAGTGAAGGTAGCGGGCATTAATACCCAAATTAACTAGATATTCGGCAAGTTCTTCACTCATTTTTTTTGTAAGTGTAGTTACCAATACTCTCTCTTTTTGAGCTACAGTTTTTTGAATTTCTCCTATTAAATCATCCACTTGGTTGTGGATAGGGCGCACCTCTACGGGAGGGTCTAATAATCCAGTGGGGCGCACAATTTGTTCTACTATTACACCACCGCTTTTCTGCAACTCGTATTCACCAGGAGTAGCGCTTACAAAAATAGTTTGCCCCATAAGATTTTCAAATTCTTCGAACTTAAGAGGACGATTATCGAGGGCAGAGGGTAGACGAAACCCATTTTCTACGAGTTCTAACTTACGAGAGCGGTCACCCCCATACATGGCCCTAATTTGCGGGATAGTAACATGGCTTTCATCGATAACTAAAATATAATCTTTAGGAAAATAGTCAATAAGGCAGTAAGGACGGCTACCGCGGGGGCGCTGATCAAAAAAACGAGAATAATTTTCGATACCCTTACAAAAACCAATTTCACGAATCATTTCCATATCGTATTCTGTTCTTTCCTGTATTCTTCTTGCTTCACGCATTAAGCCCATGGATTGAAAATACTGTACCCTTTCTTGCATTTCTTTTTCTATTTCTGCAAGAATTTTGTTCAAAAGGTTTTTAGGCGTAGCGAAAATGGAGGCAGGAAAGAGGACAAAATTTTCTATAGCCTTTATTTTTTTACCTGTTTCGGGCTCAATAATGTGAAGGCTTTCTACTTCATCGCCCCAGAAGCTAATCCGAATAGCAAAATCTTCATAAGCCGGAAAGATGTCTAAGGTATCTCCCTTAGGGCGAAAAGTACCACGCTTAAGTTCCAAATCACTTCTAGCATAAAGCATTTCCACCAAGCGGTGTAGAAATTTTTGGCGGTTCATTTTTTGGTTTAGTCCTATGCGTTCTACAAAATTAGCCACTTCGTCTGGTTTCCCGTAGCCATAGATACAAGAGACGGAGGCAACAATAATTACGTCTCTTCTTCCTGAAAGAATAGCAGCAGTAGCTCTAAGCCTTAGCTTCTCGATTTCCTTATTAATAGCTAGGTCTTTTTCAATGTAAGTATCCGTTTCAGGAATATAAGCTTCGGGTTGGTAGTAATCATAATAAGAAATAAAAAATTCTACTTGGTTATGCGGGAAAAATTGTTTGAATTCGGTGAATAATTGAGCGGCCAGGGTTTTGTTATGACTTATTACTAATACGGGGCGATTAACATTTTGGATAACGTTAGCTATAGTAAAAGTTTTACCTGAACCTGTTACGCCTAAGAGAACCTGATATTTTTCCCCATTGAGTATACCCTCTGTAAGTTCTTTTATGGCTTGGGGCTGGTCCCCACTGGGTTCATATACTGAAACGAGCTGAAAAGAATGGTTGTTGTTATTATTAGAAATTACCACTTTAGTGAATTTTGGATAAACAAGAATGGGGAGTATATTTTTTTATTCATCAGCAAATATTTCGATATTGAGTTCACCTCCGTTACGGATATAGCCCCGAAACATTCCAGGAGTGTTAAAGGGCATAGCTATGTTACCCTCACTATCTATGGCAATAATGCCTCCTTGTCCACCCTTTTCGGTGAGCTTTTGGATTACATTTTGGGTGGCTTGGCTGAGACTTAGCTTTTGGTAACGCATTAAAGCAGCAATATCATAAGCCACCACACCCCGAATAAAATATTCTCCATGACCGGTAGTAGACACGGCACAAAGGTTATTTTCTGCCCAAGTAGAGGCTCCAATAATAGGAGTATCTCCTACCCTGCCTTGCATTTTGTATGCCATACCTCCTGTGGAGGTACCAGCAGCTAGATTTCCCTCCTTATCAAGAGCTACAGCTCCTACGGTTCCTCCTTTGATTTCTGGTTGCGACGGGAACTTCCTTTCGCTTACACGCCCATCTTTCTTTTGCTTTTGAGCTTTGGATTTAAGTTTTTGAAATACTTTTTTTTGTTTGGGGGTGATGAAATAGGAGTTGGGTACCAATTCTAGTCCATTTTTTTTTGCAAGCTTGTGCGCCCCCTTGCCAATGAGGAGAACATGGGGTGTTTTTTGCATTACTAGGACGGCTGCTTGTATTGGATTTTTAATGCGGGTTACGGCTGCAACAGCACCCGCCATGCCTGTTTTACCTTCCATAATAGAAGCATCTAACTCTACTTTGCCAGCTCGGTTAAGCACCGAACCTTTACCGGCATTAAAGTGAGGAGAATCTTCTAGTATACTAATAGCAGTAACCACAGCTTCCAGGGAGGAGCCTCCATTTTGCAAGATTTTCCAGCCTGTTTCTAATGCACGTTTGAGCTCCATGCGGCAACTTAACTCCTCTTCTGGACTTAAATTTTGAGGCGTGATATTTCCTGCCCCCCCATGAATAACCAACAGCGGAGCTTTAGGAGCTTGGGCTGTTACCCGTAATGCCATAAGGAAAAATATAAGCGTAAGGGGAAAAAAATAATAATACACCACAGGTTAATTAGCCGCTTTAGTAAGTTCCAGTAAGATTTTGGTAGAAGTATCGTCTTTGTTTTCAGTTTTAGCAAGTTTCAGTGCAGCTGCAATGGTTTCTTTTGCCAGATCTACCTTTTTATCTTTAAGCAACATGGCTGCTTTTGTATCCAAAATTTCATAAGAGGGCACCTCACGAGCCAGGGAGTTTATCCAGCGAAAGGGTTCATGGGGAATATCTTCCATATCGTAACAAAGCCAGGCTAGCCAGTGCAGTTCAAAAGGCGCTAGCTTATTTTGTTCGAAAAGTGTGTTAACTCTTTGGATAAAACCGTTATAGTTTTGGTTGCCTAGTTCATAAAAAGCTTGTAGATACCAAAGCTTTTCGGCGGGTAGTTCCTTTTGTGCTAATTGGGTAATTTCTTCAAATTCCCAATCTTTGTTTGCTCTTCCATATTCTTTGGCTTGTTGAAGGTAGTTCCAGAAAAGAGTATCTTTTCTAAATGGAGCAATAAGTTGCATGAAAAATTCGTTTTTGAGCGCAAGGTAGGCTTCAATGGAGTTTTCTACTACTGTAGTAGCTTTATGCAAAGAACGTTCTGCACTTTTGGGGGTATATTTCTTTAAAGACTCTAAGAAAGCAGTTTGGTTTTGATATCCTACTACGCGACCTATTTCATTGCCATTATGGTCAAAAAAAACAATTGCTGGGATACTTGAAATACGATATTTACTTGCAAGGCCCTGGCCCGGGTTTTCGTCAATATTAATCTTATAAGCAAGAAATATTTTGGCAGAATATTCTGCAACATTTTTATCTGTAAAAGTTGTTTGGTTGAGTAATCGACAGGGGCCGCACCATGGAGCCCAAAAGTCTACCCAAAATGGCTTTTTATTCTTTTTGGCAGTAGCTAAAAGCTCTTCCCAAGAACCCTTAAAGAATTTAATACCCTGTTCATTTTGAGCATTAAGTGTTATATCAATAGCACCTATTGAAGCAATGAACAAAAAGGAAAATAAATGATATCTTAGCTTCATAAAATGAAATATAAAAGATTTTTAGATAATTTACAACAATTTTGCCAGAGTAAATTGTTGCACCATAAGTTAAAATAATAGGTTTAGAATTAAAGCGGTTTTTTTAGCTTTGTACAAAATTACAACAAATGCTTATTTATTTACTTATCTTACTAATTATTAGCGGAATTGTAAGTTGTTCCGAAAAAAAGACAGAGGAGGCAGCAAATGATAAACCGCCTTATGTGTATGATTCTACCCAGGCTATTAGTTTGCCTTCGGGTTTGAAGTATGTAATAGTAAAAGAAGGAACGGGCCGCAAGCCAGTAGCTGGGGACGTTATTATAGCGCACTATCATGGCTTACTTGCTAATGATACAGTCTTTGATAGTTCATTTAATCGGGGCGAGCCGTTTAAATTTAAGTTAGGGGCTGGGCAGGTGATTCGAGGCTGGGAGGAGGGTTTTGCTCAGCTAAAAGAGGGTACTAAGGCAGTACTGATTGTTCCGCCTAATTTGGGTTATGGAGATAGGGCTCAAGGTAAAATTCCCCCTAACTCTACTTTATATTTTCATGTAGAACTTCTTCAAGTGAAGGAAGGGTATGTACCTTATGCCTATGATTCTACCAAGCTTAAGAAAACACCCTCAGGTTTAGAGTATCATATCATTGAAGAGGGTAATGGAGCGCCTATTCAGAAAGGGATGCGGGTAAAATTGCACTATCATGCTTCGGCGGGAAAACAAGAACTGGGTAGTACTTTTGATAGTGAGCCCCAGACTGTTTTACTAGGGAGTGGTCAAATTTTTGCGGGTTGGGAAGAGGCGCTGATGATGTTAAAAGAGGGGGGTAAGGGCGTTTTTGTAATTCCCAAAAACCTAGGTCCGCAAGGCGCTAATTTTCCCGGAAAGTTAGTAATGCGCTTGCACGTTTTAAAGGCTGAAAAGTTTGAACCTTTTAAGCCATATGCTTATGATAAATCTAAGGCTCAGAAGACAGCCTCAGGACTGCAGTACGTAATTATTGAAGAAGGAAGGGGGCCGCAGCCTAAGGTAGGTGAAGAGGTATTTGTACACTACCACGGGATGCTTGAAGACGGAAAAGTTTTTGATAGTTCTTTTAACCGCGGTGAGCCTTTTAAGTTGAAACTAGGCGCAGGGCAGGTAATCAAAGGATGGGAGGAGGGCATAGCTCTTCTTAAGAAGGGGAGCAAGGCTGTATTAATTATACCCGCAGAGTTAGGTTACGGTGCACAAGGTATGCCCCCTGCCATACCACCTAATGCCACCCTTATTTTCCATGTCCATTTGCAAGAATAACTTAATCAATTGCATTACATTACTATTTGCTAAGCAATAAGGGAGTGAGCTATTTTTGATCACTCCCTTATTGCAGCTCAAAAAATGAAAAAAGTGCTAAAAACTGCATAGTAAGTACTTTGAAAAAAGTATCTACAATATTTTAATATTTTTAATAATTTCTTAGCATTGAGGTTTCTGTTTTTTCAAAAAAAACTAACAATAATTTAACCTTCTTCAATCATATTGCCAATTATCTTACACTATTGGCAATTATGGCAGCTCCAGCATTTACTATTTCTGCGCGTGCACTAAAAGCTATAGCAGCAGCTAGCACTATTTTAGTGAACCCTCATTTTGCTCAGTTTTATATTTTTTATTACCTTTTTCCTTTGCCTTTTCTCATAAGCGATTGGCTAATAAGTCTTTGGTTTTTGTATTTATTTCCGTTTATATTTTATGTTTTTTATGTGCGCTGCATACTCAAACGCAAAAATTTGTTAAAACTGGAAAAAAAGTGGCGCAAGTGGCCCTTTACAGTAAATATCCTTTGCATTGGAATATTGGCATTGTATTTTTATTTTTCTAAAAATTTAGTTTGGGGAGGAAAAGGGCTAGTATTTATGTTACTACTTAATATTCTAGCCTTTGTAATTACTTTGTACTGGCGTATTTCTTTACATATGCTAGGAGTGGCCAGTATTTGCGCCTTATTTTTGTTTCATCCTGATTTTTCAAGTAATGGCTTATTTGGTTTATTAGGGTTCCTTCTTGTATTAGTTATTGGTTGGTCGCGGCTGTACCTTCGGGCTCATACTCTTTTACAAGTAATTGTAGGAAGCTTACTCGGTTTTTTATTAACTAGTTTCTTCCTAAATTACGCAACGTTTTAAATGAGGTTTGTATGTTTAACACTTTAATTTATCAGGCGGATGGGGGGGTTGCTACTATTCAATTCAATCGCCCGGAGGTATACAATGCCTTTAATAATGAAATGAGTTTTGAATTTATTGATGCGCTAAAAAAAGCGCGCAATGACAAAGAAATAAAAGTAATTATAATTACGGGAGTTGGCAAAGCTTTTTGTTCGGGGCAAGACCTGAAAGACGTGAAGGGAGTAACGCGTTCTTTAGGGGAGTCTGTAGCCAAGCGCTATAACCCGATGACAGACTTAATTATGAATATTGAAAAACCTGTGATTGCAAAGGTAAATGGTGTTGCGGCGGGTGCAGGCGCGGGAATTGTTTTAGCAGCAGATATTGCGGTGGCAGCTGAAAGTGCTAGCATAGTTTTCGCCTTTGCTAATATTGGGCTAGTGCTAGATAGCGGAAGCTCGTATAATCTGCCGCGCCTAGTAGGTAAGAGAAAAGCCTTTGAATTAGCGACTTTAACGGATAGAGTTAGTGCGGCAGAGGCACTAAGCCTTGGCTTGGTAAATAAAGTAGTACCGTATGATATGTTAGACCAAACGGTAAATGAAATAGCACAGCGCTATTTGGAAAGGGCTCCCCTTTCAATTGGGCTCATTAAGCGCATGTTGAATCGTTCTTTTCATTCCTCTCTGCAAGAAATGTTAGAGCTCGAAATGTACTGCCAAGAGATTGCTGGAAATTCAGAAGATTATAAGGAGGGAGTAGCTGCTTTTATTGAAAAACGAAAGCCTCATTTTACCGGAAAATGATGAATGAAGAAAGGGAGGAAATTCCTCTCTTTCTTTTTCATCCTTAATTGCGTGCTGGTTTCTATGAGTTCATTTTTTGGCTGTGCTTAAGCAAAACTGCTGTATTTTAGAAGCAGCATCAGGGTGACCTAGGGCGTGTGCTCTATTCCAATCTTGACAAGCCTGAAGTGTGTCTCCAAGTTCAAAAAATGCGGTAGCTCTGCCAAAGTAAGCATCTTCATCTTCACTATTTTTTTCGGCAAGCATAAGTTCTAGTCCTTTGGTATAATTAGTAATTGCCTCTTTATAATTTTTCATTTGTAGTTGTAGCCCTGCCAAATTAATATAATTTTCAAAGTAATTAGGACGTAGTTTAATTAAAGTCTTTATGTCTGTAGATGCTTCTTTGTATCGGCCTAGAGCATGATAGACAATTACTCTTTCATTAAGCAGATCAGGATTCAAAGAATCCAGCTTAGCAGCTTTATCTAGATCAGCAAGGGCTTGATTGTAATTTTGAAAACGAATATGAATTTTTCCTCTTTGGAGGTAGGCTTGAGTAAAGTGAGGGTTTTTAGAAAGCAGAGTATCGAAGTCGGCAAGAGCTTGCTTATAGTTTTTTAAATGATAATGGCAAAGTCCACGCCAATAGTAGCCTTCTAATTCAGCATTATCTTGTAAAGCTTTTTCAAAGTCGTAAATAGCAAAATCATATTGTCCTTTTTCAAAGTATTCTCTGCCCCTATTTAAGTAGTTTATGTGTGTATTTTGGCTTTTGCAATAAGAAGCATAGCCAATTATAATGCCCGTGAAAAGCAGGATGTATTTCATAGCTAAGCTAGTTTGCAGTATTCCCTCAATGGTTTTGAAGTCAAAAATAATACCAAAATATAAAATGTTATTGGCTTTAGGGATTAAAAGTTTTATTTTGTTAGCTAAAGTTTAACTATAAAAAACTAAAAAATATAGGCTCTTTCACTTTGTTGTAGGGTAGACGGATTTTAGTTTTTTTTGCGTTTCTCTTGCCTTTTTACCCCTAATTAAACACAAACTTGAAGTTTCTAATGATACAAGAAAATAAAGTGTGGAAAAAAAAAATTAGCCTTAAGGTACAAACAATTTTATACCGCTCCAATGTTCAGATAGGTATAATTGCTGCGTTATTTACTATAATAGGGGCTTTTGTATTGCCGGTTCGTAATGCTAATGAGTATCGGGTTGAATTAAATGAAATTTGGAATGAGCCGGATTTAATTGCTCCATTTGACTTTCCAATTTATAAATCACCCGATTCTCTCCAAAAAGAGAAAAAGCAGCTAATAAAACAGCTGCCAGAAGTATTTTTAGAAAATTCTAATCAAATGAATCAGGCTATTTCAGGAGCAGATTCTTTTTTTAATCAATTGCAGCATGTTCTTAAATTATGGCAAACTTGGCAAGCTCAAAAAAAGATGAATGTGTATAGGATAAGAAGTGAGGATACTTCTCTTTACTATCAAAAGTTTAAGCAAGCGATTCATTCTCTGCGTCCTGAAGTAGAAAACAGGCTCTTACAGTACTATACTCAAAATCCTATTGCCCTATCTACCACGTATACTATTGGTCGTCAACTTATTGAGCAAATTTATAATGTAGGCTACATTAATAAGTCTATTAGTGATATTCATTCAGAGGTAATTTCCTTGCGTACAGAGGGCCAATACGAAAGATTGCTTGCTAAAAGTCGAGTATTTGATAGGGAAAAAGTCAATTCAGCAGTTCAGACTTCTTCTCAAGCATTGGCACCTTTATGCCAAAATTTATTATTGCGTTTTTTTCAGTACTATGTGCAGCCCAATTATCTCTATAATGATAGTATTTATCAACTAGAAAAGCAGTATGCGCTAAATGCTATTTCGCCTTACGTTTCTTTAGTTAGAAAGGGGGAACTGATAGTAGCAAAAGGAGCAAAGATTACTAAAGATGTAGCTAACAAAATTTCTTCCTTAAATAAGGAGCAGCAACAGGTTCCCTATTCGCAGGAATTTTGGGGTATTCACTTGATAGGAAAAATTTTGCTGCTATCCCTTCTTACGGCTATTATTCTTCTTTATCTTAGTTTGAATCGGCGCGAACTTTTTTTGCGATGGAAAAAAATTGTACTACTATTTTCTATTTTCCTAGTGATGATTTTATTAAGTGCAGTGGCAGATTTTTTTAGTAATACCTTTGCTAGCCTCTACAATGTGAATATTTTTTATTTTATTCCTCTTTGCATGGTGCCCATTTTTATTACTACCTTTTTTGATGATAGAATTGGTTTTTTGGGCAATATAATGATTGCTTTGTTAGTGGCACTTGCTAATCACTACAATTTTGAATTCTTTTTTGTGCAAGTATGCGCCGGTTCTGTTACGGTATTTAAGCTGAAGTTACTACGTAGAAGGGAGCATTTTTTTAGTACTGCCGCAGTGGTGTTTGTTGTATATATTGTGGCTTATTTATCTTATAATTTTTACACTAAATACTCCTGGCAGTATGTTAACTGGGCTAATTTAGTTCTCTTTTTTATTAATGCTCTGCTCACGCTAAGTGCTTTTCCTTTGATTTATATCTTAGAAAAGTTTTTTAATCTTACTTCAGATATTTCCCTGATAGAACTTTTAGATAATGAACATCCATTGCTTAAGCGCTTATACGAGAAAGCGCCGGGCACTTATCAACATAGCCTTCAAGTAGCTATTATTGCCGAGGAAGTAGCTAAAAAAATTGGTGCCCATGCTCTTTTAGTACATGTAGGAGCTTTATTTCATGATATTGGCAAAATTGAAAAACCAGAGTATTTCACTGAAAACCAGCGGGATAATGATAATCATCATCAGGACCTCAGCCCTATGGAAAGTGCTCAACTTATTATTGAACACGTGCAAATTGGAGAAAAATTAGCCCGCGAATACCGTCTTCCTTTGGAAATAATCGAGTTTATTAGAACTCATCATGGTACAACGCGAGTAGAGTTCTTTTATCGCATGTACCAGAATCAGGAGCCCCATAAAGCCTTAGAAGATGAGCATAATTTTCGTTATCCTGGTCCCAAACCCTATACCCGCGAGCAGGCTATTTTGATGATTGCGGATTCTATTGAAGCAGCCTCGCGTTCCCTTGCTTCACCTACCCAGAGTGAATTGTCAAAACTTATTGAAACAATTATTGCTACCAAAATTGATGATAAACAACTCAGCTCGGCTCCCATCTCTTTTCGAGACCTAGATATTATGAAAAAAGAAATTTTAAATGTTCTTTCCAGTATTTACCATAATCGCATTAAATATCCAGAGCCAAGGACAGAAATGATAGTATAAGATGAAAATTTTTTTGGGGCGTTTTCCCTATCTAGGGGTTTTATTTGTTGTGGCTATTTTGATGATTACTGCTTCTTTATGGTATTCTAATGCGTTGGTACAGCGTTTAGCTCAAAAAGAGGAGCGGCTAGTTGCCTTTTGGGCAGATGCTTATGAGTACATTTTTAATAATTCTAATGCTGAAGCTACTTTTTTAGTAAGTCAATTAATTTTACAAAAGCCGCCTATTATTTCTGTTCCGGCTATTGCTATCGACCAAGATGGTAAAATTGCTGCCCAAAATATTCCTATGGCTCAAAATAAGGATAGCAAAAGTCAGGAAAAAATACTTGCTCGCGAGCTCCGTAAAATGCAGCAAAACGCCTTCCCCCCTATTACTGTGGAACTAGGACAAGGTAAATTCCTTAAAGTGTATTACCGCGAAACCGATGAATTAATCCAGCTTCGGTACTATCCATTTTTAAATCTCATTATGATGCTTTTTTTGGCTTCTATTCTTTTTGCTAATTTTTACATTGCTCAAAAAAATTTACAAAATAAGGTGTGGGTAGGCTTGGCACGGGAAACTGCTCATCAGCTTGGAACACCCATCTCTGCTCTTATTGCCTGGATAGAACTTTTACATCAAAAGGCTAGTACTCCCGAAGACTTTATGATTGTAAATGAGCTCAAGAAGGACATTCAACACCTGGAAACGGTTGCTCATCGCTTCTCAAAAATTGGCTCTACCCCTGAATTATCTCCTAACAATTTAATTCCGATCTTGAATCAATCGATTGCTTACTTGCGCAATCGCATTACTCGGAGTGGAAATGTAGTTATAAATTTACGTAATGAATTGCCTGCCGATTTAGAAGTTCCTATATCACCAGAATTAATACAATGGGTAATTGAAAATTTACTTAAGAATGCTATGGATGCCCTTGCCGACCGTCCGGGCAAGATTGAACTCCATGCTTTTTTGAAAAAAAATTTTGTTATCTTAGATGTATCTGATACAGGTAAAGGAATTGCTCCTAAAGATATTGCGCGCGTTTTTCAACCAGGTTTTACTACTAAGAAGAGAGGATGGGGCTTGGGACTTAGTCTTTGCAAAAGAGTAATTACTCAATATCATAAGGGTAAAATTTATGTATATAAAACCGAATTAGAGGTGGGCACCACTTTCCGAATTATTTTACCCCTTTATCCCCAAAAAAATCGTTTTTTGCGTTTTTGGGAGATGCTCAAAATTCAAAAGCTAGATCCTTGATTTTTCTTATTTCTTAGCTTACTTAAATTTAAGTAATCCACATGATATCTCAAGCTATTGAGGATCGAATTATTAATAATTGGGGAACCATGGCTATTGTACAAAGTAATCACACTGTGTTACAGCCCTGGTTACAGTTGAACCCTGAATTTTTACTTCCAATTAGCTTTTTCTTACGTGATACTCCGGGGTTTTACTTTGATTTTCTTGTTTGTCTCACGGGTGTTCATTATCCGCAGAGCGCTCAAATGGGGGTAGTGTATCATTTGTATTCTATCCCTTATAATCATCGTATAACGTTGAAGGTATTGGCTCCAATATTGACCGAGAAACCTCCTACTTTTCCCTCGCTTTGTTCTGTTTGGCATGCTGCAGAATGGCATGAGCGAGAGGCTTTTGATTTATTCGGTATTTACTTTGAAAATCACCCTGACTTACGTAGAATTCTTTTGCCCGAAGATTGGCAAGGACATCCTTTACGTAAAGACTATCAAGAGCCCTATAGTTACCATGATATTCCACATCTTTAGACATATGTGTGGATTTAATTATTCCAAAGTTAATATCCTAGAAAAGTTAAAGTTAATACCCTAGAATAGTATTAAATTTCTGCTCTAAAAGTAATAAATGAGGATTAGCTTGCTCCATGAGTTTCCTTCTTTCTTCATGAGTTAGGGCAGTTGTATTGGGTGGATTTTGTATTAAGCTTTCATCAATTTGTATTTGTATATTAAGCGTCGGATTAGCACATTTTTGACGTAAATATTCCAGCAGGTTTTCTTTATGTTCAAGTATATGGTACTGAGCTACAGTATGGGGGACCTTAAAAGTGCAAACATTTTGCTCAATCTGAATGATGCTGCATTCCAAAAATGCTTGTAAGTTGTGTTTTCCTATGAGGTATTCTTTTTTCCATTCCTGGAGGGCACTTTCAAATAAATTTTTATCAATATCAATAGGTTGGGGACAAGTGGTAGCACTTACGGAGGATTGTGCGGCTGGTTTACTTTCAACTGTATCTATTGACTTTAGTTTTTCTGAAAGAGTGGTGGTTTTGAGTAACTTATTAGGAGTAGGGTTAGGCCCAGGAGTAGTAGTTGAAGCAAGTGGCTGAAAATTTTTTGATGATGAAGAAGAGGGAGTTGGTAAAGAGGTAGTGCTTGCTAATTGTTTTTTTTTTCAAGCTCAACTAAATCAATTACAGAGCCTAAATGTACTAGTTTAATGAGAAGCAATTCAATTAGCAGGCGTGTATTACTAGTAGTTTTATAGCGCAGTTCTGCTTCACTGCAAAGTTGAAAAGCGTTTAATAACAGAGTTTCACTAAAATTTTTAGCCTGTTGCTTATACCTTTCCTTATAGTTTTCAGTTACTTCCAGTAGTTCGAATGTAGAAGTTTGCTTACCAACTAGAAGATTTCTAAAATGTTCCAAAAGTCCTATCAAGAAGTTAAAAGGTTCGAAACCTTTCTCTAGAATTTCATTAAATAGAAGCAAAGCAGCCGCATGATCTTTTTGCTTCATATAATCGAGTAGCCGAAAGTAGCATTCTGCATCAAGTATGTTGAGATTAGAAAGTACTACTTCGTAGGTAATGTTTCGATTACTAAAATTAGTGAGCTGGTCGAATATACTAAGAGCGTCGCGCATTCCGCCCTCCGCTTTCAGGGCAATTAGCTGTAAGGCATCTATTTGATATTGGATATTTTCTTGTTCCGCAATTTGTTTTAGCTGCTGAGTAATTCCCTCGACACTAATTCTACGGAAATCAAATTTTTGGCAGCGTGAGAGAATAGTGGGCAATATCTTATGTTTTTCAGTAGTAGCTAAGATAAATAAAGCATGTGGCGGAGGCTCTTCTAAAGTTTTAAGGAAGGCATTAAAAGCTTGTGTAGTTAGCATATGTACTTCGTCAATTATGTATACACTTTTTTTGCCAGATTGCGGAATAAAACGTACTTGCTCGTTAAGTGCACGAATATCGTCTACCCCATTATTAGAAGCAGCATCCATTTCAAAAATATTAAGACTTCGTCCTTCGTTAAAGGCGCGGCATGAATCACAGTAATTACAAGGGTCTCCCTGGGGGGTAAGCTGTGTACAATTCACAGCTTTGGCTAAAATACGGGCACAAGTAGTTTTGCCTACACCCCTAGGACCGCAAAATAAATAAGCATGGGCTAGTGAGTTACTAAGAACAGCCTTCTGAAGAGTAGAAGTCACATGCTCTTGACCTACTACCGCTGAAAAAGTAGTAGGACGGTATTTTCGGGCTGAGACAATATAATTTTGCATTCGTGCTACCATAAATATGGATTCTAAAATTAGTACAAAATAAAGTTAAGATACTATTCCATTAGAGGCAACAAGCAACTAATTGCTGCATTTCCATTATTCTTAAATTTTTGCTCTAGGAAATCTATTGAGGGGCTTAATTGTTATTTTTTATTTTCTTCCGGAACTGATGTGTTAGAAAAATGTAATCCCATAATTTAGAACTTACACCGAAGCCACTCTTGCTATCTAAATAGTGGTGTTTCATGTGATGTGTCTTTAGAGTTTGCAGGTAAGGATTTGTAAAATGAAAGTGATGAAAGGCAAAATGTAGCATATCATAAATTAAGTAGCCCGTAACAAAACCTGGATAAAAAGCAAGAATATAACTTTCGCCTAGGAAAAAATTAAATAGATAATAAAAGAAAAAGGCTAGCGGAATACTTACAGAAGGCGGCATTACAAGACGTAAAGGATCTTGGGGATATTGATGGTGGACACCATGCATGATAAAGTGAAATCTTTTGCCTAGCTTACTATGAAAAGGGTGGTGAAACAAAAAGCGATGCAGGACATATTCTGTAAAGGACCAAGTGATTGTACCGAAAACAAAAAATAATATTCCGAGGAGTACAGGAAGCTGTAAAAATGCTCGATATAAAAAAAAGATAATTACTGGTGTGTAAATAAGCAGTGGAACACTAGGATGTACTTTGGAGAGTGCTTCTAAATGCTTATTTTTAAATATTCTTGCTGATTGTTTTGGCACTTGGGGTTTTATCATGACTTAAGCTACTAGGTTTAGCATACCGCAAAATTACTTAAACAAATTGCTAAAACAATTTTACAGGTAGAAATATAGCCATTGAGCTTGATTTAGAAAATAAAAATATATAAACCTCACACTAGAATTTCTAATGATGGTATTACTTCTAGAGAAATTTTTTTATCTTTCTAACCAATAAATGCACAATGGACTTTAGAAATATGGTACGCTTATTGAGTTATTCTTACTACAAAGTTGGGTTGAGTATAATAACTTTTGTTTTTTTGGTATTAAACCAGCTTTCTTTTGCTCAAATTAGCCAAAGAGAAAAAGTACAGAAAAAAAATAATGAGATAGTAGCCCTCAGCAATGCTGAGCAAGATTGCGAGAGCGCTATTTTATTACGAACCCGCTTCTATAGTAATTCTCATGTGTATACAGGTTATGGTCGACAGAGGGAGGTCTTAAGAGAAACGTGCTTAAGCAGTGGCGAAACACATTCAGTGTGGTTTCGTTTTCGGGTATATCGTAGTGGCACGTTGGGCTTGATAATTGAAACTGATAAGGACTATGACTTTTTATTGTATAATATTACAGGGCTTTCTTGTGCAGAATTACCAAATGCTCCCTTAATGCGCTGTAATTTTTCCTCTACGCCTGGTATTACAGGGCTAGATACAAGTATTATAGCAGACTACCCTATTAGCCATGCCTCACGGGATATTCCTATGATGCCAGGTTTAAGCGTAACTGCAGGGCAGGAGTATGTACTTATGCTCAACAGTTGGCAAGTACCTTTAGAAAATTTTAATTTGCGTATCACAGGTAGTTGTAGTATTAGTCCGTTTGTTGAACTTCAGCACATTATTGCCCCTACCTGTTTGTATGCAGATACAATTGTACAAATTGCTCTAGAATTCGATAGTCCTCTTAATTGTAACGTTGGGGTTATTCCTACAAACTTTCAGGTTACTAATAGTCAAAATCAAATTTGTCCTATCTCAAATATTTTTTGCATGAAGCAGGGTCAAAAAGGAATACTACGCTTGGCTGTTCGGTTGAATCCAGGCCCTTTACCGAAATATCATATTTCTTATGCTCCTATTACTCCTAGCGACTCACTTAGGGGAGAAGATGGCAAAGTTGTGGCTCCCTTCAGTGCAACTTTTGAAACAATTTACTTACCTACTCCCGATTTTGTTTTTGAGCGCCTAGTAGCCTATTGTAAAAATCGACCGATTATAGCAAGATGTATAAATTCCAATTCTAATATGACTTTATTGTGGGAAGCTACCCCTCCTGTTTTGATAGAAGGTTCAACTGAAGTAAAATCTTTTATCTTTCAAGAAGGCGGAGCAAAAATAGTGAGTCTACAATTTGTAAGCGGGGCTTGTACTTCCCGAAAGGTTACTCAGTCTTTGATGGTGAATCCTATACCTTTCAATGTTATAGCCCTACCTCGTTGTGGAGCAGGTAGTGTTAGTCTTTCGATTTTGGGCGATTTCCCTCATAATCAAGTTTTTGAAATTTATTCTTCTCCAACTGCTCGCCCTGTGGCCACTTTAAATAATCCTCCCTACATTTACACTACTCCTAATTTAAGAAGTAGTACTACTTACTATGTTAAGGGTGTATGGCCTGCAGCTTGCTCACTAGACCAGGAATTTACTGCAGTACCTATTATTATTCATCGTACACCAGAACTTCCGCAAAATATTACTTCTTCTCCCTTAGGATGTGGAACTAATACTGCAAAAATTGAGGTGGAGCTAGGACCCAGCAATGGACATGATGTGTTTTTATATACTTCTAGTACTGCCGACTCTTTGGTGCTCGCTGTAAACAAAAGTAATTATCGCCAATACTTTCAGCTAATTATCTCAGGGCTTACCACCCATGTTACTTATTTCCTAGAAACAAAAGATACTACTACAGGCTGTAGAAGTTTAAGAAGGCTACCTGTAGGCTTAAGAATTATGCCTGTTCCAGATGCGCCTATTGCTCCAAGAAGTGTAACTATTTGTGGAAAAGGGAGTGCTAAAATAATAGCTGCAATGGGAAGAGTACCAGGTAAGGGTATTCGACTATATACCACTTGTGGGGTTCGATACAGTACGCCGTATGTGGGGGATAATTCTATAGCCGCAGCAGATGAGCCTCCCTATGTTCTAGAAACACCTGAAGTATCTACTACTACTACTTTTTATTTACATGCCTGGAACCCTGCCGAGGGCATGATTTGTATAGGAGGAACCTGTCCACCTTGTTTTAGTGCATGTACTCCTGTAGTAGTAAGAGTGGAGGAGGAGCCACCTTTGCCAACTGGTCCTACCCTTTTAAGTCGTTGTGGACCTGGTACCTTTACCATTCGCCCCGAAATAACAAGGCTGGATGGTGTTCGACTGTATGATAGACCCGTAGGCGGAAATTTGCTTTCCGAGGCTAACGAATTGCCAATGATACTAGTAACGCCCCTAGTTACACAAACAACAAGTTTTTACCTGGAGACTTATTCCTTGGCTAGTGGTTGTAGTTCTTCTAAGCGCTTACCTGTTCTAGCTGTAGTACATCCTATCCCCTTGGCTCCCCAAGCTACAAATGTGGTTCGTTGTGGGCCAGGACCTGTAACGCTCACTGTAAAGTACCCTAGTACAATGCCATCCAATTATCAATTACAAATTTATACTACTCCTCAAATTTCTATCCCCATTGCTATCAGTTATAAGAGTCCTTGGGAATTTAGTATTCCTAATCTTAATCAAAGTCAAACTTTATACATACGCACCCATGACTCGCGTTTTGGATGTATAAGTGATTCTACGGTGGTAGCACTTATAGTTAACCCCTTACCTACGCCGCCTTCTATTATTGTGCAGAATATCAGTAACGAACCACTTGTAGTGTGGCAAAGAGTAGTAGGCGCTGAATTTTATGAATTACGTTATAAAAAGAAAGAAGAGCTTCTATGGAAACCAGAGATTACTGTAAACGATACCTTTTATCAATTTCGTAATTTAGAAGAGGGTGAATATGAAGTAAGTGTGAGGAGCATTTGTGGAGATTACGCCTCAGAATGGTCCACGAGTCAAAGTTTTAGAGTTCAAGTTACGAGTATAGAATTTTCAGAAGTGCCTACGGAAGTAAATATTTATCCCAATCCTAGTCAAGGTGTGATAACTGTAATTTGGGCTAAGGAAAATAATATAAACTCTATAGAACTTTGGAGTAGCGATGGTAAAAAATGCTGGAGTCAAAAAATAGATTCTCCCCTTTCTATAATTAATTTAGACTTTTCTTCGCTACCCTCTGGTTTGTATATTTTGGGCATTAGTGATAAAGATACGAAAACACGGTATTTCAAATTGCTTTTGCAGCGCTAGGAGGCTAATGGTAGGAGTAAAAAGTCCCCTTTTGGGGACTTTTTTATTTTTTTCCTTTTTCTAAGCAGTAATTTATTTTTTCTTCTAGAGTATATTATATCGTTTAGAGAGATAAAGGGAAAAATGTTCAAAATCAATTTTTCTATAATTGACTTAAAAAATTACCTCTTCTATAGTTTCGTATATTTATATCTATAATGGTGTTGAGATTAGGGGAAATTTTAAGGTTGATAATTCTAAGAGCTTTATAAGTAGTCTTGAGATAGAACTGGTTTTTTGTTAGGGTTAGGCTCTATCTATCATTGGCAGATATGCAGGTGTTATTACTAAATAAATATTGAAATTATAAAATTTAAAAATCTTCCATGGTAGCAGGCAGTTGCGAGAGTGCTTTTTCAAATTCAATAGTGTTCGGTGCCTTTCCATGCCAATTGTGGTCATTTTCCATAAAATCTACTCCCTTACCCAATGTGGTGTACAGAAGAACTATAATTGGCTTTCTTTTTTGGGTCAAGCTTTTAGCTTTTTCTAATCCTGTTAGTAACTCTTGCCAATCATAAGGATTAAAGATTTCTAGAACTTCCCAATTAAAGGCACGCCATTTTTGAGCTAGGCTATGTGTATTCATTACTGTGCGAGTATCTCCATCAATTTGTTTAAAGTTGAGGTCAAGGAGCGTAATAAGATTATCTACTTGGTGGTGTTGCGCAAAATTAGCGGCTTCCCAGACTTGTCCTTCTTGAGCTTCACCGTCTCCTATCAACACATATACTAGGTGGGGGTCGCCATGTAGCCTTTTGGCTAGCGCATTCCCGATGGCTACAGAGAGACCTTGCCCTAAAGAGCCAGTGGCAATTCGTATGCCAGGTAGTCCTTTTGCTGGAGAGGGATGCCCTTGCAGTCGACTGTTGATTTTTCGAAAGGTGGCAAGCTCTGCTATAGGGAAATAACCGCGCCTTGCAAGTACGCTGTAGAAAACTGGTGTAATATGCCCATTTGAAAGAATAAAAACATCTTCTCCTATACCGCTAGGCGTAAAACTTTCAGGAGTGGCTGCTAATATGCGATAATAAAGGGCTACAAATAGTTCTACACATCCTAAAGAACCTCCCGGGTGCCCCGATTGAGCTATGTAAACCATTCGAATAATATCGCGGCGTATTTGCTTACAGATAATGGTAAGATCCTCTATAGAAAATTCCATTTGCCAATTAAGATAAAGGAAGCTTGCTTTGCAATTTTGCCATAAAGCAAACGTTAATTAAGCCTAGATAACTTATTAACTAAATTCAACTTAGCCGTTTACAGAGGTTAGCGTAGGGGCAGGAACCTCCTTTTTTTGCTTAGCTAGACTAATATAGCTAGGCACTATTTCTTGAGTTAGAGAAAGTTCTAAGACTTGGTCCATAGTTTCTACAAATATGATTTCCAAGTCTTTGAGTTGTTCGGTTTTGATTTCCTCAATATCTTTTTTATTCAGAACAGGGATTAATACTTGTTGTATACCTGCTCTTGCTGCTGCCAGTACTTTTTCTTTGATGCCCCCCACAGGCAAAACTTTACCCCTGAGAGTAATTTCACCTGTCATTGCAAGTTGTGGTTTTACAAGTCTTTCAGTAAAGATGGAAGCTATAGCTGTCAAAATAGCCGTACCTGCCGAGGGTCCATCTTTAGGGGTTGCGCCTGCTGGAATATGAATATGAAGGTCCCATTGATTAAAAATTTCAGTTTCTACATTGTATTTTCGAGCATTTGCTTTGAAGTAAATATAGGCTAAATTAGCTGATTCCTTCATTACTTCTCCTAGTTGGCCAGTAAGAGTAAGTTTCCCACTACCTGGCATGAGGGCAGTTTCAATGAATAAGATTTCGCCGCCTACTGCCGTCCATGCTAAGCCTACTGCTACACCGGGTCTTTCTTGTTTTTCGTAGGTTTCTTTTTCAAATTTATGAAAGCCCAAATACTTAATAAGTAATTCTTCATCTAAGTTAATAATTTTGGCTTCATGCTCCACAATATCTTTAGCAGCACCCCGACAAATAGCTGCAATTTGTTGTGTAAGTTTACGTACTCCTGATTCTCGAGTATAGCCTTCAATAATTTTTTGAATGATATCGGAGGGAATATTTAGCTGCCCTTTTTTAATACCGTGTTCTTGCTTTTGTTTAGGAACTAGATGCTGTATGGCAATCTGCATTTTTTCTTCTAGTGTGTAGCCATTGATTTCAATAACTTCCATTCTATCTAGGAGAGCTGGATGAATAGTTTCTAGTGAGTTGGCAGTAGCAATAAACATGATAGGCGAGAGGTCATAGTCAATTTCTAAATAATGGTCGTTAAATGTATTGTTTTGTTCAGGGTCTAGTACTTCTAGGAGTGCAGAGCTGGGGTCTCCGCGCCAGTCGTTACCTACTTTGTCAATTTCATCAAGGATAAAAACGGGATTGCCACTCTTGCATTTTTTTAGTCCTTGTAAAATTCTCCCTGGCATGGAGCCAATGTAGGTACGGCGGTGACCTCGAATTTCGGCCTCGTCTCTTACGCCGCCAAGAGAAATTCTAGCGAATTTTCGATTTAAAGATTTGGCTATGGAGCGTCCTAGAGATGTTTTCCCTACACCCGGCGGGCCGTAGAAGCACAAGATAGGTGCCTTCATATTCCCCTTTAATTTTAGTACGGCAAGATGCTCAATAATTCGTTCTTTTACTTTTTCTAGACCGTAATGTTCTTTGTCGAGAATTTTTCTTGCTAATTTTAGATTAAAGCGGTCTTGGGTATATTCTTGCCATGGTAAATCTAAGAGCCAGTCGATATAATTTAAGGAGACACCATATTCAGGAGAGCTAGGGTTAATACGGTATAGTTTTTTAATTTCTTTTTCAAAAGCTTCCTGGGCTGCTTCGGGCCATTTTTTAGCTTCTGCTCTTTTACGAAACTCTTCTATTTCATGCTCTATGCTCTGTTCTCCAAGTTCGTCCTGGATAGTTTTCATCTGTTGGCGTAGAATAAAATCACGCTGCTGCTTATCCAGGTCTGATTTTACTTTATTTTGAATTTCCTCTGAAAGTTCAAGTAGTTGGAGCTCTTTAGCAAGTAGTTCTAGCACTATATTACACCTGCTCATGAGCTCCGTAGCCTCTAGGATTTCTTGCTTTTGCTTAAGTTCTATATTTAAATTAGAGGCAATAAAATGAACTAGGAAAGAAAGGTTATTAATAGACTGTAGCGTAATAGCTGCTTCCGAAGGAATATTAGGAGCAAGTTCAATTATTCGGGTAGCCTCTTTTTTGAGGCTAATAATCATAGCTTTGGTTTCAGCCTCACCCGGATAAATCTCTTCTAGCGGGAGGACTTTAGCTTTAAAGTAGGGTTCTTCTTGAAGGAATTCTTGTACCTGGAAGCGAGATTGCCCTTGAATAACGACGGTAATACTGCCATCGGGCATTCTAATCATTCGCAAAATTACTGCTTGGGTACCAATAGTATATAAGTCGGAGCCGTGGGGATCTTCAATTTCAGGGTTTTTTTGGGCAATTACTCCAATTATTTTATCGGGGGTAGAATAAGCTTGTTTTACTACTTGAATAGACTTTTCACGAGCTACTGTGATAGGTATAGTAATATCGGGGTATAATACGGTATTTCGTAGAGGTAATATTAATAATTCAAGAGACTTATGCTCTGCATTGTTTTGCACTAGCGTATAGGCGGCTTCCCCTCCTGGGGCTGAACTGCCCTCTCTTTGGGCTCCCTCTTTTTCAGAAGCGCAATAAAAAAAGGAAGATGAACCAGTTTGCAAAAAATGATAGTTTGGCAATATTTTCATACGTTCGGTGTCATTGTGGCAGAGTGAATTTATTTTCTTCTCATAATAGCACTTTAACAAGAATTATACCTAAAGCAATGAAAACATTGGCTTTCTTATGCCAAAACAGGAATACTACTATCAAAGATACAACTTTTTTGTATATATTAAAGGCAAGTCAAATTTTGCTAGTAAAAATAATTTAAGTTTTTTAAGTTTCCATTTGTTTTATACGACTATTTATTAAATTAACCCGAATATAAATGAATGTTAATGCTATACAAACAATAGGAATATTAGGAAGTGGTGTCATGGGAAGTGGCATTGCTTTAGTTACGGCTCAGGCAGGTTACTCCACGCTACTTTTCGACATTTATCCTAGTGCTTTACAGAAGGCACAGGTGTACATAGAAAAATTTACGCAATCTTCTGTAGAGAAGGCAAAAATCACGCCTGAAGAGCGAATGGAAATGTTGAATCGAATTGTTTATACTACAGAGCTTAGGCAAATACAGGTAGATTGCATTATTGAAGCTGTGGTAGAGAAGATAGAAGTAAAATGGGAACTTTTTGAGCAACTTGAGCAATGGAATAAAGAAGAAACTATTTTTGCAACCAATACTTCTTCGCTTTCTGTGACCCAGATTGCTTCACGACTAAAGAATCCTCAGCGGTGTGGGGGAATGCACTTTTTTAACCCAGCCCCCCTTATGAAGTTAGTAGAAATTGTTGCTGGTGCTCAAACTTCACAAGTTACGATAACTTTGCTACAAGACCTAGCCATAAAATTAGGAAAAACGCCTGCTTTAGTTGCTGATATTCCTGGTTTTATTGTTAATCGCGTAGCACGCCATTATTATTTAGAAAGCCTTCGTATTGCAGAAGAAAATGTTGCTTCTATTGAAACTATTGATACTATAATGGAGGCTACGGGCTTTCGCATGGGGCCTTTTAAGCTGATGGACCTAATTGGCGTAGATACTAATCATCAAGTGACCCAATCAATTTATGCGGGTTACTTCTACGCGCCTAGGTTTCGCCCTAGTGTATTACAACAAAAAAAAGTAGAAGCTGGGCATTTGGGAAGAAAAAGTGGAAAAGGTTTTTATAATTATGAATCCCAAGCGAATTAATAAAAAATATAATAATTTAGCTACTAGTTATTCAGGATGTACTTTAGAGACTGGGGTAGATGAAGCAGGCCGAGGTGCTTTAGCGGGTCCTGTAGTTGCTGCCGCCGTAATTTTGTCTTCCAACTTTTCTTGTCCCAAGATACAAGATTCTAAATTACTAAAACCTGAAGAGCGCTTGGAAGCTCGAGAGTATATTCTTCAAAATGCTATCGGTTGGGGCTTAGGCATAAGCAGTGTTTCCACAATTGATGCGATTAATATTTTGAATGCTACTATTTGTGCTATGAATGAGGCCCTAATGGCATTGCCCATTTTGCCAGAGTTTATTTTGGTGGATGGCAATCGCTTCCAGACGCACCTTTCCATACCTTACCGGTGTATTGTTGGAGGAGATAAAAAATATCTTTGTATTGCTGCTGCCTCTATTCTTGCTAAAACTTATCGAGACGAGATAATGGAGCATTTAGCCAAGCTTCATCCCCTCTATGCTTGGGAAAGCAATAAAGGCTACCCTACCCCAAAGCACAGAGAAGCAATTGCTAAATATGGTTTAACTCCTTGGCATCGTCGGACTTTTATGCAGCTCAAAGACCAAGAGGCTTGAAATTCAAACATTAATTTTTAAATTCAATGTTAAGATTACATCGAGAAGGACGTTTTATTCTTATTACTGTTGCCCTTTTGCTAATAGCAGCTAATGCTACTCTGTTCGTTCTTACATGGGGTGAGAATTCTCTTATATTCTCATGGGTGTTTTTGGGCGTTAGTATTATTTTATATGGTTTTTTGCTTAATTTTTTTCGAAATCCTAAGCGAAGTTTTACTTACGATCCTGATGCGGTAATAGCTCCTTGTGACGGAAAGATAGTAGCAATTGAAAGGGTCTTTGAGCCTATTTATTTCCAAAAGGAAATGCAGCAGGTGAGTATATTCATGTCTCCCTTAAATGTTCATGTTAATTGGTGTCCTGTGAGTGGAAAAGTAGTATATAGTCGTTATTATGCAGGCAAGTATTTAATAGCCTGGCATCCTAAATCTTCTGTGGAAAACGAACATACTTTTTTTGTTTTTGAAAATGGCAAAGGTAAAATAGCATGCAAGCAGATTGCTGGAATTTTAGCAAGGCGTATTAAATATTATATTCGTCCTAGTGATATGGTTAGACAAGGGCAAGAACTAGGATTTATTAAGTTTGGCTCTCGTGTTGACCTTCTACTGCCCTTAGATTATCAAATTTGTGTGAATTTGGGCAGCCGTACTCAAGGTGGCAAAACTATTATTGCTAGAGTTCCTAGCTAGAAAGTTGCCTTAGAAATTATTCTATAGGTGTATAATGAAAATAAATAGTTTTACCATGTATTTAGGTCTTGTGGTATAGATATATAGATAATGTTTACATCCAAGTTTTCAAGTAGTTTTTGCGGGTTCATTGATGGGTTATTTTGAGATAAGAGAGGTAGGAATCCACTACCGGGTAAAATACTAAGCCTATATTTTCCCAGATCGTTTTTTATAGGCGGTAAGTATTGACCCAGGCTAGGTAGAGTTAAGAAGAATAAGAAATGAATAAATAACAAGAAAAAACAACCATTCCCAGCTCATTTACTAATACTAAAAATAAAAGTTTTTTGGTAATAAAATAGTAACGTGATTATTTTTTTAAAATTTTAAATTCTACTCTGCGGTTCTTTTTTCTTCCTTCGCTTGTTTTATTATCGGCAAGGGGTTGCTGGGCGCCGTAGCCTTTAGCAACAATTCTTTTAGGCGAGATTCCCTTCTGTAGGAAGTAATTTCTTACTGCTTCGGCTCGTTGTAAGGATATTAATTTATTTTGTTCTTCGCTACCAATGTTATCTGTATGCCCGCCTATTTCAATTATCATTTTAGGGTGTTGTTGCAAAATTTTAAGAATGCGGTTAAGCTCGGGCAAAAAATCAGGTTCGAGCTTAGTGGAGCCACTTTGAAAACAAATATTATTAAAGCGTATAATCTGGTTTTTTTCTAAAGGGTATAATAAAAGTAATTCTTTTAGATGCTGGTCTTTGATAGGGGCAGTAGAAAGGTTTAAGTATTGGCTTGTTCCTAAGTATCCTTCGGCTTCAGCATAGATAGCGTAATTGTATTTCAGGGGAAGGGTGATTTTGAATTCTCCATTTTGGGGGTCGCATTGAGTGTATCCCATTAGTTGTGCTTTAGGAAGAAGTTCATAGCGGATGATTGCTGGAATGGGTTTGTGGGTATTAGCATGTAGTACTTTGCCTGAAAGAATAACTACCGATTCGGGACGGAGTTCAGGAGGTAGTCGCACTCGAAATATATCACTTCTTCCGTATCCTTCTCTATCGGAAGCGAAATAAGCATACTCACCGCTGGTAGGAATTGAAAAATAAGCGTCAAAATAAGGCGTATTGATGCTGGGCCCCAAATTAACAGGTGTAGACCAGCTAGTCCAGGTGCTATCCAGCCGGCGGCTGATAAAAATATCTACGTGTCCAAACCCAGGATGCCCTGAACTTGCAAAATACAAAGTTTTATTATCGGCAGCTAAGAAGGGCGAGATTTCATAACCTACCGTATTAATATTATCTCCTAGATTTAAGGGCTCGGACCAGGCATTTAATTTTTCATCTTCCAGAAAGCTTACGTAGAGGTCTTGCTTTCCGCGGCTATCTGGCCCCTCGAGTTCAAGTAACATAGTGCGGGCATCGTTAGCAAGAAAAAAATTAATGAATTCACTTTTATTTTCTAATCTTCGAAAGCTAAGATTTTCAGGGAAGCTCCACCCCCTACCTATTTTTCGAGTGATAGAAGCTCCGATTCCCATGCGTCCGTTGCGGTAGTAAGTATTGGAAAGTAATAGCCTTTTGCCATCAGGCATAATGCTACATACGGCATTATGTTCCGGGGTATTTAGGGGGCGGCCTATGTTTACAGCGCGGCTCCACGAGGAATCGGATTGCAGTTGGGAATACCAGATATCTTGTTCTCCGCCAGGGAAACATTCCCGCACAAAAAATAAAGTTTTTCCATCTGGTGATATTTGCGGCATTAGTTCAGCTAAATGTGTATTAATATTACGGCCTAAGTTTTCTGGCTTGTAACTATTACCCGAATGTCCTTGTAGCCAAAATAATAGGAAGAATAAAAAACAACGGATCATGACCGTTAGATAATTATAAAATACCCAACTTTTACAATGCATAAAAAGCTTGTTGAGTAATTTATAATATCACTTGGTAAAAGTTATTTTTCTAAAATTTTGAATTCTACCCTCCTATTCCTTTTTTTGCCCTCTTCTGTGTTATTTGTATCTATGGGCTTAGATTCGCCGTAACCTTGGGCTAATACTCTTTCTTTGGCGATGGCATAGCGCGTGATAAGCACTTGCTTAACAGCATTAGCTCGCTGCTGAGAAATTTTGATATTTAAATTTTCAGGTCCCGTATTATCGGTATGACCAGCAATTTCAATTTTCATTTTAGGGTATTTGTTGAGGAGGTCTGCAATCCTTTTTATTTCGGGATAGGATTCTGGCTTTAGGGTAGCTAAACCAGAATCAAAAAAAAGATTATTGAGTCGAATTACTTGTCCTTCTTCTATAGGTACAAGCTCCAAGTTTTTATTTACTTCTTCATATCGATTAAGATTGTTCAAGTCCATATGGTCATTAATGCCAATATAGCCTTCACTATGAGCGGAAAATGCATATTTTTCATTAGCTAGAAGTACAATTTTATAGGCGCCAGTATTGGGGTCGGAGCGAGCAGTTCCTACTCTTTTGCCATCGGAAAGTCTTTCGTAATGAATTTCTGCAGCTATGGGCTGCTTAGTTTTAGAATTCAAAACTACTCCATTAACTAGTACTACAGGTAGGGGCTTAAGTTCGTCTCGCAGCTGTATGCGAAAAATATCTTTTTCACCAATTGCGCCTTTGTCACTGCTATAATAGGCGTAGTCTCCCGAGGCGGGCAGGGAAAGATATGCATCAAAGCCTGGAGTATTAATTTCTGGACCTAGGTTAAGAGGGCGAGACCAGCGCGTCCAGGTACTATCTAGACGTCTTGCTACTAATATATCTGCATTTCCGTGCCCCCCCCATCCTGTGCTACTAAAATACAAACTCATATTATCGGCTGCTAAAAAGGGGGCAAATTCATAGCCAGCAGTATTTATATCAGGTCCCAAATTAATTGGCTCTGACCATGTGTTGGTAACTGGATCTTCGAGAAAACTAACATATAAGTCTTGGTAGCCTAAACTTTTAGCATCTTGCATTTCAATAATCATGGTTCGGGCATCGCTTGCTAAGTAGAAATTTACATACTCACTAAGGTTATGGAAATTGCGAATACGTAAATTTTTAGGGAAGCTCCAGCCATTGGCTGTCCTCTGAGAAATAGAGGCTCCCACTCCCATTCTGCCATCCGGGTAATACGTATTAGAAAGGAGTAGGGTATTTCCGTCGGGAGTTACGCTACAAACTGCGTTATGTTCTGGAGTATTGAGGGGGGGACCTATATTTTTGGCAACTCCAAATTTGCCATTTGTATCCAGTTCGGCATACCAAATATCTTGGCCCATATCTTTACCGCCATTGCTGCTTGGCGGAATACTTCGTACAAAATAAAGTGTTTTACCATCCGGGCTTATACGGGGTAAAATTTCTGTAAATTTTGTGTTAACATTAGGTCCAAGGTTTTCGGGAATTCTTTGTCCTTGTAAAAAGAAACAAGGTAAGACGGACGCAATTAATGCAAGTACGCTCTTTTGCCAAAAGAAGGAATTGTATCTTAAATTCATACCCATAGGCTTGGGAATTTGCAAAATTAGAGCTTTTAATTATTTCTTACTTTTCTAGCGAACGGCCTTAAGAAGAAAGTATTCATTTTGCTTAAAATATAATTAATTAAAAATTGAAAAATAACTTAAATAACAATATTCATCAAAATTATAAACAAAAAATTTTAAACTGTGAAAAGAATTAAGAGAAGTTGGTTCTAAAAACAAAGTTTTGTAATTCAAATATTTCCATAAATTTGAACACATAATATTAATTTTAGCGGTACTTAAGTTATGGCACAAAAAGAAAAAATGTTTGTTGTAGAAGATGACCCAGCGTGGGGGGCTATGCTACAGCAAAGGCTTTCTAAAACTTATGATATTCAACTTTTTGTAACGGGCGAAGAGGCGGTAGAGAAAATGGCTCAAGAAAGGCCTAAGTATATTATCCAAGATTATCATCTCGATGGTGAAATGACTGGGCTCGACACTCTAAAGCAAGCCAAAAAAATTCTTGGAGACAAGGTTTATGTGATTATGTTTTCTGCCCAAGATGATGTAGAAGTGGCTATTGCTACGCTGGATCATGGTGCCTACGATTACGTAGTTAAATCCAGCTCCGACCCTTACAACCGATTAAAAATAATTCTACGTAATATCGAGGAAAATGAAAAGCTCAAAAAAGATATTGAGATTCGAATAAAGAGGGAGTATTTTTGGCTAGGCATTTTTATCTTTTGTATTTTTATTATCAGTTCTTATATCTATTTACGCGAAGTATGCCCTGAGAATCGAATTATTAAATGGGATCCTTTTAATGTACAAATAGAATGCAATAGAGCAAATACAAAAAAGTATCGAGGAGGATGAGAAAAACAAAATAAAGTTTAATTTTTTTATCTTTTTGTAGTCAATAGTGAGAAATAAATTTACCTAAAATAAAAGCATATAGCTATATTGCTCTTTTTTGTGCTTGAGCAGTGTGATTATTTAAGTAATAAGTAAGTTTATAATAGATCAATGAAACTACACGAATATCAAGGCAAGGAAATATTAGCTTCCTTTGGCATTCCTGTTTCAAGTGGGGTTGTTGCTTCGACGGTGGAAGAAGCAGTTGCGGGCGCTCAAGGGTTATATTCTAATCATACAGGAGAAGAAGTTTATGTTATTAAGGCGCAGGTGCATGCGGGGGGAAGGGGAAAAGCGGGAGGGGTTAAAATTGTAAAGGGGCTTGAAGCTGCTAGGGAGGCTGTCAAAAATATGTTAGGAATGAAACTTGTTACGCCACAAACAGGGGCAGAGGGTAAAATTGTTCATAAAGTTTATATTACTCCTGATGCTTTTTATCCGGGGGAAAGTAAGCCCCAAGAGTTTTATTTAAGCATCACTTTGGATAGAAGTAAGGAATGTGATGTTATTATTGCTTGCGCTGAGGGAGGAGTGGAAATTGAAGAGGTAGCAGAAAAATACCCTGAAAAAATTTTGAGGGAGTGGGTAAATCCGCGTTACGGTCTATTACCTTTTCAAGCCAGGCGTATTGCTTTGGGTTTAGGTTTAGGCGGTGAAGCGTTCAAAAATGCAGTAAACTTTATTTTGCAACTTTATGAGGTGTATCTTAAAACTGACGCCTCCATGATAGAAATAAATCCTATGCTTAAAACCTCGGATAATAAAATTATTGCTCTGGACTGTAAATATGCTCTTGATGAAAATGCTCTCTATCGTCACGCTGAATATCATCATTATAGAGACGTTACTGAAGAGGAGCCCCTTGAAACGGAAGCCAAAGCCTATGGCTTAAACTATGTGAAACTTAATGGTAATGTAGGCTGCATGGTCAATGGTGCAGGACTTGCTATGGCCACTATGGATATGATTAAACTTTCGGGTGGTGAACCGGCTAATTTTCTAGATGTTGGGGGGGGAGCTACGGCTCAAACTGTGGAGGCGGGCTTTCGTATAATCCTTAAAGATCCTAGTGTGAAAGCTATTCTTATTAATATATTTGGAGGGATTGTACAGTGTGATAGAGTAGCAAATGGTGTAGTAGAAGCATATAAAAATATTGGAGAAATACCTGTGCCTATTATAGTACGTTTACAAGGCACTAATGCTGAGAAAGCAGCAGAAATTATTAAAGCCTCAGGGCTAAAAGTAATACCCGCTATTGAATTGAGAGAGGCTGCCCTACGAGTCCAGGAAGCACTTAGGCAAAACTAAGAACTAGAGTATAAATTGTATAGAGCAAGCTCTACTAATTTTGACTTTAGCAAGCTTGCTCTATACGTCTCTTTTGAGAGATTATACAAAAAAAACTACTTGATCATAAATTTCATAATCTAGCTCCTGCTTATATTCTTCTAATACTGCTAGCAGTTGTTTTTCTGTTTCTTCAAGAGATGAGTAGCTTTTGGCTCCAGCCGCATTATAGTGGCCGCCTCCATTAAATCGTGCAGCTAACTTATTGGCAGCAAAGGAGCCAACGCTCCGAAAGCTCATCCGTATTAATTCCTCGTTTTCGACTAAAACAATTCCTAGATTAATATTTTTTAGCGAAAGAGTGAGCATCACAAGCCCTTGAGTATCTCCCACTCTATAGTTCATATCTTGTTGTAGGCTCAGAGGAACTGTAATGTAAGCAGTATGTAATTGGGGTAATATTTTTAATCTCTCATAAAGGCAGTAGCCCATAAAGCGGGTTTTTTCAACTGTGTTACTATAATAAATCTTATTGTGGACTAAGTCTGTTTGTGCCCCCTTTTCAATTAATTCAGCCACAATGCGGTGTACTTCTGGAGTAACATTCCGGAAGCGAAAGGAGCCCGTATCGGTTAGAATACCTGTATAAATGCAAGTAGCCACTTCTGGAGTTATGCGTCCATTTTGATATAAAATGAATCGGTATACCAATTCACACGTGGAGCAAGCTTTTACATCATGTAGGCGGTAAGTAGTAAAATGAGCACTATCCAGATGGTGGTCAATATTGATACTTGGCTGGGACGATTCGGTAATTAAATTTTCTAAAATACCCGCTCGAGCAGCACTACCAAAATCAAGACAAAACAGAACCTCTGCTTCCTCGAAAGTTTGCTTTGCTTTTTCTAAATCTTGGTTGGCAATAATTATTTCGTTAAACCCAGGCATCCAGTGAAAAGTTTCCTGTGGAGCGTCAGGGGAAATCACCCATACCCTATGTCCCTGCTTTTTATAGTAACTGAAAAGAGCCTGCGTTGCACCCAGGGCATCACCATCAGGATTCAGATGAGGAATGATAACTATTTTTCGCCTCTGCTTAAAAAAATTACGAATAAAAGAATCAAATTCTGGGGTAATTTCCATTTTGGTATAAAAATTGAATCTTCTGCTTGAACGAAGTAAAAATAGTTCAAGCTTTAGTTGTCTATCTGCCTACGTACATCTTCTTGCTTTCTTGTTCGAATTCCCTTTTCAGGAGCTACAAAATAAGTTCCTACTTGCTCTAAATCAATTCGCGGTTGCCCTGGGCAGTCGATATCCGACTTAAACTCATAAATATAATAGGTTCTGCGCGGTAATGGCTTAAATTTGATACTACACATAGCAGAAGCAATTGCACTGGCTACTTTATCTGTATTTGTCTTAAAGATACGATATCCTCCTATGGATCCATCGGGTTGTACGGTCAATTCGGCGAGTACTTGGGCTAAACCACAAATTCCATTTTTTCGAAGTTGCGTTTTTATCATTAAGGCTGTTGCTGATTTACTAGTAGCGTAGTCTACAACTTCGTTAATAGGGCCTTGTGTATTGAGGATAGATTTTCTATGCGAAGCATCGGGGTAGAGTTCTCCTTGGCTTTTGTATTTAGGTAGGGGTAATACTTTAGGCAATTCTTGACAGGTGGTATACTCTTGGGTACTAGCCGTTTTAACTTTGGGCAAGGGCGTAGGGCTAGGCTTTACATTGGTGGTATTACCTTGGCTGGGAGGAGTAGAGGTAGGAGACGGAGTGGCACTGGGGGCTGGAGTAGGCTCACTGCTGGTTACAGGCTTTTCGGCTGGGGCTGGGGTCGGCTTGCTAGGAGTACTGCTGCTTATTATAGGCTGTGTACTTTTTTGCCAACCCGGGGGTGGTGGCACCGCTGCATAGGCATTATCGTCCGGGTTCCCTTTACATTCCCCCGCATCTACTTTTATGGGCATATAAAAAATCGGCTTAGTATCTGTTTCAGGGTTAGTGCTCCAGCGAATATATTTAATAATATCTGCCACCGATTTTTTTATACACTCATTCTTGCCCATTAGAGCTCGTGCATTTGTTACATTTCCAAATTCATCCACTTTCACCTCTACGTATAAGTTATCCGAACCACAGCATTTGGTTTTAGCCTTGAGCACTGCATTGATATAGCTAGTTACGTTATTCTTGCCATCGCTAAATTCTTTGGTATCTCTATTAGCATGAACTTTTGTTAGGTCTAAGTTTTCAAGTTGACCACTTGCCCGAGACACAACAAATAGGCAGAATAGTAAAAATAATCCCCAGCCTTTACTATATTGGGTTTTCATTGTTTACAAATATTAGCTAACGCAAAAATAAAAAATAGATAATGAAAATAAATCGAATACTCAAAAAATTTCATTGGCGAGCGCTAGCGTTTCGTATTCCTTAGATTCGGACTACCAATATCTTTGGTTTATAGTAAAAATGAAATACCTTTTTACTTATATTTGAACTATTGGAAATATATGCAAAAGATATGTTAGGGCTTAAACTTACTACTGATGCTCGTTGGGCGAAACTTGCTCAAAGTAATTTAGCAGAGCTACTGACTGATCACGCCTTTTGCGAGCAAAAAGCTGCTTCTAATGCTATTTCGTTAATTGTAAATTTTCCGGAATACCCGGAATTAGTCCAAACTATGTGTGCTTTAGTGAAAGAGGAGATTTCTCATTTTGAAAGGGTTCACGCGATAATTCTTGCTAAAGGGTGGCAGCTGGGAAGAGAGCGAAAAGATGATTATGTAAATGAACTTGCTCAATTTATTAAGAAGGGGAGTAGTAGAATAGATTGGTTAGTGGACCGTTTACTCTTTGCTGCTATGATAGAAGCGCGTAGTTGTGAGCGCTTTCGGCTCCTTTCTCAAACTCTTGAAGATAAGGAGTTAGCTGCTTTTTATCATGAACTAATGGTTTCGGAAGCTAATCATTATACCACTTTCATTAAGCTTGCTAAAAAATATGGAGACCCTTCTAAAGTCGAAAAAAGATGGCAGGAATTTTTAGATTACGAAGCCCAGCTTATTTCTCGATATGGAAATTCCGAAAGAGTACATGGCTGATTTTTATTCCGCAACATTAGAAATTCTGAATACCTGTCCTCTTTGTGATGCCCGTGATTTTTCCTTTTTTTTACAAGCTCCCGACTTTTTGGTAACCCGGCAAGAATTTCAAATTGTAAAATGCCAAAATTGTAACCTTTTATTTACTAACCCTCGTCCTACTGAAGAAACGATTGGTTTGTATTATGAAAGCCAGGAATATATATCTCACTCCAATACTCAGGCAAGCTTACTGGCTAAACTTTATCAAGTAGTACGCAAATATACAATTAGGCAAAAAGCCAATCTTATTCGCCAGAAGATTTCTTCTCCTACCCATTTGCTTGATGTAGGGTGTGGTACAGGTGAATTTCTTAGCTTCATGGAAAAAAAAGGGTGGATAGTTACAGGTATCGAGCCTTCTGAAAAAGCAAGAAGGTATGCTCAAAAATATTATCGACTTAATATCTTCGAGCCTAGCTATTTATTCGATCTTCCTGAAAAAAGCTATGAAGTTATTACTTTGTGGCATGTTTTAGAGCATCTACATAGGGTTAATGAATACCTAGAAAGACTAAAAAAATTATTAAAGCCTGATGGATTTTTAATTCTTGCCCTACCTAATTCGCAAGCTGCTGAGGCCCGTTACTATGGCTCATATTGGGCTGCCTATGACCTTCCTAGGCATTTATATCATTTTTCTCCCTCTACTTTACAGCATCTTTTAAAAAAACATCGGATACAAGTCTTAGAAAAAAAAAGGATGCTTTTCGATGCCTTTTATGTGGCTCTTCTTAGTGAGCGATATCAGGACCATGCACTAGCTTATTTACGTGCTTTTGGGTGTGGGTTTTGGTCTAATCTAATAGCGCTTATGAATATCGACCGGTGTAGCTCATTAATTTATATATGTTCCTCCCAGTAGAGCCCACAGCTAACGACCCCAGTGGTTGAGGAGGGGGATTAATACCCTATTAATTCTGTTCTGAGAACTTTTTTGTCAGCTTTGGAGCTCAAAAAAATATTTAGGGTTACTCCACTTTGGGCTTATATCCGCTTTTCGAGCTATGAAAAGGGGCACATTTGTTTAAACTAAAACATTGTGTCACAAAAAGGCTTTTGAAGGATATTTCTGAAAAGAGAAAGTGAAATTATAAATTATTTACTTTTCATCTTTGTTACTTAAAAAGCAGAATTAAGCTATTATTTTCCATATGGCGTATAAGAATCTTCAGCATTTTATTGATACTTTAGAAGCAGCAGGAGAGCTAAAGCGTATTAAAACTTTTGTAGACCCTGTGTTAGAAATTACAGAAGTAGTAGATAGAGTAACAAAAAATAACGGGCCAGCCTTGCTTTTTGAAAATACAGGTACGTCCTTTCCACTTTTAATTAATGCTATGGGTTCTTACCGTAGGATGTGCTTGGCTCTGGGCGTAGAGCATATGGATACTTTAACGCGAGAAATTGAAGGCTTGTTTAAAGAACTTACCTCCCCTAAAGATAGCATTATTGAAAAATTAAAAATGCTACCTAAGTTAGGTAAAATTGCTTCCTGGATGCCCAAGGTGTTATCGGGTAAAGGAGAGTGTCAGGAGGTAATTATGTCCGAGCCTGATGTTACCAAATTGCCCGTAATGAAATGTTGGCCTGAAGATGGTGGACGCTTTATTACTTTGCCTATTATTCATACAAAAGATCCTGAAACGGGTATTCGAAATGTGGGAATGTACCGTATGCAAGTATTTGGTCCTCGCCTTACGGCCATCCATTGGCATTTGCATAAAGTTTCGCGCCGACATTTTGATGTATATCGTAAGTTAGGTAAAAAGATGCCTGTAGCAGTAGCACTAGGTGGTGATCCAGTATATACTTATGCGGCTACAGCCCCTTTACCTGATGGTATAGACGAGTACATTTTAGCAGGCTTTATCCGTAAAAAAAGAGTGGAGCTAGTGCGATGTATTACACAGCCAGAAATAGAAGTCCCTGCTGATGCAGATATTGTTATAGAAGGGTATGTAGATCCCAATGAGGAATTTATTTATGAAGGTCCGTTTGGAGATCATACAGGTTTTTATTCTCTACCGGACTATTATCCGCGCTTTCATATTACAGCTATCACGCATAAAAAGAATGCTATTTATCCTAGTACCATTGTAGGAATTCCCCCCCAGGAGGATGCTTGGATAGGCAAAGCAACAGAGCGAATTTTTTTAGCCCCAATCAAAATGACAATGGTGCCTGAAATTGTGGATATGGATTTACCCATAGAGGGAGTGTTTCATAATTTAGCAATAGTACAAATTCGTAAAACTTACCCCGGCCAAGCCCTCAAGGTGATGCACTCGCTGTGGGGAGCAGGGCAGATGATGTTTACTAAAATGATGATAGTGGTGGATGAGCACGTAAAAATACAAGATTATGCAGCATTGGCACGTTATGTCTCAGAAAATGTAGATCCGCAGCAAGATATTATTATTAGTCAGGGTCCTACAGATGTTTTGGATCATTCTTGTTCTAAGATGGCTTTTGGCGGTAAGCTAGGAATTGATGCCACGCGCAAATTTCCAGAAGAACTACGTAGTGAAAGGCTTCCTATCCTACCCTCGCAATTAGAAACGAATTTTGAATTTTTATTGCAAGAGTATCCAGAAATTATTGCTTACAATTCAGCCTTAG
>JANWXU010000159.1 GCA_025057395.1 Bacteroidia bacterium | reverse complement strand
TTGGCAAGGCAGAAAGGTACAAACTATAGAGTCCAAAAAAACCTGATATTAAATTAACAACACTTTCTAGAGCATCAGTTAGAATACTTATAGATTGGGTTAGATACCAAGCTAAAAGCTTTATCACAAATAAAAGCAAGCCTAAGCTTGTTATAACTTTTTGGAACCGATAATTTTCTTGTGCAAATTGCATTACACGCAAAGTATCCAACTCAAAGTCAAATATTTTACCTTTCCCTTAATTTTTATTTTAAGTAAAGCTGCAGGAGAATCTTGAGTTAATTACTTTAAGAAAAAAGTAATCAAAAAAAGCCAACGTTATAAACTACAAAGTAAAGCTAGAATTATAGACCACTTACAACTTTTTTACTAAATTTGTATCAAAACATAATATGCTTGAAAAAATTGAAGACCTACGTCAAACATTACAAAACGAAGCACTAGATACGCTAGAAAAAGTAGAAGAATTTCGTCTAAAGTACTTATCGCGAAAAGGAATTATCTCCCAGCTCTTTGAGCAATTCAAAGATATTGATGCAAAGGAAAAAGCTATAATAGGAAAAGCCCTTAATGAATTAAAAAAAGAGGCTCAGCAACGTTGGGAGCAACAGAAAGCACAGCTTACCTCTGTATTTTCAATACAAGCTCCACGGGACCTTACCCTACCAGGTGGAGCCTACCGTAGAGGAGGAAGGCATCCTATAAGTATTGTGCAGTGGAAAATACTTAAAACCTTCCAGAGGATGGGCTTCGTAATAGTAACAGGCCCCGAAATTGAGGACGACTGGCATAACTTTACCGGATTAAACTTCGAACCTGACCACCCCGCTAGGGACATGCAAGATACCTTTTTTATAAGTGAAGACAAACTTTTGCGCACGCATGCTACTAGTGTGCAAGTTCGAATTTTAGAAACTCATCAGCCTCCTATCCGGGCAGTAGCTCCTGGAAGAGTATATCGTAATGAAGCTATTACTGCTCGCTCCCATTGTTTTTTTAATCAAGTAGATGGATTTTATGTTGATAAAGATGTTAGTTTTAGCGACCTGAAAACAACTTTATTTTATCTGGTACACCAACTTTTTGGAAAAAATGTTGAAATACGTCTTCGAGCTTCCTACTTTCCTTTCACAGAAATTAGCGCAGAGCTAGATATTTCTTGTCTTATTTGCGGCGGAAAGGGATGTCGGGTTTGTAAAGATACAGGCTACGTAGAAATTTTAGGTTGTGGAATGATAGACCCTAACGTGCTAGAAAATTGCCATATTTCTGCTCAAAAGTATAGTGGCTTTGCTTTCGGAATGGGGGTCGAAAGAATAGCTATGCTTTTATTTCAAATACCTGATCTAAGACTATATACTCAAAATGATATTCGCTTTTTGCAGCAATTTTCAGCCGTTCAATTGTAATTTTTAAGAATTTGTTTCAAACTTTGGGCAATCGTGAGCAGGGAATATACGAAAGAACTATATCAATGGGTTATTGAAACACTCGACAAACATTTTCAACTTAACCGCCAAATGGAAAGCGAGCTAGCAAACTTAAAGCTCGACTGTAGTGATCCTACAGTTCGCGACTTAATGATTGAAAAACTACTCCAGCACTTTAAAGACTATCATCCTCTTCCACTATTTGCCGAAACAGACTTACAAGGAAATATTTTATATGCCAATGAAGAATTTATTAGGCTTTCCAAATACACTGCATCCGAATTAATTGGTAAAAATATTAACATTTTGCGCTCGAGTAGAATGGAATCTGGACTTTTTACAGATATGTGGAATCACCTTAAGGCGGGGAAACCCTGGCGCGGCGAGTTACAAAATCGTGCTAAAGATTATAATACCTACTGGATAGACACGTTTATTTGTCCAGTTTTAGATGAAAGCGGCAATATCATAAAATATTGGTCAGTCGCTTTCGATATTACTTCCCAAATGCTACAAAAAGATAAAATCGAAGCTTTTAATCAAGACGTTCTAGAAAGTTTAAAATACGCTCGCCGAATTCAAAAAACAATTTTACCGTCTAAAAAAGCAATGGACGAGGAGCTAAATGATTATTTTGTGTTATACAAACCTAAAGATGTAGTTAGCGGTGATTTTTACTGGTTTAATAAAACCATAGATCGCATTTATGTAGCAGTAGTCGATTGTACAGGACATGGGGTGCCGGGAGCTTTTATGTCTCTTATTGGGTATAATTTGCTGAATCAAATTGTTTTACAGCAGCATATCCATAGACCAGGAGATATTTTAACTGAACTTCACCGACAAGTACGTGCCACACTTCGCCAAGATGAAGATGATGCTCTAACTCAAGATGGAATGGACGTTTGCCTTTGTGCTATTAGCCGATTTGGCGAAGAGGTAGAGTATGCAGGAGCTAAGCGTCCCCTCTATTGGGTGCACAATAATCAGCTTATTGTTATTGAAGCCGATAAGATGTCTATTGGGGGTGAACAAATGGAGCAGGAGCGAGTTTTCAAAACCCATATTCTAGAAATAGAATCCGGCGATGTAATATATTTATTTTCCGATGGCTTTGTAGATCAACTGGGGGGACCCCAAGAAAAAAAGTTTTCTACTAAACAGTTGAAAGCACTTATAGAAAATAATCACCAGGAAAGTATGAATGTACAAAAAGCACTTTTCAACATTGTTTGGAAAGATTGGCGCGGCGATGGAGAACAAATTGACGATGTCACAATGATTGGAATTCGTTTATAGTTTTATAATTTTTAGTAATTTTTATAGCTACCTTCGCTCCTAAGTTTCTCTCTCAGCCTCCTTAACCCGCTAGCAATATGAAGCTTCATCTTGTTTTTCTGAGCTTCTTTCTTGTACTAAAAGTTTTAGTTTCTGCCCAACACTCCCTACCTCCTGAGCCACTTCTAATTCTTGACCGTCAAGTTTTAAAGCCAGGAATTGAAATCGATTTACCTCTAGGAGAAAAAGTAATGTTCGATGCACATTACCTTAAGCCTAATTCTAAGATTACCATGGAGGTAAAAGTGAGCCCTTTTTATACTCAAAAAAGACAATTTCGAGTAGATACCAAGGGTAATGCCGAAGACAATTACGTACCTCCCGATGTTCAAAAGGAAAATATTCCCGTAAAAATCACATATGTTACCCCCGATAATAAAATTCACGTACTAGAATTTAAACTCACTGTTTCTTCACCTGATGAGTAGCAAGTCCTAAAATTGATTTATCAATTTTCTACGTAGCCTTTCCTCTTTCCTCCCCTTTGATTTTTAATATTTTTTCTGCAATTCTTGACAAATAACAAAATTACTAATAAACTTATTTATTAATTATTAACCATATTACTTTACTGCTATGGTACTATATAATAAAATGAAATTTTATGGCTTGGATACAATACTTAATTTTGGAAAACATAAGGGAAAAAGCTTGAAAAAAGTAATAGAAAAAGACCCCTCTTATGTTAATTAATATTACTTTTATATCTCAAAGGAAGTATTAGAAGAAATCAAGTCTCTTTTTCCTAATTTTTCACTCTCCGAAGAAGCTCAAAAAAGACTAAACCAAAAATATGCAATTTGGGAGGCGGAACAGGAGGAATTTTACCAGCAACAAGAAGAAGAAAAAGAGTGGAAGGGGTATGATCCTCGTAAAGAAATAGATGAACTATATTTTTACGCTATGACCGATGGCCAGTACGGGAGATATGAAGATTGGGATGGAGATATTGATTTTTTAAGAGAACAACTAGGATTAGACTAGCGCAAAAGAGTTACTACTCCGCTTCGTGTATATATCTTTCCATCAATCATAAGCTCCAGCGTATATATATACGTGCCTTCTGTAGCAGGATGTCTCTCTACAGTGCCATCCCATAAATGATAAGGATTAGAAGTGGAAAAAACTAATCTACCACGGCGGTCGTAAATATATAGCTTTTGTAAGCAGTCTTTAAGTGGGCCTTCAACACCCCAGAAATCATTTAGCCCATCTCCATTGGGCGTAAAAATAGTAGGAATAAAGCTAGCCAAACGCTCATGAGGCTGGTAACTATAGTTTACCTGAAGTGTATCCGGGCAGCCCATACTATCGATAATAGCTACTTTTAATTCATACATTCCAGGCTCTTGAAAATCATAAATAAAGTATTTTTCATTTGTTATTGAAGGCGAAAAATGAGTGTCGAACCATTTCCCCTCTTGAAGGGAAAGCTGATAGCGGTAACCATCCTGGGGATTAACAATTTGAATACGGGTCGCGGAGCTGCAACCTACAAATGAGAAATCTAACTGAGGCTGTACAGGTTTACGCACTAAAACGGTTTGAGAAAAAATTCCCGTAGTACAGCCCATAGCTTCTATTTGCAAGGAGACGGTCTTTAAGCCTATGCTATTAAATTGTAAGGGAACCTGCGCGGCGTTGGGCAAATTATTAACGCAATCTGCACATTGCCATAAATATTTACAATCCATTCCAATGGGACCTTTGTAAGTAGCCAATCCTTGACTTTGCAGGCAAATAACCTTGGGAGTAATTTCAAAAGTAGCAGTAGGCAGTCCTTTAGTCTTTAAACGAACAATTTGTACATCTGAGCTGCATCCTTTGAAAAATCCAATAGCCTTTAATTGATACTCACCTGGCCAATCAAAAAATTCCTCAAAAGGTCCTATTCCTTTGTAGTGCTTATTAATATTAGCCCCCAGACAAAACCAAACTACAGAATCCAAAGCAGTGGAACTTTCCTGTACACCAAAAATAAATTTTTCTTTTGGACAAAGCTCTTTTTTAGTAGTTGCTATCGAAAAATTGGGAGTAGGAAAAACTTCCAAAGTAGTCTTCAAAGTTTCTGGAGTGCAGAGACTATTCCTCTGCCAAGTTTGAATTATTACTTCCCTAGAACCCTCTAAAACTAATTCAAATTCCCCATTAGAAGAAATTTGACGCATCGTAGCACCTTCACAAGTCCATCCTAATTCTGCAGTAGGTTCTGGAAGTTGGAAACGCAATAAAGCGGATCTGAAGCTACATAAGGGAAAAGATTGAAAAACCAGCCTAGGAGCCTGAGTACGTATTACCTCTACCTCTTTTACCTCTTCAATTTGGTTACAACCTGGCTGCTCTACTCTAAGCAATACCCTATAAGTACCTGCCTCGAGAAAAGTGTAATTCCATGAAGATTTACCCTCTACTTGAGTAAGTAAATTATCCCCTCTATGTATTTCCCAAAAATATTTTAGGCCAGGTATAGTTTCCTGAAATTCTAAAGTCAATACTTTCTCCAAACAAATTTTCCTGGGCAATTCCCAAGCAGGTAATTTAGCTAAGGGCAACACAGTAATAGGCACAGAGATGTCTAACTCTGTAGTACAACCACTTAAAGTATTCACAAGTCTTTGTAGTTGCAAAGTAGCATTTTGCTGTAAGGAAGAAATAGTAATCACTGCCTTACCCTCAGTATCAAACAAAAGAGAATCCAAGGCTTCTTGTTCCACCCGATAGTAAAGCCTTACTTGGTCAGAAGCTGAAGCATTTAATAAAGAAAGAGAAAAAGTGAAAGCTTGCCCTTGACAAATAGGTTTAGGCTTCTCATAATCGAGTTTAGGCGCAGGTAATACAGTGATAGTATGCTGCAAACAAAACTCTGTATTACTAGGGCAAAAATCTTGGGGTGAGCGCATTCTAGCACTAATATTAAACACTCCTGGCTGCTTAAAAGTATATTCTACCCGGTTACCCCCTAAAATTACACCAGGCTCTAATTCCCAGGTAGTTTGTGCCGACGGAAAGTCAGAAAAAGCCTTCAAAGTTAGGGCTTGGTTTTGACAAATTTTTGTCGGTGCTTCAATGCGAAAAGCATTAGGGAGAAGGCTAATACCAGCTGCATATCCATAAGACTCAATATGCTTATGCCCACAAACAGTAGCTACAAAGCCCCCACGCGAAGAAGTAATTCGAATGTTACCTGATGGTACCCAAAGACGCGCATGGTAGTAATTAGAATTACCAATAGTCGGGAACCACCGTAAAGTTCCAGCACTGCAGCTAACAAAAGCAGTATCGGCTTTGTGGGTAATAATATTAACTGCATGACGCCAAGCTCCTGGAATAGAAATGGCGGCTACTGTAATAGCTTTTAGAGGCATCAACTCAATAGGGCTAAGCAGTATGAAAAAAGGATCCGTTTGCAAATCACTACCTTCGCCCTTATTAAAATGGCCTACAAGGATAGGCTTATTCGCCTGAATAGCAAGAGCATTATCTCCACTTGGAATAGGAAAAGTATAACTTTGCCCGCAGTGAAGTACTACTGGAGGATTTTCTCCAATCTTTACTTCAGTGTTATTAGCAGCAGCAAGTACTTTTCCTATATCGCCAATTGTTCTTCCTAGTACAGGAGAGGCAACATAAGATTTTCCCCACGCAGTAATCGGAATCATTTGCTCGAAAAGATGGTCTGAGGCGCCTGTACCGCCCAATTGCGTCCAAACGTGGCCTGCAAAAACAGCAAAAGGCTTAAGGCCACATCCTACCGTGCGAATACGCGTACCTGTGAGGTCTCCATTAATTCCACGCAGACGGAAAATTTCACCCCGATTTAGAGAAAGAGTATACGTTTGCCCCGCCTGCCAATTACCACACGTGGCTGTGCTAGGCGTAATTTCTAATACGGTTTGGTCTTGAGTAGCTAGAATAATGCATTGATGGCTAGCAATACCCCACCCCGCATCACTTTCCTGCTCATTTCCTTCAGTCATTACGTAGTAGTCTACTCCCAACGCATGTACAGGCAAAATTAAGGTTGCGTCTGTAGATGGAGAAGACCGGTTTAGAGCAAATACGTAAACACTATCTTCAGCAGTAATATAAATCCCTTTATTTTCAATATCAGGATTACAGCCCCAAGCCATTGCTGCATCGATAGGAATATTTATTCGAATATTCTGCCCTGCTCCAACGCTAAAATTTTGAGAAAATCCTTGCCCGGGTATGGATACTGTTCCATGAGTAGTTTTTTCTGCAGCAATATAAATAGCAAGTTCTCTGCCCGAGTCTCTGTTGAGCATAAAACCTGCCCAAAATTCTTTTCCTTTTGAAGTAGCCGCTTGCTGGCAATAACTTGCGGGCAAAAAAACTAGGCCGGTATAATAAAGAAATAAAAACAAAAATGTATTATAAAAACTATCAGTATTCACTACGCTGGCTTTCATAGCTTACAAAAAGAGTTAGTTAAAATTAAAAGATATTCAAAATATTTTCAATTAAACTTTATGATAACCACTCTACTGTTTCTACCGTTGCGCTTCTAATTAGATTTGTATATTTCTAATTCAAAAATGCCAGATATATCATATGAATGCCTGCAAGAATAAGTAACATTTCAACAAGCCTAACAAATTGCTGACGGTTTATTTTTTCAATAATTTTTTTTCCTACGTAGCTGCCAAGTATCATAGCTATTCCCATAAAGATACCATAATAAAATTCCTTTTCCCCGATTAGCTGGTATTGGTGATAAACAAGAATTTTTACAATATGCATCGATAACGCCGTAAATGCTTCACTAGCTACATAGGCAGCAGGAGCAAGTTCAAGTCCTAGAAAAAAAGCGGCCCCTAGCGGCCCAGCGCTACCTGCCCAACCTGATAAAAAACCCGTTATACTGCCGCCTAACAGCAT
>JANWXU010000158.1 GCA_025057395.1 Bacteroidia bacterium | reverse complement strand
AAGGCGCTTACTTGGTTGCATTCTGCAGGGTAATTAGGCAAGAATACTACCAAGGAATATACGCCACTTCGAATGGATGTAATATTATTGATGGTAACTTGGGGAGTATTGGCAAAAAAGTTATTAGGACCACTCCAGCTATAGGTAGCATCTGGTAAAAGTGGAGCGCTAAGTCTAAGGCTACTTCCCTGGCAAAGAACTGTATCGGAAGCAAGAATAGAAATAGCAGGCCTAGGTAAAACAGGTATATTTTCCGAAACTAAAATTAGCGGAGGGCAGACATTACTTGTGCGAATAGATAAAGTGTATATACCGGCAAATTGAGGCTCCATCAGTAAGCGCTGAGCGTTGGGGTTATTAGAGCGGTAATTTGCAGGTCCTTGCCATTCATAAATAGCCCCCGGAACAATAGAGCCCAGGGTAAATTGCAGAGTACCTCCTTCACAAATAGGGGCATTTGAACGAATAGAGGTCGGAAGTGGTGGATTATGAATAGTTACTACTACTGGTACTCTCTGACTTGGACAAACATTACAACTGCTACGGGCTTCTAAATAAAAAGTACTAGTAGTACTTACATTAATAGTGAATAGATGAGGGAAATTAGTATTTTCTTGCAAAGGTGAATTTTCAGTAGGGCTACTGTATAAAAGTAAGCTACTTCCTGCTGGATCTCCCATTTGCGCAGTGATAGTGATAAGTCCTGCTCCACAGCGTTCTACATCAGGAGCAAAGGGTCTGCCCGGAGAAGGAATAATAGTGGCAGGCGCTGGCACAATATCGCTATAACATTCTGAGCCGGGTAAGCGTGCAGCTATATAGAAAATGGTATTAGTCAAAATACTCGGAGTATTAATAACAAACGGTGCGGTAGCATCGATACCAATAGGGTTAGAAGGGATAGGGGCGCTAAATAAAACTACTTCAGAATTTGCTGCTGCAGCAATACTAAAAGTAACACTTCCTGCTCCACAACGGCTTTGAGGACTCACTTGTGGAGCCGGAGGCGGTGCATTAACAAGTACTCGAACAGGAATTTTACCTGTTTGGCAGCCAATCGTTTTTTCTGTTGCTCGAAGATAAAAAAAAGTGGTGGTAGTTAGAATAGGGGTAATGAAAGTAAATGGAGGCTCATTTTGGATTTCAAGGGGAGTATTATCTTGAGGGTTAGCAAATAGTTCTACAGCGCTCCATTCTTGAGTGTTGCCTTCTAGGCGAATTGCAGTAGAGCCCGTGCCACAAATGCTAGGTACTGAAAAAGTAGGGGGAGCAATATTTCCTACTTGAGAGAGAGTAAAATTTTGCCGTGTGACACATCCTTTAGCATCTATTACTTCTACAAAGGCAGGACCTGGAGCAAGGTTACTAGTAGTATTGCCTACTGTGTTATTCGACCAGCGTACAATATATGGTTCTGTTCCTCCCGTAATAGCTCCTATGCTTGCCGAACCGCCAACTTTAGTTGTACAGTTTGCATCTACTATAGAGGCTAAACGCACGTTAATGGGGGAAGGAGCTGTTAAAGTAGCAGCTACTTCTACCTGGCAGCCGGTAGAATCTGTAACCGTTGCCAAGTATTTGCCTGCTGCTAGTCCTATTTGGGTAGGATTAGTACTTCCATTTGCCCAGGTATAATAATACGGAGCAATTCCACCGGTTGCTACTAAAGTAATTTGTCCGTCATTTTTTTCAGCACAGTTAGGATGAGTAATTTGGGGAAAAACCAGTAGAGGTTTTGAAGGTATTTGAATAGTACTTACTATGCCACAATCAATACGATTTGTAAAATCGATGGAATACAAATACTCTCCAGCAGGTAAGTTTTCTATAATTGTGGTACTTCCATAGACTTGGCTATTTAAGGAAATAGAATATCCTAGTTCAGCAGGCAAATTGCTAAACGTGAAAAAAAGCTTTCCATTAGGGGGGTCACAAGTTTGGGGTTGGGCTTTTACTGCTGCTCGAGGGCAGGGAGAAAAATATACACTTTGGCTGGTACTACAGCCTTGATTATCATAAACAGTAGCCTCATATATTCCTATTTCTGTAAGGTTGGTTATAACAAATTCATCGGTAGTTAGGGTACGACCGCTAGGAAATTTCCAGAGTATATAACTCATAGGATTAGTACCGAATGTACTAATTCCAATGCTTTTATTTTCGAAGTCTGCAGAAAAATAAAAAGAAATTCCGCTTTGCAGAGGGACTTCGATGCTTAATTCTGTAGTACATTGCCGCGCATCTATTAGTCGTAAAAAATAGCTACCCGCACTTATATTTGTTAAGTTGGGGGTAGTACTAGTAAAATTATTAGGTCCGCTCCATTGGAATCGATAGGGTTGCGTACCCCCCCACCAATCAATAATAATAGCTCCCGAATTAGGTACTGAGCAAAGTTCTTCAAATACTTGCAAGTTGAGAGGAATTACACAATCTTTTCCTCCTTGAGCTTTGATTTTACTCGAAAAAAATATGCAAAAGGCAAGGGTAATAGATAAAAAAAGTGTAGCCATTGAGCGTAAGTTCATAACTTTCTTCGATCTTCAGTTATTTCTGGGTATTAGCTATTCTGATTAAAGAGTAATATTAAAAAATAGAACAAATATCTTTAGAGCAAATACTTTTTACCAAGCTGCTTAATAGAATTTTTGAAGTATTGAATAAGTGATAAATTTCTTGTTAACACTAATCTAAATTATAAAAAAATTAAGTTTTTATAATTTTTCTTTATCCATAATATACTTTTTAGGATTTTTATTCTAATTTAGCTTGGCTTAGGAGCACTTGTATCTTTTAGAATTGTGATTAGTTTAATAGCTAGGCTAAAAACTCCGAACTTTAACTTAATTCAAAGCATGGAAATGATTTTTAAAAGAATTTCAAAAAAGCATCTAGGAAACTTGTTAATTTGGGGAGTAATGGCAGTAGGGCTATTTGCCCCTTCTAGAATGTGGGCTCAACTTACTGTCTTTCCTATTAGTAAACCTAGCTTACAGCAGCCAGGAGTAGTAGCTCCTAATACGGGCAAAGGATGCGGCGGAACGCCTACTATTACTTTTAGTGCAATGGTAGCTAATCCCAACCACAAGGTAAGGGTGTATTCGAATGCTGCACCTATTAACGAAGCAAAAGCTGGCGCTGTTAGCTTTAATTTAGGAAAGGCGCTGAGTCCATCAGATTATAGTTCTGCACCAAATTCATCGCCGCCACCACCAAATGTAGGTTTTTATGAAAATGTAATGGGAACCCCCAATTTTATGTTTTTTGGTAGGGCGCATAATCAATCACCGGGTAATGCTACCACGCAAAGTAGACTTAACTTTACGGGTACTAGCTTATTATTAAGTGCTCAACCTTCTGGTGGAATGAATGCCAAAGTAAATAAAGCCGCCTGGCAATATGACGGTTGGGGTCTAGGTTCTGCCGAGGCAGTATACATTCGATTTAGCATAAAGTTTAATCCTAACACCGATGGTGGAAACTTTTATTTTGTTCTAGGAAATTATAATTGGGGAAATAGTGAGCTTTTAGATTTTTATAGTGATGAACTAAGCTTAAGTGCCGATGAAGATATGGCTGCTATGCAATTTATAGTTCCTCCGGGGGGTGGTACGGTAGCAGCTTCCTTTACTGACCAGAGTACATGGATAGGCTTTCCTAGCGGAATAACTCTCACTACGGGTCAAGTATATGAATTTGAAATCTATGCTTGGGGAGGAAACGGAGCAAGTGCAACAGGTGATTATTTACTTTTCAAGCGCGATGGTAATCAGTATGAACTTAATAATATAGGGGGACAAGGTCAATGGGTAGCGTTTATGCGTCCTAGTGGAGGTCAGTGGCAGCAGCTTTTTACTCCAAGGTATATGCACCAGACAGCATGGCAAAATATTAAGGCTTTTGGTTTTGCGGGCTCCCAAGCAACGATAGGTGTGGCAGCACCCCAAATTCAAGTATCTGGCTTACAGGCTCGTTTTACTACTGCTAATAATTTTGGTAATATCTATGACGATATATACCCAGAACCAGTAAGTTTTACAAACATTACTAATAATCAAATAGGAGAATCTACCACTGTGGGAAATGGTAATATCACTTTGCAAAACCTTACTAACACTACACTTTATTTTTCTTCTTTTGACCCTATTTGGAAAGTAGAGGGGGATAGGCAGCCAGTGCCGGTTACTATTTTACCTACGCCTTTAGCAGTACCGGGTATTCCACAGCCGGTAGGGCGTTGTGGTGGTCCGGGCTTAGTAACTTTTACTCTAACCATGCCTGCAGGTAGCGGTAATGTTTTGCGTCTTTCGAAATATTATTCGCCATCGAATCCGGCTACAGATTTTTATACTTTTGTAACAGGTACTCCCTCTAACCATGAAGAATATACTACCAATCCTCTTTTTCCTAACCCAGGCGACTTGGTAGAAGTAACGGTATATGCAAACTCTACTATTGCTGATGGTGTTTCAACAGGAGTACTTGCAACTACTGCTTATGTAGATGCTCCTAATACCACTATCTTACCTGGTTGCTTTGCTATAACAGGATCTGCAAACCGAATCGGTAACCTTGCGGCTAATGCGGGAAGTATTGTAGTGAGCTCATCTAATTTGCCTACCCCGAGCTTGAATGCAGCTACTAGTATACTTACGCGATGCGGCGCTGGTAATCTAACTTTTATAACTAATAATGGCGGTGCTGTTGCAATTTCAGATTTTGATGCAACAGGTAGTGCAACAGGGCAATACAGGCTGCAGCTATTTTCTACACCCTTAGGCGGCTTACCAATAGCTACAGAAGCAGGAAACTTTAATGATAATGGAAATCGTAATTTAAATAGAACGTTGGTGGCTAATATTGCTGCGAATGGTACGTATTACTTAGGCTTTGCTCAAACGCAATATCCTTATTTTTATTGCGAATCTTCTCGTTTGGCGGTAAATGCAATAGTAAATGCTTCTTTAAGTCTTTCTACAATTACTTCTAATTCTCCTGTTTGTGGAAGTATCGGAACTGCCCCGAATTATTTAGGGTTATCGGGAAACATTTCAGCTACAGGTTTTAGTTTGCCTACGAGTTTAAATTTTGAAGTAGATGAAGATGTAAATTTTGGGAGTGCCCTGGGAATTGCAACCTCAGGTGCTCTTAGTTTTGGTTCCCACACGTACCAAGTAGCCGGAAGCAACTATAATGTATATATTGCAGCTAATCCTGCTCCTTTATCGCTGAATACTAATGGTACTACTACAATTTATCTACGGGCCACTGCTACCCAATATCCTGGTTGTATTTCTAATTTCGTGAGCACTACAGTAACTTATTTTCAAAATCCTACTAGTATTACAAATCCTACAAATGTTAATTTCTGCGGGGCTGTATCTCCAGGTTCGCCAATAAATGTAAATGGTAATTATAGTAATGCAGCACCTACTTTAATAGAATTTAGTAAGGATATCAACTTCACGAATACTGCGCCAGGTAACGGGGTAATTAGCGTAATACCTACTATCAATAGCGCTACAAACTATACAGCAAGTATTACAGGAAACATTGGCAATGGTGTAGGGCAGCTCAATTTAGTAAATGGAGCTAATACGGTATATGTACGTGCTATTGCTAATGGTTGTACTTCGAATGTGGCTAGTTTTACTATTACTTATCAATCTGCCACTACTTCGATAAGTGTAACGAGCGTAACACCTTCCTGTGGGACAACAGGCACTTTTCAGGTTGTAGGTACTTTTACAGGCACAGCACCTACTTCCATCCAGCTTAGTAATAATTCTCTTTTTCCAGGTACTATAAATAATGGTACTTTAACGGTAACGGTTCCTGGTGTTCCTAATACCATGACTATTTCGGGTAATAATTTTATTTTGATAATCGATAATAGCTCAATTGGAGCTGGTATAAACCAATTAAACTTAGCAAATGGTTCGAATACTATATACCTAAGAGGTGTATATAATATTATTTGTTACACTGCAGTAGCTTCTACTTCTATTAGTCGATTAGCTAATCCTCCGAGTGCTTTGGCAATTACCTCTAGTCCTATTAATTTTTGCGGAGCTATTAGTGGTAGCAGTCCTATTCCAGTGAGTGGAACTTTTTCAGGCACTAATCCTACAATTATAGAGCTAAGTACTGATCCTAATTTTAATAATGTTTTACCCGGAACAGGGGTAGTAGCTCTAATTCCTAATATTCCTAGCAGTGGTAATTTTAATGTTAATATTACGGGCAATATTGGCAATGGTAGCGGACAATTGAATTTAGTAGCAGGTAGTAATACTGTATATGCTCGTGCCATTGCAAGTAACTGTACTTCAAATGTAGCTAATTTTATTATTAATTATCAGCCGGCAACTACTTCAATAAGCATAACGAGTGTGACACCCTCCTGTGGCACAACAGGTACTTTTCAGATTACCGGTACTTTTACAGGAACGGCACCTACTTCCATCCAGCTTAGTAATAATTCTCTTTTTCCAGGTACTATAAATAATGGTACTTTAACGGTTCCTGGTGGTCCTAATACCATGACTATTTCGGGTAATAATTTTATTTTGAATATCAGTAATACAGGCTTGGCTATTGGAACTGCGGCTAATCGACTAAATATTGTAGATGGTGCTAATACAGTTCATTTACGGGGGGTGTACAATACCAATTGTTATACTGCTGTTACTAGTAGTACTATTAACCGCTTAGCAAGTCCTACGAATCTATCGAGTATAGCACCCTCTATTATCAATTTCTGTGGTACTGTTAGTGCTGGCTCTCCAATTAACATTGGAGGCACTTATTCGGGGGCTGACCCTGCTACTGTTGAATTTAGCAAAGATGTTAATTTTACCAATACTGCTCCAGGTAATGGAGTAATTAGTGTAGTTCCCACTAGTGTAGGAGGAGGTAACTTTACTGCTTCTATTACAGCAAACATTGGTAATGGTATAGGTCAATTAAATTTGGTAGCAGGTTCTAATACGGTTTATGTTCGTACTATTAAAAATGGTTGTATTTCTAATACACAAAATTTTACTATTAATTATCAACCAGCTACTACTTCTTTAAGCATCACAAGTGTAACGCCCTCCTGTGGCACAACGGGCACTTTTCAGATTACCGGTACTTTTACGGGAACAGCTCCTACAGCTATAGAATTAAGCAATAATCCTAGTTTTCCTGGTACTTCTAATAACGGTACATTGCAGGTACCAAGCATGGGTAATACTCTTACAATTTCAGGAACTAATTTTATTTTAGATATAGATAATGGAAGCAATGGTATAGGTACGGCTAACAACCGTCTTAATTTGGTTGACGGTGCTAATACTGTGTACCTACGCGGTATCTATAATGGTACAGCCTGCACAACAGCTACTATAAATACTACTATTCATCGCTTAGCTGCTCCCACGGTTCTTAATAACCCAGCTAATATATTTTATTGCGGTACAATAAGTGCAAGTTCGCCGCTTAATTTTTCAGGTACTTATGCAAATACAGCGCCTTCGCAAATACTACTAAGCAAAGATCCTAATTTTTCAAATAATTTACCAGGTACGGGAGTTATTAGTGTAATTCCTAATATTACCTCTCCAGGTAATTATACAGCAAGTATTACAGGAAGTATTGGAAATGGTATAGGGCAGCTTAATTTATTACCAGGGACAAATACTGTTTATTTGCGTGCAGTTGCTGGTAGCTGTACTACGGCTGTTCCTTCTACAG